>CP079108.1:625000-937500 GCA_019285715.1 Sphingosinicellaceae bacterium
TGGGTCCCGGCGTTCGCCGGGATGACAACACGGAGTAGGGTCGTGGGCGACGCGCCGGACCCGCCCCCACCTTCGACCTTCCCAAGCATCGCTTGCTTGTGAGCCGGGCGCGCCGCCACTAAGTCCGCTCCATGACCGTGCCCCCCGACGTCACCGCCCTGATCGGCAACACCCCGCTCGTCAATCTCCGCGGCCCGAGCGAGGCGAGCGGTGCGACCATTCTCGGCAAGTGCGAGTTCCTCAATCCCGGCGGGTCGGTCAAGGACCGCGCGGCGCTGTACATCATCGAGGACGCGGAGGCGCGCGGCGTGCTCGCGCCTGGCGGTACCATCGTCGAGGGCACCGCGGGCAACACCGGCATCGGGCTCGCCGTCGTTGCCAATGCGCGCGGCTACAAGACCATCATCGTGATGCCCGACACCCAGAGCCAGGAGAAGCAGGATACGCTGCGGGCGCTCGGGGCCGAGCTGGTGCTGGTGCCGGCGGCGAAATACTCGTCGCCCTACCATTATGTGCACACCTCGCGGCGGCTGGCAGAGGAGATGCCGGGCGCGGTGTGGGCCAACCAGTTCGACAACACCGCCAATCGCCTCGCGCATATCAAGACCACGTCGCTGGAGATCTGGGCGCAGACCGAGGGGCTGGTGAACGGCTTCACCTGCGCGGTCGGGACGGGCGGTACTTTGGCGGGCGTCGGCCTCGGGCTGAAGGCGCAGCGGGCGGACATCTGCATCGCGCTGACCGACCCCGAGGGTGCGGCGCTGTTCGACTATTACGACCATGGCGAGCTTACCGGCACGGGCTCGTCGGTGTCGGAGGGCATCGGGCAGAGCCGCATCACCGGCAATCTCGAAGGCTTCACCCCCGACACCCAGTTCCGGGTTCCCGACAGCGAGGGCCTGCCGTGGGTCCACCGGCTGCTGGCGGAGGAGGGGCTGTGCCTCGGCTTGTCGTCGGGGATCAACGTCGCGGGCGCGGTCCGGCTGGGGCGACATCTCGGCCCCGGCAGCACCGTCGTGACGATCCTTTGCGACAGCGGACTGCGGTACCTGTCGACCCTGTTCGACCCGGCCTGGTGCGCGGCCAAGGGCATCGCTGCACCGCCCTGGCGCGTTTAGGCCGCCTTATCGCTTTTTGGCCACGGCTCGACATAATCGCGAGGAGTGACTATCTTGTCACAATAGAAAGCCTGGACGAGACCTTGGGGGCAGGGTCCCGGATGCGGGTCGGTGAGGGTCAATGCAACGCGTTCGCGCCGGACTTACGGGTCTGGCAGCAATCTTCCTGATGGTCCTTATCGCTGCGGCGGGGCTACGCCCGGCCCGGCAGGTCGCGCATGCTGCGGGCCGCAGCGAGACTTTGGCCGTGCTCGGCGTCGCGCCGGGATCGAACGGCGAGGCCGACCGCAAGCTGGCCGTCGAGCCAGTGACCCGACCGCGGGTAACGATTCGTAAACCGGTAGCGCGTTAAGTCTACACAGACTTATCCACAGCTTTAATTGCAGGAGAATGAAAGAAGAACGGGCCTGTTCCGAGCGGCTATGCTTTAACTCGCTCCATCGAAAACCGTCCGAAATGGCGGCTGTGCCCAAGATTTCCCATTGAGGCCCAACCCAGCCCATGATACCTGCTTGTCCACAGAAGTGGTGGCGGGTTTTCTTCCCATTCGGATTGTTGCGGCTTGTCCGTGACTTGAAGGGAGGCCCTGCCAGGCGAGGGGATCGGTGGCGGGGGAACAATATCTTGGCTTTGCGCTGAATGCGGTCGACGCGAAGTTGCGCGTGTCGGTCCCGACGGCGTTTCGCGAGATCGTTGCCGCGCGTTCGGTCGAGCGCGAGCTGATCCTCGGCCCCTCCGAGTACGACGACTGCCTGGTCGCCTACGACCCGACCCACGGCGACGCGCTGCGCGCCGAAATCGAGACCCGCTATGCCGGCAATTACTCGCGTGAGCGCAGCGTCGCGCTGCGCCGGGCGTTCGGCAACACCACCCGCCTCAAGATCGACGAGGCCCACCGCATCACCCTGACGCCGACGCTGAAGGACCTGCTGGGTCTCGAGCGGTTCGTCTATTTCCTCGGTGCGGGCGAGTATTTCGAGCTGTGGAACCCGCGCACGCTGCTCGGGGTGCCGGACCTCGATCCGTCGACGGCGCGCATCCTGCGCCGCGAACTCGAAGCGCGCGGCGAAGCGGCATGAGCCACGTTCCCGTCCTCCTCGACGAAGTCATGGCCGCGCTCGCGCTGTCGGACGGCGCACTCTACGTCGACGGCACGTTCGGTGCGGGTGGCTACACACGCGCGGCGCTGGAGCAGGGCGCGACGGCCTATGCCTTCGACCGCGACCCGACCGCGATCGCCGGCGGGGCCGCGATGACCGCCGGGTACGGTGACCGCCTGACCCTGATCGAGGCGCGTTTCGCCGTCATGGACCGCGAGCTCGCCGACCGCGGCATCGATGCGGTCGACGCCATCGCGCTCGATATCGGCGTCTCGTCGATGCAGATCGACCAGCCCGAGCGCGGCTTCTCGTTCATGTCGGACGGTCCGCTCGACATGCGGATGGGCGGCGATGGGATGACCGCCGCCGACTTCATCAACTCGGCCGACGAGGCGACCATCGCCGACGTCATCTACAACCTCGGCGACGAGCCCAAGGCGCGGCGCATCGCGCGCGCCATCGTCGCCGACCGCCCGCTGACCCGGACGTCGGAGCTGGCGCGGCTGGTGCGCAGCGTCTGCGGCCCGCAGCCCGGTGGCAAGGACCCGTCGACGCGCACCTTCCAGGCGCTCCGCATCCACATCAACGACGAGCTCGGCGAACTCGATGCCGGGCTGCTCGCCGCCGAGCGCCTGCTGCGCCCCGGCGGGCGGCTTGCGGTGGTCAGTTTCCACAGCCTCGAGGACCGCGCGGTCAAGTCGTTCCTGCGCGAGCGTTCGGGCGGCACCCCCGCCGGTTCGCGCCACGCACCCCCGGCGCTCGCCGGCCGCCCCCCGAGCTTCGCACGTCCCGCCAAGGCCGTGCGCGCCTCGGATGCCGAGACCCGCCGCAATCCTCGCGCACGGTCGGCGACCCTGCGCGCCGCCGTTCGCACCGCCGCCCCCGCCTGGGGCCACGATTCAAGTCACGATACGCTGAGTAGGAGTGCCGCATGATCCGCTTTGGTTCACTGATCTGGGGTGGCGCGACGCTCGCCATCATGCTCGGCTGCTACACGGTGTCGCTGAAGGCATCCGGTGAGCGCAAGGCGGTCACCGACCTGCGCCGCGAGATCGCCAGCAACGAGCGCGGCATCCGCACCTTGCAGGTCGAGTTCCGGACCCGCGCCCGGCTGCCCGAGCTGGCGCGCTGGAACGAGCAGGTATTCGGGCTGCAGGCGGCGACCGCGCAGCAACTGGTCAATGATCCCGTCAAGCTGGCGAACTTCGAGGCGCCGCGTCCGGCCGCCCCGGCTCCGCAACTTGCCATCGCCGCAGCACCCGCTCCCGCCGCCGCGCCGCTCCAGACGGTCGCCTACACGCCGGCACCGACCCCGGCGCACACAACCGCGTCGCGCCTGACCACGGTCGCCAGCTACGTCGCCGCCGCAAGTGACGCCCTGCCGAGCGCCCCGGGTACCGCGACCCTGCAGCAGGTCGCCCTGCGCCGCGTCGCGCTGCGGTGAATGCCGGCGTTGCCACCGCCAGCGCATTGACGCGGCTGCCGCCGCGGCCGGTGGCGCTTGCCGGGCGGCGACAGACCGCCTTCGCCCAGGCGCGGTCGCGCCTGGTGATCGGCGGCATGCTGTTCATCGCGCTGATCGCGGTGCTGTGCCTGCGCCTTGTCGACCTCGCGGTGCTCCACGCCGCGCCCGCCAGCGACAACGCCTCGTCCCTGCTGCTACCGGCGCGCGGCGACATCGTCGACCGTAACGGCGTCGAGCTGGCGCGGAGCTTCGATGCCTTCGCGATCACCGTCGAGCCGCGCAAGCTGATCACCGACCGGCACGCCCTCGCGCACCGTCTCGCCGCGATCCTGACCGAGCGCACCGAGGCCGAAATCTATGCGGAGCTGAGCAGCCCCAAGGCCTTCCGCTACGTCGCGCGCCGGGTGCTGCCGTGGCAGGCGAAGGCGATCAACGACCTCGGCGACCCCGGCCTGGCGCTGCGCCGCGAGCCGCAGCGCCTGTATCCGGACCTCGATCTCGGTGCCCACGCGATCGGCTACACCGCCGAGGGCAAGGACCGCAGCTACGGCATGTCGGGCATGGAACGCGTCCTCGACAAGCGCCTGACCGATCCCGCGACGCGCGGGATGCCGGTCGCGCTGGCGATGGATAGCCGCGTCCAGCAGGCGCTCGAGTCCGAACTCGGCGCGGCGATGGTCAAGTTCCGGGCGATCGGCGCGGCCGGCCTGATCTTGGACGTCCACACCGGCGAGGTCGTCGCGATGGCGTCGTTGCCGACCTTCAACCCCAACGCGCCCGGCCACGACAGCAACGATGCGCGCTTCAACCGCACGACGGTCGGCGTCTACGAGCTCGGCTCGACCTTCAAGGCACTGACCATCGCGATGGCGTTGGACTCGGGCGTCATCACCTCGATGAGCCAGACCTTCGACGCGCGCGCCCCGATCACCATCGGCGGCCACACCATCCACGACGACCGCGGCCATGAGCTGCGCAAGTTTGCGACGACGCCGGAGATCTTCATCCACTCGTCGAACATCGGCACGGCGCGGATCGCGTCGCAACTCGGCGGCGAGCGCCAGCGCGCCTATCTCGACCAGCTCGGGTTCTTCAAGAAGGTCGACGTCGAGCTGTTCGAGAAGGGCCGCCCGATCTATCCGCCGGTCAGCAACTGGGGCGAGGCGGCGGTGATGACGGTCGGCTTTGGCCACGGCGTCTCGGTGTCACCTCTCCACCTCGCGACGGCCTATGCGGCGTTGGCCAACGGCGGCATCCTCCACCCCGCGACGATGCTCAAGGTCCAGCCCGGCCAGCCGGTCCCGGGCCACCGCGTCTTCACCGAGGCGACCACCGCCAAGCTGCGTGCGCTGTTCCGCCTTGTCGTCACCAACGGCACCGGGCGCAAGGCGAACGCGCAGGGCTACCGCGTCGGCGGCAAGACCGGCACCGCGGAAAAGGTCGTCAACGGCCACTACGCGCACAACCAATTGGTCTCGACCTTCGCCGGGGCCTTCCCGATGGACGCGCCGCGCTATGTCGTGCTGGCGATGCTCGACGAGCCGCACGGCAATGCCGAAACCGGCGGCTTCGCGACCGCCGGCATGGTCTCGGCGCCGATCATCGAGAAGCTCGTGACCCGCATCGGCCCGATGCTCGGCGTCCAGCCCGACGATAGCAAAGACATCGACATCGGCGGGCTGCTTGGCCTGATTACGGACAAGCAGGCGGACGAGTGAGGCTCGCGGCGCTGGTCCCGGGGGCTCCGGACGCCGACGTCACCGGGTTCGCGCTCGACCACCGGAAGGTCGCGCCGGGAACGGTGTTCGGGGCGTTCACGGGCACGAAGTTCAACGGCGAGGATTTCATCGCGGGCGCGGTCGCGAGCGGCGCGGTGGCGGTCGTGGCACGGCCCGGGGCGAGCGTCGTCGGGGCCTGGCACGTCGCCGACCCGGAGCCGCGGCGGGCGTTCGCGCGGCTGGCGGCCAAGTTCTTCGCGCCGTTCCCCGCCACCACCGTCGCGGTTACCGGCACCAACGGCAAGACCAGCACCACCGAACTGCTGCGCCAATTGTGGCTGATGGCCGGGCACAATGCCGCGAGCATCGGCACGCTCGGCGTCACCACCGCGCACGACCGCGTCACCACCGGCCTGACGACGCCCGACGTGGTGACCTTCCTCGCCAACATGGCGGGCCTGCAGCGCGAGGGCGTGACCCACGCGGCGTTCGAGGCGTCGAGCCACGGCCTCGCCCAGTTCCGCACCGAGGGGCTGCCGGTCAGCGCCGCCGGATTCACCAATTTGAGCCGCGACCACCTCGACTATCACCTGACGATGGAGGCGTATTTCGCCGCCAAACTGCGGCTGTTTACCGAGGTCGTGGACAGCGCCGGAACTGCAGTCGTCTGGGCCGATGACGGCGACTGGAGCGCGCGGGTGATCGCGGCGGCGACAGCGCGTGGCCTCAAGGTGATGACGGTCGGGGAGGGCGGGGAAGCTCTCAAGCTGGTGTCGCGCACGCCGACGCAGCTCGGGCAGACGCTGGTCGTCGAGGCGGCGGGCAAGACCTTCAAGATCGAGCTGCCGCTGATCGGTGCCTACCAGGCGGCGAACACGCTCGTCGCGGCCGGCCTGTGCATCGCGACCGGTGGCGACGTTGCGACAACGTTGGCGAACTGCGCGCGCCTGCAGCCGGTGCGCGGCCGCCTCGAGCGCGCCGTCATCGCCCGCAGCGGCGCACCGGTCTATGTCGACTACGCCCACACGCCCGACGCGGTCGAGGCCGCGATCGCCGCGCTCCGCCCGCACACACGCGACCGCCTGATCGTCGTGCTCGGCGCGGGCGGCGACCGCGATACCGGAAAGCGCCCCGAGATGGGCGCGGTCGCGGTGCGCGACGCCGACCGGGTCATCGTCACCGACGACAACCCGCGCTCCGAGGACCCCGCCAGCATCCGCGCCGCGATCCTGGCGGCAGCCCCCGGCGCGACCGAGATCGGCGACCGGCGCTCGGCGATTGCGGCGGCGCTTGCCGAAAGCGGCCCCGGCGACGTCGTGCTGATCGCCGGCAAGGGCCACGAGCAGGGGCAGATCGTCGGCGACCGGGTGCTGCCCTTCGACGACATCCAGGTCGCGCGCGAGTGCGCGGCATGACGGGCCCGATGCGAGCGTTGTGGACCAGCGCGGAGATCGCCGAGGCCACCGCCGGCACCGTCCACGGTGACTTCGACGTCGATGCGGTGACGTTTGACTCGCGCGAAATCATCGGCGGCGAGTTGTTCGTCGCGCTCAAGGGCGAGGCCACCGACGGTCACAAGTTCATCGAGCAGGCGAAGCTGCGCGGCGCGCGCGGCTTCCTCGTCTCCGAGCCGGTCGACGCGCCTCACGTGCTGGTCGCCGACACCACCGCAGCCCTCGAAGCGCTCGGGCGTTCGGCCCGCGCGCGCATGTCCGGCAAGGTCATCGGGGTCACCGGCAGCGCTGGCAAGACCGGGGTCAAGACCGCCATCGCCGCGAGCCTCGAGCGCTTTGCCCCCGACCGCGTCCACGCCTCGGTCAAGAGCTACAACAATCACGTCGGCGTACCGCTGAGCCTGGCGCGGATGCCCGCTGCGTCGCGCTTCGGGGTGTTCGAGATGGGCATGAACCACGCCGGCGAGCTCCACGCCCTGACCGCGCAGGTCCGGCCCCACGTCGCGGTCGTCACCACCATCGCCCCTGCCCACATCGAGTTCTTCGGCAGCGAGGAAGCCATCGCGGACGCCAAGGGCGAGATCTTCGCTGGACTCGAGGACGGTGGGACCGCGGTCATCCCCTACGGCAGCCCGCACCGCGACCGCCTGATCGGACACGCCCGTCCGTTCGCGGCGACCATCGTCACCTTCGGCCTCGACAGCGCGGCCGACGTCCACCCGCTCGACTATGCGCTGCTCCCCGACCTGACGACGTGCACCGCGCAGGTCGGCGACGAGCGCCTGACCTTCAAGATCGGCATGGCCGGCAAGCACTGGCTCGAGAACGCGCTCGGCGTGCTGGCGGTGGTGCAGGCGGTCGGCGGCGACCTCGCGCTGGCGGGCCTTGCGCTCGCGGAGATGTCCGGCCTGCCGGGGCGCGGGCAGCGCTTCCGCACCGCCGCCGGGGTCATCGTCATCGACGAGAGCTACAACGCCAATCCTGCCTCGATGGCGGCCGCACTCGCGGTGCTGGGCGACGCCGTACCCGTCGGCAAAGGCCGCCGCATCGCGCTGCTCGGCGAGATGCGCGAGCTTGGCGCACAGGGTTCGGACTTCCACGCCGGCCTCGCGCCGATGATCGTCGCGGCGGGCGTGACGCGCGCGATCCTGGTCGGCCCGGCGATGGCGCCACTTGCCGACGCGCTCAGGCGGCAACTCGGCGTGCGCCATGTCGACAGCGCCGCGCAGGTTCGCGATAGCCTCGACCTCGCCCCCGACGACGTCTTGCTCGTCAAGGGCTCGAACGGTGTCGGCCTCGGTGCCGTCGTCACGGCACTGCGCGAGGAAGACCGTCCATGATCTACGCCCTCGCCCGCTATTTCGAATTCGAGGGCGTGCTCAACCTGTTCCGCTACCTGACGTTCCGCAGCGGCGCGGCGGTGGCGACGGCGCTGTTCATCGCATTGCTGATCGGGCCGCGCTTCATCGCCTTGCTGCGCACCCGGCAGGGCAAGGAGGGCCAGCCGATCCGCGAGGACGGGCCCGCCTCGCACCTGCTGACCAAGCGCGGCACGCCGACGATGGGCGGCCTGATGATCCTGATCGCGATGACGATCTCGACGCTGATCTGGATGGACTTCAACAACGGCTTCACCTGGGCCTGCCTCGGCGTGACGCTCGGTTTCGGCGCGATCGGCTTCATGGACGACTACGACAAGGTCACGAAGCGCAGCAACAAGGGCATCTCCGGCCGCACCCGCCTGCTGATCGAGTTCTTCGTCGCCGGCCTCGCGGTGACGTGGATCGCCAGCAAGACCGGCACGACCCTGTACCTGCCGTTCCTCAAGGACGCGGGTATCCCGCTCGGCCTCGGCTACATCCTGTTCGGCGCGTTCATCATCGCCGGCTTCGGCAACGCGGTGAACCTGACCGACGGCCTCGACGGGCTGGCGACGATGCCGGTGATCATCGCCGCGCTGACCTTCGGCGTGATCGCCTACCTCGCGGGCAACATCCGGTTTTCCGACTACCTCGGCATCCATCACGTCCCCGGATCGGGCGAGCTCGCGGTGTTCGCGGCCGCGATGATCGGGGCGTGCCTCGGCTTCCTCTGGTACAACGCACCGCCCGCAGCGGTGTTCATGGGCGACACCGGCAGCCTCGCGCTCGGCGGCGCGCTGGGGTCGATCGCGGTCGTCACCAACCACGAGATCGTGCTGGTCCTGATCGGCGGGCTGTTCGTGCTGGAGACGGTCAGCGTCATCGTCCAGGTCGTGAGCTTCAAGACCACCGGCAAGCGCGTCTTCCGCATGGCCCCGCTCCACCACCATTTCGAGCACCTCGGCTGGAGCGAGTCGACGGTCGTCATCCGCTTCTGGATCGTCTCGATCGTGCTGGCGCTCGCCGGCCTCGCGACGCTCAAGCTGCGGTGATCACGGCGAAAATCTTCGCGGGGAAGACCTACGGCGTCTACGGGCTGGCGCGCACCGGCACGTCGGTCGTCGCCGCGTTGACCGCGAGCGGCGCGACGGTGCTGGCGTGGGACGACGGCGAGGCGGCGCGGACGGCGTTCGGCGGCGCGACCACCGACCTACACCAGGCCGACCTCCGCACCCTCGATGCGCTGATCGTCTCGCCCGGCGTCCCGCACGCAGCCCCGCTGTTCGTCAAGGCGACCGCGGCGAAGATCCCGGTTATCGGCGATATCGAGCTGTTCGCGCTCGCCCGGCCCGAGTTGCCGCCGCACAAGGTTGTCGGCATCACCGGTACCAACGGCAAGTCGACGACGACGGCGTTGATCCACCACATTCTCGAGCAGGCGGGCGTCCCGACGACGATGGGCGGCAACATCGGCCTGCCGATCCTGTCGCAGGAGGCGCTGCCCGAGGGCGGCGTCTATGTCCTCGAACTGTCCAGCTTCCAGCTCGACCTGACCTTCAGCCTGGTCAGCGAGGTCGCGGTGCTGCTCAACATTACCCCCGACCACCTCGATCGCCACGGCACCGTCGAGGCCTATGCGGCCGCCAAGGCACGGCTGTTCGCGATGCAGGTGCCGGAGGACGACGCGGTCATCGCGATGGACGACAGGCTGGCGTGCAACATCGCCGAGATGGTCGTCGCGCACCTCGTGCCGGCGTCGGCCAGCCGGATCGTCGAGGAGGGCGTCAGCGTCGGTGGCGGTGTTGCGTATGTCGACGGGCTGGCGATCGGGCGGCAGTCCGACTGGCCCGACCTGCAGGGGCCGCACAACGCCCAGAACGCCGCCGCCGCGATTGCCGCCTGCCGCTCGCTCGGGCTGGACAACGACGTCATCCTCAGCGGCCTCGCCAGCTACAAGGGCTTGCCGCACCGCATGGAGCGCGTTGCCACCGTCAGCGGCGTCACGTACGTCAACGACAGCAAGGCGACCAACCCGACCTCCACGGCACCGGCACTGGCCGCTTATCCGCACATCCACTGGATCGCCGGTGGCCGCGCCAAGACCGACGAGCTCGACGCCTGCGCGCCGTTCTTCGGGCATGTCCGCGCCGCCTACCTGATCGGGGAAGCGATGCCGGTGTTTGCCGGCGTGCTCGAGGGCCAGGTGCCCGTCGTGCAGGCTGGGACACTTGCCGAGGCGGTCGCGCAGGCGCACCGGGCTGCGGTATCGGGCGAGGTCGTGCTGCTGTCGCCGGCGTGCGCGTCTTACGACCAGTTCAAGGATTACGAGGCACGCGGCGACGCGTTCCGGGCGCTTGTCGGGGGGCTTGAATGAAGGCGTTGTCGCGTAACGACCGGAGCGCGGTCGGTCACTGGTTCTGGACCATCGACAAGTTGCTGCTGACCCTCGTCATGCTGCTGATCGGTGCCGGGCTCATCGCTGTCGCCGCCGCCTCGCCCGCCGCCGCGCACCGCTATTCGGGCGGCAACGTCCACGTCGGCGACCTGTTCTATCTGAAGCGCCAGATAATGTGGGTGCTGGCCGGCGTGCCGCTGATGCTCGGCGTCTCGATCCTGCCGATCGCCTGGGCGAAGCGTGTCGCGATCGCGCTGACGGTGGTGTTCCTCGCCTGCCTGTTTGCGGTGCCGCTGGTCGGAGCCGAGGTCAACGGCGCGGTGCGCTGGATCGCGCTGCCCGGCTTCCAGTTCCAGCCTTCGGAGTTCCTGAAGCCGGTCTTCATCGTGACCACGGCGTGGCTGCTCGGCCTGCGCTTCGACGACCGCTCGGTACCGACGATGCAGCTGTCGTTCGGGCTCCTGGTGATCATCGCCGCCTTGCTGGTGAAGCAGCCCGACTTCGGCCAGACGGCGCTGTTTGGAGCGGTATGGCTGACCCAGGCAATCCTCGCGGGCATGAGCATCTGGGTCGTCGGCGGCTCGGTCGCAGCGGGCGCGGTGGGGCTGGCGCTGAGCTATGAATTCGTCCCCCACGTCACCGAGCGCATCGACAAGTTCCTGACCGGCGGCGGCGACACCTACCAGATCGACCGGGCGCTCGACTGCTTCAAGGCGGGAGGCTTGTTCGGCGCTGGCCCCGGTGAGGGCGTCATGAAGTTCAAGCTGCCCGAGCCGCACACCGACTACATCTTCTCGGTGATCGGCGAGGAGTTCGGCGCTGTCGCCTGCGCGCTCGTCGCGGTGCTGTACCTCGCGATCGTGCTGAGGGTGCTGCTCCAACTGCTCGACGAGGAGGAGCCGTTCATTTTCCTCGCCGCCTCCGGTCTCGCGGTCCAGTTCGGGCTGCAGGCAGCGATCAACATGAGCGTCAACCTCAAGCTGATGCCGTCGAAGGGCATGACCCTGCCGTTCGTCAGCCACGGCGGCTCGTCGTTCCTGGCGTTGTCGCTCGGCATGGGGCTGTTGCTGGCGCTGACCCGGCGCAACCGCTTCCTCAAGCACTCACCTTATGTCGGGGTCCGCACCGCATGAGCCACTACGTCGTCGCGGCGGGCGGGACCGGGGGCCACATGGTCCCCGCGTCCGTCGTCGCGCACGAACTGATCAAGCGCGGCCACCGGGTGACGCTGCTGACCGACGCGCGCGGGCTGCGCTTTCCCGGGCTGTTCACCGGCGTCACCAGCCGCATCATCGAGTCCGCGGTGCTCAGCCTGCGTACACCGCTGAAGTCGCTGCGCGCGATCTGGCGCGGGCGGGCTGACGCGATGAAGTTCCTGAAGGCCGAGCATGTCGCGGCAGTCATCGGCTTTGGCGGCTACCCGTCGTTGCCGCCGCTGCTCGCTGCCTCGGCGCTCAAGATCCCGACCATCCTCCACGAGCAAAACGCCGTGTTCGGACGCACCAACCGCTTCCTCGCCGGCCGCGCGACCCGCATCGCCACGAGCTTCGCGGGCACGCGGCGGCTACCGGCGAAATACGACGCCAAGACCGTGCTGACCGGCCTGCCGGTGCGCGACGCGGTCCGCGCGATCGGCGAGGCACCGCCGTCCGAGGGTCTGATCAACCTGCTGATCATCGGCGGTAGCCAGGGCGCTTCGATCCTGTCGCGGGTCGTCCCTGCCGCGATCGCCGAGCTCCCCGCCGACCTCCGCGCGCGCCTGCTGGTCATCCAGCAATGCCGCGAGGAGGATCTCGCCATCGTCCGCGCCAGGTACACCGACCTTGGGGTTGCCGCCGAGTGCGCGAGCTACTTTGCCGACCTGCCCGCGCGCCTTGCTGCCGCCAGCTTGGTGGTCTCACGCTCGGGTGCGTCGACGATGGCCGAGCTTGCCGCGGCCGGCCGCCCCGCGATCCTCGTGCCTTTCGCGGCGGCGATGGACGACCACCAGACCGCCAATGCCGCGGAATTCGTGCGCGCCGGCGCCGGTCCGATGCTTTCGGAGAAGGATTTCACCCCCGCGAACGTCGCCGCGGCAATTGTTTCGCTTACGGCGACGCCTGACTCTCTACAAAAAGCCGCGCATGCGGCTAAGAGCGTCGGTCGCCCCGATGCGGGGGCGGCGGTCGCCACTCTCGCGATCCAGCTTGGGGCAGCGGCATGACCGGCATCGGCACGGAAATCGGGACGATTCACTTCGTCGGCATCGGCGGCATCGGCATGTCCGGCATCGCCGAGGTGATGTGCAACCTCGGCTACAAGGTCCAGGGCTCCGACGTCGCGGAGGGCTATGTCGTCGCCCACCTGCGCGACAAGGGCATCGAGGTGATGATCGGCCACAGCGCCGACAACCTCAAGAACGCCGCCGTCGTCGTCACCTCGACCGCGATCAAGCGCACCAACCCCGAAGTCGCCGCCGCGCTGGAAAAGCGCATCCCGGTCGTGCGCCGTGCCGAGATGCTGGCCGAGCTGATGCGCCTCAAGTCGACGGTCGCGGTCGCCGGCACCCACGGCAAGACGACGACCACCTCGATGGTCGCGGCGCTGCTCGATGCGGGCGGCCTCGACCCGACGGTGATCAACGGCGGCATCATCAACACCTACGGCTCCAACGCACGCCTCGGTGCGGGCGACTGGATGGTCGTCGAGGCGGACGAGAGCGACGGCTCGTTCCTGCGCCTCGCCGGCACCATTGGCGTCGTCACCAACATCGACCCGGAGCACCTCGACCACTGGGGCAGCTTCGAGCGCGTCCGCGACGCCTTCGCCGAGTTCGTCGAGCACGTGCCGTTCTACGGCGCCGGCGTGCTGTGCATCGACCACCCCGAGGTCCAGGCGCTGCTGCCGCGCGTCTCCGACCGGCGGATCGTCACTTATGGGTTCAGCGCGCAGGCCGACGTGCGCGGCGAGAACGTCGTGCCGGTGCCGGGCGGCAACCGCTTCGACGCGCTGATCCGCGGCCGCGACGGCGAGCGCCGGATCACCGACCTGATGCTGCCGATGCCCGGCCGCCACAACGTCCAGAACGCTCTCGCCGCGGTCGCGGTGGCGCTCGAGCTCAAGCTGTCCGACGACGCGATCCGCAGCGGCTTCGCCAACTTCGGCGGGGTCAAGCGGCGCTTCACCCATGTCGGCGAAGTCGACGGAATCACCGTCATCGACGACTACGGCCACCATCCGGTCGAGATCAAGGCCGTGCTCGCCGCCGCTCGCGAAGGCGCGCAAGGCAGGGTACTCGCGGTCGTCCAGCCGCACCGCTTCACCCGCCTGCGCGACCTGATGGCCGAGTTCCAGACCGCCTTCAACGACGCCGACGGCGTGTGGGTCGCACCGGTCTATACCGCTGGCGAAACCCCGATCGAGGGCGTCGATGCGGAGGCGCTGGCGACAGGCCTCAAGCGCGCCGGTCATCGCCTGATCTTCACCACCGACAGCGCCGCCATGCTCGCCGAACAGATGGCCGAGGAGGCCAAGCCCGGCGATATGATCGTCTGCCTCGGCGCGGGCGACATCACCAAGTGGGCCGCGGGCCTCGCCGATGGCATCCGCGCCGCTCGCCTTCCCTCCCCCCTCGAGGGGGAGGGACAGGTTGCGTCTTCGCAAGCAGGGAGAGGGGCCGCGTGATCGCCACCGCACCCCCTCTCCCTGGTCGCCAAGCGGCGACCGGTCCCTCCCCCTCGAGGGGGGAGGGAAGGCGCGGCCGGCTGACCGCCGATGCACCGCTGGCGCCGCTGATCTGGTTCAAGACCGGCGGCGCGGCGGAGACGCTGTTCGAGCCGGCCGATGCCGACGATCTTGCGGCGTTCGTCGCCGATCTCCCGGCCGAAACCGCAGTGCTGCCGCTCGGCCTTGGCTCGAACCTGATCGTGCGCGACGGCGGCGTCGACGGCGTGACCGTCCGGCTCGGCAAGGCGATGGCGCAGATTTCGGTCGAGGGTGACCTCGTCCGTGCCGGGGGCGGTGCTCCGGGCATTTCGGTCGCGTCGGCGGCTCGTGACGCGAGCCTCGCAGGCCTCGAGTTCCTGCGCGGTATCCCCGGCACCGCCGGCGGCGCGGTGCGGATGAATGCCGGCGCCTACGGCCGCGACGTGTCCGACATTCTCGTTGAGGCCACTGTCGTCCGCGGCTCGGGCGCGGTCGAGACCTTGCCCGCCAGCGCGTTCGGTTTCAGCTATCGCCACTCGGCGCTGCCACAGGGCGACATCGTCGTCGAGGCGGTGTTCCGCGGGCTCCCCGGCGACAAGTCGACCATCGCCGCCGAGATGGACCGCATCGCCGCCGAACGCGAAGCGTCGCAGCCACTGCGGTCGCGCACCGGCGGCTCGACCTTCAAGAACCCGCCCGGGCACAAGGCGTGGCAGCTCGTCGACGCGGCCGGCTGCCGGGGCTTGCAGGTCGGCGGCGCGCAGGTCAGCGAGAAGCACACCAACTTCCTGATCAACACCGGCGACGCGACCAGCGCCGACATCGAGGCGCTCGGTGACGAGGTCCGCCGCCGGGTTCTGGCTCACTCCGGTGTCGAGCTCGAATGGGAAATCGAGCGGGTGGGGCGCGCATGAAGGTCGCGGTCCTCATGGGCGGCTGGTCCGCCGAGCGCGAGGTTTCGCTGACCTCCGGGCGTGGCATCGCGGCGGCGCTCGAACGCCTCGGCCACGACGTTACCGCGATCGACATGGGCCACGACGTCGCCCAGCGCCTTACCGAGGCCGCGCCCGACGTGGTCTTCAACGCGCTCCACGGCACGCCCGGCGAAGACGGTTCTGTGCAGGGCCTGCTCGACCTGATGGGGTTCAAGTACACCCACTCCGGGTTGCGGACGTCGGCGATCGCGATCGACAAGGTGTTGACCAAGCTGGTGCTGGTGCCGCTCGGGATCCGGATGCCCGGCGGACACATCGTCAGCAGCGCCAGCCTCCACGACGGCGACCCGCTGCCGCGCCCGTACGTGCTCAAGCCGGTCAACGAGGGCTCGTCGGTCGGCGTCGCCATCGTCACCGACCAGTCGAACTACGGCAATCCTATCGGCCGCGACGTCGAGGGGCCGTGGCGGCACTTCGACGAGTTGCTCGCCGAGCCGTTCATCGCCGGGCGCGAGTTGACCGTCGCGGTCCTCGACGGCGAGGCGCTTGCCGTCACCGAGCTTAACCCGACGCAAGGCTTCTACGACTATGACGCCAAGTACACCGACGGCCTGACCGTTCACACCTGCCCGGCGGAACTACCCGCCGGCATCGAGGCGGCAGCGTTGAAGATGGCCCTCGATGCACACGTCGCGCTGGGCTGCCGGGGTACCTCGCGGTCGGATTTCCGCTTCGATCCGGCGCAGGGCGTCGACGGATTGTACCTGCTCGAGGTCAATACCCAGCCCGGCATGACCTCGCTCAGCCTCGTGCCCGAACAGGCGAAACATTGCGGCATCAGCTACGACGACCTCGTCGGACGCATCCTCGCGAGCGCGCTCGCATGACCCGCACCGTCCAGCGTCGCGGCCAGGCCCAGAAGCGCCCCGCCCGCAAGGCCGTGCGCCCGCCGCCGCCGAAACTGACGACGCTGCCGGTGGCGCCGGGACGTTTCTACCGCACTGTCGGGACCACTTTTGGGGTGCTCTTCGTGCTCGCGGTCGGGGTCGGGGCGACGGCGCTCGGCGTCCCCCAGCGCTGGTGGCAGAAGGGCGCGGTCGCCGCTGCGGATGCCGGCTTCGAGGTTCGTCATGTCGAGGTGAGCGGGCTCAACCATCTTGGCAAGCTGCCGGTCTATACCGCGGCGCTCGATGGGTCGACCAACTCGATGCTGCTTGTCGACCTCGAGAAGTCGCGCCAGCGGCTGCTCGCGCTGCCATGGGTTGCCGATGCCAGCGTCGGCCGGCGGCTGCCGGACACGCTGATCGTCGACATCGTCGAGCGGCGGCCCGCGGCGCTGTGGCAGTATCAGCATCATGTTTCCGCCATCGACCGTAGCGGCCAGCCGCTGACCGACGAGGGCCTGGAGCGCTTCGGCAAATTGCCCCTCGTCGTCGGTCCGGAAGCCAACCAGCGTGCCAACGAGATCCTCGGGCGCCTCGACCAGCATCCGGCGCTGGCGAAGCAGGTGAAGGCGGCGATCCTCGTCGGCGGCCGTCGCTGGGACCTGCAGCTGCGCACCGGCGAGACGATGGCGCTGCCCGAAGGCGATGCCGCCAGCGAGCGCGCGCTGACCCAGTTCGCGGCGCTCGACAAGGCGCACGGCCTGATCGACCGTGGCTTCACGCGCTTCGACCTGCGCACGCCGAACAAGCTGACCTTGCGTGGCCCGGGCGTCGGCACCGCGCTGGCCGCCGCCGCCAAGGACCGCAAGTCCGACAAGAAGTCGTTCGTGACCTGATGGCCAAGCCGGTCTCCAAATCCGTTGCACGCGTCGTCCGCGGCGAGCGCACCGTCGCGGTCCTCGACGTCGGCACGTCGAAGGTCGCAGCCCTCATCGCCATGGTCGGCGGCGACGGCGCGCCCCGCGTCATTGGCGTCGGGCAGCGCTTCTGCCAGGGGCTGCGACGCGGGCTGGTCGCCGACATGGAGCGCACCGAGGCGGCGATCCGCGCCGCGATGGACCAGGCCGAGCGCAACGCCGGCGTCCAGGTCGAGGAAGCCTTCGTCAACCTGTCCGCGGGCGGCCTCGACAGCCACGTCACCGCGGTCGAGATCGACATCGGCGGCCACCGCATCGCGCAGGAGGACATGAACCGCCTGATGATCGAGGGCCGCGCCCGCATCGAGCCGGGCGCGCGCTCGGTGCTGCACGCGGCCCCCGCCCTCTTCGCCATCGACGGGCACGGGGTCGAGCAGCCCTTCGGCTTCCATGCCGACCGGCTCGGCATGGACATCCACGTCGTTACGGCTGACACGCCGCCGATCCGCAACCTCGACCTTGCGGTCCGGAGCGCCCACCTCGGCGTCAAGACCATGGTCGCCTCGCCGGTCGCCGCGAGCTACGCCTGCCTGGTCAAGGAGGAGCGCGACCTCGGCGTCGCGCTTGTCGAGATCGGCGCGGGCGTGACCAATATCGCGGTCCACATGATGGGCCAGTTGATCGGCGTTGCGACGGTGCCGATGGGCGCGGGCGACATCACCAACGACATCGCCTCCGCCTTCGCCACCAAGCGGGTCCACGCCGAGCGGCTCAAGGTCCTGTATGGCGCGGCGATCACCAGCCCCAAGGACAACCACGAGGCGATCGAGATCCTGCCGATCAGCGACGACGACAATGCCGAGCCGCGGCGGGTACCGACTGCACAGATGATCGGCGTCATCCGCCACCGCCTCGATGCGCTGTTCGGCGAGATCGCCAAGGCGCTGGTCGAACTCGGCTATACCGGGCCACAAGCACGGCAGGTCGTGTTGACCGGCGGCGGCGCCGAGCTGCGCGCCATTTCCGACTTCGCGCAGGGCGCGCTCGGGCGGTCGGTCCGGCTCGGGCGGCCGCGCGGGCTGACGGCGCTGCCGGAGGCGCAATCGGGCTGCGCCTTCGCGACGCTGGCGGGCCTCGCGCTGTTCGCCGCCGCCGACGTCCAGGACCTCTACCATTCCCGCTCGGGCAAACCGGTCGCCGGACCGGTCAGTCAGGGCAATGGATGGGGTGGAATGTTCAAGAAACTCAAAAGCAGCATTTGATGCCGGACCACCGGTAATGGTATGTGACGTGCAAGGGAGATACGACATGCTGGAACTGCAACGACCGCAGCTGACAGAGCTCAAGCCACGGATCACCGTAATCGGGGTCGGCGGAGCGGGCGGTAACGCGGTCGCCAACATGATCAACGCGCAGTTGCAGGGCGTCGACTTCGTCGTCGCCAATACCGACGCGCAGGCGCTGCAGGCGTCGAAGGCCGAAACCCGGATCCAGCTCGGGCTCAAGATCACGCAAGGCCTTGGTGCCGGGTCGCGGCCGGAGATCGGCAAGGCCTCGGCCGAAGAGACCATCGACCAGCTCGAGAACGCACTCGAAGGCTGCCACATGTGCTTCATTACCGCGGGCATGGGCGGCGGTACCGGCACCGGTGCGGCGCCCGTCGTGGCGCGCGCTGCCCGCGAGAAGGGGATCCTGACCGTCGGCGTCGTCACCAAGCCGTTTGCCTTCGAGGGGCTGCGCCGGATGCGCGCCGCCGAGGACGGCATCATGGAGCTGCAGCAGCACGTCGACACGCTGATCATCATCCCGAACCAGAACCTGTTCCTGATCGCCAACGCCAACACCACGTTCAAGGAGGCCTTCGGCATGGCCGACCAGGTCCTCCACCAGGGCGTCCGCGGCATCACCGACCTGATGATCATGCCGGGCCTGATCAACCTCGACTTCGCCGACATCCGCACCGTGATGTCGGAAATGGGCAAGGCGATGATGGGCACCGGCGAGGCCAGCGGCGAGCGCCGCGCCATTGAGGCCGCCGAGAAGGCGATCGCCAACCCGCTGCTCGACGAAGTCTCGATGCGGGGCGCCAAGGGCGTCATCATCAACATCACCGGCGGCGACGACCTGCGCCTCCACGAAGTCGACGAGGCCGCGACCCACATCCGCGAGATGGTCGACCCCGACGCCAACATCATCGTCGGCTCGGCATTCAACCCCGACCTCAACGGCATGATGCGCGTCTCGGTCGTCGCGACCGGCATCGATGTCGTCGCCCGCACCCCGAGCGTCCAGGCACCGCGTCCGAGCATGTTCAGCCGCAACAACGGCAGCTTCGACGGCCCGACCGTCGCGGTCCCCGGCCGCACCACGCCCGTCGCCGAGCCGTTGCCGGAGCCCAAGGCAGCCGTGCCCGAGCCCGAGCCGGTGATGCCGTTGCCCGAGCTGGCGATGAGCGAGGAGCTCGACCTCGCCCAGGCCGAGCTGATCGAGGAGGAGCCGCAGCCGCTGATTGCGCAGTTTACCCCCAAGGCATCGACCGCTGCCCCGGTGATACGGATTCGTCCCCCGGAGCCCGAGCCTGCGCCCGAGGAGCCGCTGTCGCTGTTCCAGAAGATGCTCAACCTCAGCCGTGGTACAAAGCCCGCAGCGCCGCGCGCCCCGACGACACTGGCCCCGGAGCCCGAGCGCCAGCCCGAGGCAGGGACCGACGTCGAGATCCCGCCGTTCTTCCGCCGCCAGATCAACGAGTAAGCGCAGACCGACTGCCCTGTGATCTCCGCGCTGGCGGGGACCCATGAACACGACATTCCGAGATCGTGGGTCCCCGCCGCCGCGGGGATGACACAGCGCTCGCTCGAAGCATCCCCCCTCGCTTGACCACACACCCCGCAGCGAGGCATCACGCCCGCCTCATTGGGGAGAGCGCCGTATGCCCGGACCACTTGCCGGCCTTCGCATCATCGAGTTGGCGGGCATCGGCCCGGGACCGTTCGCGGGCATGATGCTCGCCGACCACGGCGCCGAGGTCATCCGGGTCGAGCGGCCGGGCACGCGTGTGGACGCGCGCGATCCGCTGCTGCGCTCGCGCCGGACGATCCATGTCGACCTGAAGAGCGCGGACGGCATCGCTTTGATCCGCGAGATGGCCAAGGGCGCGGACGGCTTCTTCGAAGGCTTCCGACCCGGCGTTACCGAGCGCCTCGGGCTGGGGCCGGAGGTGCTGCTGCTCGACAATCCGAAATTGGTCTATGGCCGCATGACCGGCTGGGGCCAGACCGGGCCTTATGCTGCGTCGGCGGGGCACGACATCAACTACATCGCGCTGGCGGGCGCACTCCACGGCTACGGCCGCGCCGGCGACAAGCCGACCCCGCCGATCAACATGGTCGGCGACTTCGGCGGCGGAGGCATGATGCTGGCATTCGGCATGGTCAGCGCCTTCCTGCACGCCGCAAAGACCGGCGAGGGCCAGGTCATCGACGTCGCCATGACCGACGGTGCGGCGGTTCTAAACGCGATGATCTGGGGCTTCCGCGCCAACGGCATCTGGTCCGACGACCGCGGCGTCAACATGCTCGATACAGGGGCGCACTTCTACGACACCTACGAGACCGCCGACGGCAAGTGGCTGTCGATCGGCTCGATCGAACCGCAGTTCTACGCCGAGCTGCGGCGCTTCGCAGGCCTCACCGACGACGGCGACTTCGATGCCCAGATGAGCCGCTCCGCCTGGGGGCCCCTCAAGGCCAAGCTGACCGCGCTGTTCCTGTCGCGGACCCGCGACGAATGGTGCGCGCTGATGGAGATGACCGACGTCTGCTTCGCGCCGGTGCTGAGCATGGCCGAGGCACCGACCCACCCGCACAACGCCGCACGCGGTACGTTTGTCGAGGCCGATGGCGTCATGCAACCCGCGCCGGCCCCGCGTTACTCGGTAAGCGAGACGGTCGTGCCGGTGATGGCGAGCAAGCCTGACAGTGCCGCCATATTGAGCAGCCTGGGCTTCGCCGACGCGCGGATTGCTGCCTTGAAGGCGAGCGGCACGGTCGGGTGAGGTTTATCGACCGGCGGTTCTTCATGGCGGCGGGCGCGGCGCTGGCGTTGCTGCCGGGCACGGCGGGCGCCCAGCCGGTGCAGATGAAGCGCGCCGGCGGGCACCTGCTGATCCCGGTGACGGTCGGCGGGCGGACGGTCGACGCGGTGCTCGACACTGCCGCCGAGGCGTCGGTCGTCGACAAGGCGTTCGCCGCCGAGCTTGGCCTCAAGGGGTATCGCACCGCGACCGCGCGCGGGTCGGGCGCGGCGAGCATCCAGACGCAGTTGGTCAAGGGCGTCGTGCTGCAGGTCGCCGGCTTGACCCTGCGCCCGCGCTTCGTGGCGATCATCGACCTCGGCGACATCGGCCGGCGGCTGATCGGTCGCCCGATTTCGATGATCCTCGGGCGCGAGTTCTTCGATGCCAGCCGGATCGCGGTCGATGTCGACGCGGCGACGCTGACCCCGCTCGACCGTAGCCGCGAACCCGCCGGCAAGCGCGTCGCGCTGACCCCCCGCCGCGGCGTCGAGCAGGTCGCGGTCACCATCGAGGGCATCGCCGCGACCGCGGACTTCGACATCGGCAACGCCGGACACGTCCTGATCGGCGAGGCCTTCGCTGCCCGGCACGGCTTCCTGACCGGCCGCCCGCTCGGCAGCATCGGCGGCGGCGGCATCGGCGGCGAGGCGCGCCAGTCCACGCTGGCCCTCAAGAGCCTCGACATCGCCGGGCGCCGCTTCACCAACATCGTTGCCGCGGTCGACGCCAACCCGGAGGCCGCCGACTGCAACGTCGGCACGCAGGTGCTGCGGTCCTTCGGCATCGTCGCCGACTTCGCCCGGCACGCGGTCTGGCTCGACGCCCGGGCATGAGCATCCGACCCTACGCCAGCGACCCCGCCCGGTCGCGCGGGCGCGAGCATCCCGAGACCGCCAGCGCGACCCGCGACGCCTTCCAGCGCGACCGCGACCGCATCGTCCATTCGAGCGCCTTCCGCCGCCTCCGCGACAAGACCCAGGTCTTCGTCGCCCCCGACGGTGACCATTTCCGCGTCCGCCTGACCCACAGCCTCGAGGTCGCCCAGATCGCCCGCACCTTGGCCCGCGCGCTCGGCCTCAACGAGGACCTGACCGAAGCCTGCGCGCTCGCCCACGACATCGGCCACCCGCCATTCGGCCACTCCGGCGAGGACGCGCTGCAAGCCGCGATGGCCCCCTACGGCGGCTTCGACCACAATGCCCAGACCGTCCGCGTGCTGACCCGGCTCGAGCACCGCTACCCCGCCCACGATGGCCTCAACCTGAGCTGGGAGACCGTCGAAGGCCTCGCCAAGCACAACGGGCCTGTCGTCGCCGCACCCTGGGCACTGGCCGAGATCGACGCCGCGTGGCCGCTCGAGCTCGCGTCGTGGCCGGGGCTCGAGGCGCAGGTCGCGGCGCTCGCGGACGATATCGCGTACGACAACCACGACCTCGACGACGGTATCCGGGCCGGACTGTTCAGCCTCGACGAGCTGCTCGCCGTCCCGTTCACCGCCGACTGCTGGACGGCGGTCAAGGCGCGGTTCCCGGCGACCACCGAGAAGCGGCGGCTGATCCCCGAACTGGTCCGCGAGCAGATCGGCCGGATGACCACCGACCTGCTGGCCGAGACCCGCGTCCGGCTCGCCGAAGCCGCGCCCCGGTCGGTCGAGGACGTCCGCGCCGTCGGCCGCGCGCTGGTCGCGTTCTCGCCCGCGATGGTCGCGGCGGAGACCGCGCTCAAGGCGTTCCTCCGCGCCCGCATGTACCGCCACCCGAGCGTGCTGGCGCTCCGCGACCCGTCGCAGCACATCGTCGCCGGCCTGTTCGACGCGCTCCACGCCGATCCCGACCGGCTGCCCGAGCAATGGCGCGCGACGCTGCCCCCGGTCGAGCCGTTCCGCGCCCGGCATATCGCGGACTTCATCGCCGGCATGACCGACCGCTTCGCCATCCGCGAGTACGAGCGGCTGGTCGGCCCATCGCCGCTGCCCGACGGCGTGAGCTTCTGACGCCCGCGCCGGGTGTGAAACGGGCGGAATGGTACGAACTTTCCGCTTAAACAGTAAACTTCGCTCAAGTGGCGAGCGGGACGGCGCGGCTCCGCACCGCGCGTCGAGATCGCGCCCGTGGCGCGGCGTTGCAAACGATCGGTCATTGCTGTCGTGTACCACATCGGTACGCCTGTAGGACAGGTATCACCGCGCTGCGACAATGCCGGAGCGCGCAATCCAACCCCCATTGTCATCCCGGGCTCGACCCGGGACCCAGCTAACCCAGCGCCCGGACTCCGTGGTTAGCTGGGTCCCGGGTCAAGCCCAGGATGACAATTGATGCGTGCACGGTAACTGGCCGCGGGAAAGAGTATGCGGCTACAGCGTAGGTGGTGAACTACTTGCTATGATTGTGACGACCGTCCGCCTTTAGGTTCGGATAGGCTATCGCGGTTTGCCAGGGTGGACGCGTACCATTTCCACCACTAAGTCGAACCGGTGAACGCTAAGGATCTCTTGCAGCGCACCGCCAAGGTCATTGCGGCCTTGTGCGCCGTGTCCGTCGTCCTCCTTTCAGTCTTTGGTTTTATCGTCGGAAGCTCGATGGGTGGTCATCCGCTCCAAGAACCCGACTTATTTGCAGCCCTGATCGTAGTTCCGATATTCGCGGTCACTGGTTCGGTATGGGCAACCCTCAACGAAAATCGAACGCCCGCCGCTAGTATGGTGACGTACATTGCCGTCGCCGCCGCGCCGATTGCTTGGTACGCGCTGACCCGCGTCTAACCTGCACGACTGCTTTTAGGTCAGACCAGATCGAATCTGAACGTCCACAATTGAGCTGTTTCCCGCCACCGCCGAAACGGTCCCCCGTATCAGAACAGCCACAAGCCCGACACGTCCGGGCAGACGAGCGCCGACCCGACGCCCGACGCCTCACCCGATGTTGGCCAACCCCCGCCGACCCCCTATAGCGGCGGCCACGTACAGCAACACCGGACCCCGCCTTGCCCACCCTCTACCAGCGTTTCGAAGCCCATGTCGCCGACGCCCTCGCAGCGCTCGTCGCGGACGGGGACCTGCCGGCGGGGTTGAACTTCGCGCATGTCACGGTCGAGCCGCCGCGCGACCCGACGCACGGCGACCTCGCGACCAACGCCGCGATGGTGCTCGCCAAGCCTGCCGGCCTGAAGCCGCGCGACATCGCGCTGGCGCTGGCACAGAAGCTCGCCCGGCTTCCCGAAGTCGACAGCGCCGAGCCCGCCGGGCCGGGGTTCCTCAACCTCGGCCTGCGCTCCGACGTGTGGCGCGCGGAGCTCGGTGCGATCCTCGGGGAGGGCGTCGATTACGGGCGCTCCGACCTCGGCAAGGGCTCGACCGTCAACGTCGAGTACGTCTCCGCCAACCCGACCGGCCCGATGCACATGGGGCATTGCCGGGGTGCGGTGGTCGGCGACGCGCTGGCCGATATCCTCGCTTATTCGGGCTTCGTGGTGACGCGGGAATATTACGTCAACGACGCCGGCGGGCAGGTCGATACGCTCGCGCGGTCGGTGCACCTGCGCTACCGCGAGGCGCTGGGCGCGACCATCGAGATCCCCGAGGGCCTGTATCCGGGCGACTATCTGGTGCCGGTCGGCGAGGCGCTGGCGAAGCAATATGGCGACCGCTACGTCGACGCCCCCGAGAGCGAATGGCTGGCGCTGTTCCGCAAGGACGCGGTCCACCGCATGATGGACCTGATCCGCGAGGACCTGAAACTGCTCGGCATCGAGCACGACGTGGTCAGCTACGAGTCCGACGTGCAGGCGGCGAAGAAGCCCGAGGCGGCGGAGGCCCGGCTGCGCGCCGAGGGCCTCGTCTACGACGGCGTCCTCGAAGCGCCGAAGGGCAAGGAGCCCGACGACGACTGGGAGCCGGTGACGCTGCCGCTGTTCCGCGCGACGAAGTTCGGCGACGACCAGGACCGCCCGATCAAGAAGTCCGACGGCAGCTGGACCTACTTCGGCGCCGACATGGCCTACCATTATCAAAAGTCGGAGAGTGCCGACCAGCTCATCGACATCTGGGGCGCGGACCACGGCGGCACCGTCAAGCGCATCCGGGCGGCGGTTCAGGCGCTGACCGCCAAGGACGGCAAATCGATGCCGTTCGACGTCAAGCTGATCCAGATGGTCCGGCTCCTGCGCAACGGCGAGCCGGTCAAGATGTCGAAGCGCTCCGGCTCGTTCGTGACGCTGGCCGACGTCGTGCGCGAGGTCGGCAAGGACGTCGTGCGCTTCATGATGCTGACCAAGCGCGCCGACAGCCAGCTCGATTTCGACTTCGCCCACGTCGTCGAGCAGTCGCGCGAGAACCCGGTGTTCTACGTCCAGTACGCCCACGCCCGCATCCACTCGATCCAGCGCCGCGCCGCCGAGGCCGGGATGGTGCTGCCGGAGCCCGACTTCGCGCGCCTCGACGATGCCGAGCTGGCACTGGTCAAGCTGTGCGCGCAGTGGCCGCGCACCGTCGAGGCGGCGGCGACGACGCACGAGCCGCACCGCATCGCCTTCTACCTCGGCGACCTCGCGGCGGCGTTCCACTCGCTGTGGAACCAGGGCAACGATGACCCCGCGCGGCGCTTCGTCGTGGCGGACGATGCAGCGCTGACATCGGCACGGCTGGCGCTGGCGCGGGGTGTCGGGCAGATTATCCGCAATGGGCTCGGCCTGATGGGGGTCGAGCCGGTCGAGGAACTTCACTGATGGCGCGTCGCCCGGTCGAACCCGATTACGACGACGATGCACCCTGGCTGTCGAGCGTCGAGGACGAGCAGCGCGGCGGCACCACCTACGTGCCGCGCCGCCGCCTGATCGGCGGCGTCGCGGTGTTCCTGGTGCTGCTCGCGGTCATTCTCGGCGGGCTGTGGTTCGTCACCAAGGGCCCGCGCCAGACCGGCAGCAGTGGCACCTATGCGACGCCGGAGGAGGCGCCGCTGATCGCCGCCGACCCCGGTCCGTACAAGGTCGCGCCCGGCCCCGATGACCCGCAGGGGGCCGACGTCGACCAGAACGGCAGCGACATGCACGGCGTCAGCCAGGGCGAGGCCCCCGCCGGTGCGCTCGACGCGAACGCGACGCCCGAGACGCCGGGCCAGTCCCCGGATGTCGAGGGCGAGCCGACGGACCTGCTGCCGCCGAGCGCCGGGGCCTCGGTCACCGCCGCGATCCCGCCGGTGCGACCGGGGACCGCTCCGAAGGCGATCGCTGTGCCCGCCGCGCCGGTGGCCACCATCCGTCCGCCCGCTCCGGTCGTGGCCAAGCCCGTGGTTGCGCCTCCGCCCGCGACGATCAAGCCGCTGCCCAAGGTCGCCGCGCTGCCGCCGGGAGCGCCCGCGCCCAAGCTCGTCGTGTCGTCGGGCAACGTCGCGCTCCAGCTCGGGGCCTTCTCGACGAGCGCCAAGGCGAACAGCGTCTGGGACGAATATTCGAAGCGCTTCAAGTACCTCGGCGGCCTCGGCAAGTCGGTCCAGTCGGTCGATCACGGCGGCGCCACCCTGTACCGCCTGCGCGCGACGGGCGTCGCCGACCGCGCCACCGCCGACGACCTGTGCGCACGCCTGAAGGTAGCGGGCGTCGAGTGCGTGGTGGCCAAGTGACACCGCTCATCCTCGGCATGTCGGGCGCGGCGCTGACCGACGACGAGCGCGCCCTGTTCCGCGCCGCCGATCCGGCCGGGTACATCGTCTTCAAGCGCAACTGCATCGACCCCGAGCAACTGCTGGCGCTGACCGACAGCCTGCGTGACCTGTCGGGTCGTGACGTGCCGATCCTGATCGACCAGGAGGGCGGGCGCGTCGCGCGGCTGCAGCCGCCACACTGGCCGCTGTTTCCCGCCGCAGCCGCGTTCGGCGAACTGTTCGACCTCGCGCCGTTCTCCGGGATCGAGGCCGCCAAGGTCAACGCGGAGGCGATCGCGCTGACGCTGCGTGCGGTCGGCGTCAACGTCGACTGCCTGCCGCTGCTCGACGTGCCGCAGCCCGACGGCCACGGCATCATCGGCGACCGCGCTTTCTCGACCGACCCGATGTGGGTCGCGGGGCTGGGCAAAGCGACGCTCGACGGATTGAAGGCTGGCGGCGTCTGCGGTGTCGTCAAGCACATCCCCGGCCACGGCCGCGCGCGCGTCGACAGCCACCTCGCGCTGCCCGTCGTCGACGCCAGCCGCGAGGAGTTGGAGATCGACTTCACCCCGTTCCGCAAGCTCAAGACCGCGCCGATGGCGATGACCGCGCACGTCGTCTACACTGCGCTGGACCCGGACCGCTGCGCGACGCTGTCGCCGATCGTGATCGAGGACATCATCCGCGGTTTCATCGGTTTCGACGGGCTGCTGATGTCCGACGACCTCGGCATGAAGGCGCTGGGCGGGGCCTTCGGCGACCGCACGACCGGGGCGCTCGCCGCCGGTTGCGATATCGCGCTGCATTGTTCGGGCGACATGGCCGAGATGCAGGCGATCGTCGATGCCAGCCCGGAAATGACCTCCGCAGCCATGCGGCGGCTGAACGCCGCGATGGCGTGGGCGGCGAAACCCTCGAAACGCGCGGTCGCGGACCTGATCGACAAGCGCGACGCGTTGCTGGCGCTGACGTGACCTCCCCCTCCCCTTCAGGGGAGGGGCGCGGAGAGACGGCGCACTTCAGCGCCGGCCCCGAGGGTGGGAACTTCGGTACGGGTGAAGAACCCACCCCGGGGCCGGCTGCGCCGTCTCTCCGACCCTCCCCTGAAGGGGAGGGTGGCAGGCAGGGCACCGGCGACGTCCTGACCCTCACCCTCGACGGCTGGGAGGGTCCGCTCGATCTGCTCCTGACCTTGGCGCGGAGCCAGAAGGTCGACCTCGCCAAGCTGTCGATCCTCGACCTCGTCGACCAGTACCTCGTGTTCATCGCCGATGCGCGCGCGCTGCGGCTGGAGCTGGCGGCAGACTATCTCGTGATGGCGGCGTGGCTGGCGTACCTGAAGTCGTGCCTGTTGCTGCCGCCCGACCCGGAGGCCGACCCCGACCCGCACGAACTCGCGCTGCGCCTGCAGTGGCAGCTCCAGCGTCTCGACGCGATGCGCGAGGCCGGCGGTCGCTTGATGGGCCGCGACCAGCACGGGCGCGAGATCTTTCGCCGCGCCGCGCCCGAGGGTCTGCGGATGCAGGTGCGGGCGCGCTACGAATGCACGCTGTACGAACTGCTCAGCGGCTATGGCGGCGTCCGGGCACGCACCGCGCAGGGGGTCTACCAGGTGCGGCGGCGCGCGGTGCTGGCGCTCGACGAGGCGATCGAGCGGCTCGGGCGGCTGCTCGGCACCGCGCTCGACTGGACCGCGCTGGCGACGTTCCTGCCGGATGAGGACGAGCCCGACTACGCCCGCTCGGTGCTTGCCAGCACTTTCGTCGCGGCGCTCGAGCTGGCGCGGCAGGGGAGGGTCGACCTGAGCCAGGGCGAGGCGTTCTCGCCGCTGCTGCTGCGGGCGCGGGCATGAGCGACCTGCTCCGCGAGGTCGAGGCGCTGCTCTTCGCCGCTGCCGCACCGATGACGCCGGCCGAACTGGCGCGCTATCTCCCCGACGGCAGCGACGTCGATGCGCTGCTCGCCGAACTCGCGGAGCGCTATGCAGCAAGCGGCATCAACGTCGTCGAGCGCGGTGGTCGCTGGTTGTTCCAGACCGCCCCTGACCTCGCGCACGTCCTGGCCCCGTCGCGCGACCGACCAGCGAAGCTGTCGCGCGCCGCGGTCGAGACGCTCGCCATCGTCGCGTACCACGAGCCGGTGACGCGTCCCGAGATCGAGGCGATCCGCGGCGTCGGCGTGTCCGGCGGCACCCTCGACGTGCTGATGGAGGCGGGCTGGGTGCGCCCCGCCGGACGCCGCGAGACCCCGGGGCGACCGCTACAGTACGCGACCACCGGCGGCTTCCTCGTGCATTTCGGGCTCGCCTCGCGCCGCGACCTGCCGGGGTTGGCGGACCTCAAGGCAGCCGGGCTGCTCGATGCGGAGGCGGTTGCCGAGATGGAGACAGACAGCTAACCCACGCCCGTCATCCCCGCGCAGGCGGGGACCCATCAGCCCAGCATTTCGGGGTGATGGGTCCTCGCCTGCGCGGGGATGACGATGTTTTGCGCGAGAGCCCCCTATGACCGACAATGCCATGACCCACGACATCGACGTCCTCGCGATCGGCAATGCGCTGGTCGACGTCATCGCCACCGCCGACGCCGGTTTCCTCGCCGCGAACGACATTCCCAAGGGCTCGATGCGCCTGATCGGGGCCGACGACGCCGAGCGGCTGTACGCGCTGATCGGGTCGTCGAAGGAAGTCTCGGGCGGGTCGGCGGCGAACACCGTCGCGGGCATCGCGGCGATGGGCGGCAAGCCCGCCTTCATCGGCCGGGTCGCGACCGACCAGCTCGGCGAGGTCTTCGCGCATGACATCCGTGCCGCCGGCGTATCCTACGACGTCGCGCCGATGGCCGACGGCCCGCCGACCGGGCGCTGCCTGATCGTGGTGACCCCCGACGGCGACCGCACGATGAGCACCTACCTCGGCGCCTGCCAGGAACTGAGCGAGGCTGACGTCGACGAGGCGGTCGTGCGCTCGGCCGCGGTGCTCTACCTCGAAGGCTATCTGTGGGACCCCGAGCACCCGCGTGCCGCGATGAAGAAAGCCATCAAGATCGCGCGCGATGCGGGCCGCAAGGTCGCCTTTACGCTGTCCGACGTGTTCTGCGTCGAGGGCCACCGCGAGGACTTCATCGAGCTTCTCGCTGGCCATGTCGACGTCATGTTCGGCAACGAGAACGAGGTTTGCGCCCTGTACCAGACGACCAACCTCGACGCCGCGATGAGCGAGCTCGGCAAGCACGCCAAGATCGCCGTCGTCACCCGGTCCGAGAGCGGCGCAGTGGTGTTGGTCGATGGCGAGCGCCACGTCGTGCCGTGCCATCCCGCGACCCAGGTGCTCGACACCACCGGCGCCGGCGACCTGTTCGCCGCCGGCTTCCTGAGCGGGCTGGTCGCGGGGCGCTCGCTGTCGGACTGCGCGCGGCAGGGCACGATCGCGGCCGCCGAGATCATCTCGCACTACGGCGCGCGCCCGGAGCGCGATTTGCGCGCCCTGATCGCCGAGGTGATGGGCTGAAGACTCCAGGTTGTCATTCCGGCGAACGCCGGGACCCAGCTTGGTCCAGCGTTCACAATCCGTGCGGAAGGCAACTGGGTCCCGGGTCAAGCCCGGGATGACAATGGGGCGCCGGGATGACAATGGGTTCGCCGGGATGACAACGCGGGACGCTCCGGGATAAGACCGCACATGCGAACCGGCGAAGACCAGTATCTCGACCTCGTCCGGCGCGTGTGGGAGCACGGCGTCGTCCGCGGCGACCGCACCGGCACCGGCACCCGGGCGCTGTTCGGCGAGACTTTGCGCTTCGACCTGTCGGACGGCACGGTGCCGATCCTGACCACCAAGCGCGTCTACTGGAAGACCGCGGTGCGCGAGATGCTGTGGTTCCTCGGCGGCGAAACCTCGATCGTGCCGCTCGTCCGCGACGGCGTCCACATCTGGACCGACTGGCCGCTGGAGAAATACAATAAGGCGACCGGCGAAGCTCTGGACCGCGACGCGTTCGAGGCGCGGCTGCTGAACGACGACGCCTTCGCCGCCGAATGGGGCGACCTCGGGCCGGTCTATGGCCACCAGTGGCGGCACTGGCCCCGGCATCCCGACGACACCGAGGGCATCGACCAGATCGCCGCGCTGGTCGACGGCCTTCGCCACAACCCGGCGTCGCGGCGGCACATCTTCACCGGCTGGAACGTCGCCGACCTCGACCGCATGGCGCTGCCGCCATGCCACATGACGTACCAGTATTTCGTCGCGGATGGCAGGCTGTCGGGCATCCTTTACCAGCGCTCGTGCGACCTCGGACTGGGCTTTGCGTTCAACATCTTCGAGGCGGCGCTGCTGCTGCGGATGCTGGCCCAGCAGTGCGACCTCGAGCCCGGCGAGCTGGTCTGGATGGGCGCCGACTGCCACCTCTACCTCAACCACGCCGAGCTCGTGGAGACGCAACTGGCGCGCACCCCGAAGCCGTTCCCAACCTTGAGCCTGACCCGCCGCCCGCCGTCGATCCTCGACTATCGGTTCGAGGATTTCGTGGTCGACGGCTATGACCCGCACCCGCCGATCAGCGCGCCGGTGGCGGTTTGACGGAGCGGCGCGACCCCCGAACAATCATCAGCCTCGTGGTCGCCCGCGCCGACAACGGCGTCATCGGCCGAGACAACGCGCTGCCGTGGCGCATCCCCGCCGACCTCGCGCACTTCAAGCGGCTGACCATGGGCAAGCCGATCATCATGGGGCGGCGGACGTTCGAGTCGATCGGCCGCCCGCTACCGGGCCGGCTCAACATCGTGCTGAGCCGCGATCCGGACTGGCGGGCGGAGGGCGTGACGGTGGCCGCGAGCCTGTCCGACATGCTGGCGAACGACGTGCCCGAGATCGCGATCATCGGCGGCGCACAGGTCTATGCGGAGGCATTGCCGCTGGCGACGCATGTCTATCTGACCGAGGTCCATTCCGCGCCGGAGGGCGATACCTGGCTGCCGGCGTTCGATGCGGGCGAGTGGCGCGAGACGGCGCGCGAGGCCCATGGTGCCGCGGGCGGCCAGCCGGGCTATAGCTTCGTGACGCTCGAACGGCGCAGCTAAGCGCCGGGGCCAACGGGGGGACGAACATGAGCTGGCGCAAGATTTCGGCGTGGGCGCTTGGGCTGGTCGTCGTCGCCATCGCCGCCTTCCTGACCTTCGCCCCCGGCATCGCCGAAAGCGGCATGAACCGCATCCAGGGCAGCGGCATCTGGCCGGTGAGCGTGCGGGCGAAGGCGCTGCACAAGACGCTGTTCGTCGCCGACATGCACGCCGACACTTTGCTGTGGAAACGCGACTTCGCCGACCAGGCGACGCGCGGCCACGTCGACCTGCCGCGGCTCGCACAGGGTCATGTCGCGCTGCAGATCCTGTCGTCGGTGACCAAGACGCCGAAGGGGCAGAACTACGACTCGAACTCCGACAAGACCGACAACATCACGCTGCTGGCGGTGGCGCAGCTCCAGCCGGTGCGGACCTGGGGGTCGCTGCTGGAGCGCTCGCTGTGGCATGCCGAGAAACTGCACCGCGACGTCGCCGCCAACCCGAAGGCGCTGCGCCTCGTCCTGACCCGCCGCGACCTGGCGGCGCTTGCGGCCGACCAGGGGCTGGCGCCGCGCCCGGTCGGGACGATGCTGTCCGTCGAGGGCGCGCACAATCTGGAGGGGAAGCTCGCCAACCTCGACCGGCTGTACGACGCCGGGTTCCGCATGATCGGGCTGGCGCATTTCTTCGACAACGAGCTCGCCGGCTCGATGCACGGCGAGCGCAAATACGGGCTGACCCCCTTCGGCCTCAAGGTCATGCGCGCGATGGAGGCGAAGTCGATGCTCGTCGACCTCGCGCACTGCAGCCACGCCTGCTTCGCCGACGTCATGCGGCTGGCGGCGCGCCCGGTCGTGGTCAGCCACGGCGGGGTCAAGGCGACCTGCAACACCAATCGCAACCTGTCCGACGACGAGCTGCGCCTGCTCGCGAAGAACGGCGGCGTCATCGGCATCGGCTATTGGGATGCGGCGGTGTGCGCCCCGACACCCGCCGCGACGGCGCGCGCGATCGTCCACGCGGTCGCGGTCGCGGGCATCGACCACGTCGGGCTGGGGTCGGATTTCGACGGCTCGGTGACCACCGGTTTCGACACCGCGCACCTCGACGCCGTGACCCAGGCGCTGATCGACGCGGGGCTGTCCGACGCCGACATCGCCAAGGTCATGGGCGGCAACGTGCAGCGCCTGCTCCTCGCGGGGTTGCCCGCCTGACCGGCGGGCCGCTACAGGCACCATCATGGAGCGCATCATCGGAGGGGGCGTCGTGCCCGATGCGTTGCGCGGCGGCATCGTCGCGCTCGGTAACTTCGACGGTTTTCACTTCGGGCACCAGGCCGTCGTCGGCCGCGCGCTGGCCAAGGCGCGCGCCGAGGGCCGCCCGGCGCTGGTCGCGACCTTCGACCCGCACCCGGCGCGGCTGTTCCGGCCCGACGCGCCGCCGTTCGCGCTGACCCGCATCGAGCAGCGGCTGGACCTGTTCGAGGCGTTCGGCATCGACGGTGCGGTGGTGCTGCCCTTCGACCACGCGCTCGCTGCCGAGACCGCTGAGGGCTTCTGCGCCAAATGGCTGGCTGACCGGATCGGCGCGGCGGGCGTGGTCAGCGGCGACGACTTTACCTTCGGGGTCAAGCGCTCGGGCGACGTCTCGGCCTTGTCCCGGCTTGGCGCGGAGCACGGCTTCAGCGCCGAAGTCGTGGCTCCGGTCGCCGACACCGGTGGACAGATCTCCTCGACCCGCATCCGGGCGCTGCTGGCGGACGCCGATCCCAAGGGCGCGGCGGCACTGCTGACCCGCCCCTACACCATCGTCGGCGAGGTCGAGCACGGTGCCAAGCTCGGCCGCAGCCTCGGCTTCCCGACCGCGAATATCGACATGGGGCCGTATCTGCGGCCCGCGTACGGCGTTTATGCGGTCCGCGTCCGGCACGCGGGCCGCGCCTACGACGGTGTCGCCAACCTCGGCGTGCGCCCGATGATCGAGCCGCCGAAGGAGTTGCTGGAGGCGTGGCTGTTCGACTTCGACGGCGACCTCTACGGCGCGACGCTGGCGGTCGAGCTCGTCGCGTTCCTCCGTCCGGAGCTGAAGCTGCCCGACCTCGACGCGCTCAAGGCGCAGGTCGCCACCGACGCGCGTGACGCGCGCGCCGCACTCGGCTAGACGCCGCGCCATGACCGAACGCGATTACCGCTCGACCGTATTCCTGCCGAAGACCGAGTTCCCGATGAAAGCCGGGCTGGCGGCGAAGGAGCCGCAGATTCTCGCCCGCTGGCAGGCGGAGCGGCTGTACGACCGGCTGCGCACCGAGCGCGCCCGGCGGCCCCGCTTCATCCTCCACGACGGCCCGCCCTACGCCAACGGCGACATCCATATGGGCCACGCCATGAACAAGGTGCTGAAGGATGTCATCGTGCGCTCGCGCTCGATGCTCGGCTTCGACGCACCGTACGTGCCCGGCTGGGACTGCCACGGCCTGCCGATCGAGTGGAAGGTCGAGGAGAAGTACCGGGCGAAGAAGCTCGACAAGGACGCCGTCCCCGGCCCCGAATTCCGCGCCGAGTGCCGCGCTTATGCCGCCGACTGGGTCGCCCGCCAGCGCGGCCAGTTCGAGCGCCTCGGCGTCATGGGCGACTGGGACAACCCGTACCTCACGATGAACTTTGCCGCCGAAGCGACAATCGTCGCCGAGCTGCTGAAGTTCGCCACCAGCGGGCAATTGTATCGCGGCGCCAAGCCGGTGATGTGGTCGCCGGTCGAGAAGACCGCGCTCGCCGAGGCCGAGGTCGAGTACGCGGACATCGTCAGCACGCAGATCGACGTGGCGTTCGAGATCGTGGAGAGCGCGATCCCGGAGCTGGTCGGCGCGTACGCGGTGATCTGGACGACGACGCCGTGGACGATCCCGGTGAACCAGGCTTTGGCTTACGGGCCGGAGGTTGAGTACGTTCTCACCCAGATCAACCAAGCCATCGGGCAGGAGCCTCATCCTCTCGTTGGTCGCTCGATAGTAGTAGCAACCGATCTGCTGACCCAGACTGAGCAGCGCTTGGGTTGCGTACTCACAGCGATGCTCGGTAGGCAATCGATGCATCTTAAAGGCTCCGACCTCGCCGGTACCGTCGCCCGTCATCCGATGCACGCCCTCGGCGGCTTCTTCGCGCGCCCGCGGCCGTTCCTCGCGGGCGATTTCGTCACCACCGAGCAGGGCACGGGGCTTGTCCACATGGCGCCCGATCACGGCGAGGACGATTTCATCCTGTGCAAGGCGAACGGGCTCGAGCCGGTGTTCGCAGTGGAGGGCGACGGCAAGTACCGCGCCGACTGGGGCTGGCTCGGCGGGCAGGGCAGCGTCATCAATGCGAAGTTCAACGCCCCCGACGGGCCAATCTGCACCGAGTTGCGCGAGGCTGGCGCGTTGCTGGCGGCGAGCGCGGACTATGCGCACAGTTATCCGCACTCGTGGCGCTCGCATGCCAAGCTGATCTTCCGGGCGACGCCGCAGTGGTTCATCCCGATGGACGCTCCCTCGCCCCTCGGGGGGGAGGGACAGGTTGCCCGCTTGGGCGACCAGGGAGAGGGGGCGGGGGCGGATGCTTCGAAGGGTGCGGCCGCGTCCCCTCTCCCTGGTCGCGAAGATGCGACCGGTCCCTCCCCCTCAAGGGGGGAGGGTAGTAACGGGGCGACGCTGCGCGAGATCGCCCTCGACGCGATCGAGCGCACCCGCTGGGTGCCCGCCCGCGCGCAGAACCGCATCCGCGCGATGGTCGACGGGCGCCCCGACTGGGTGATCAGCCGCCAGCGCGCGTGGGGTGTACCGATCACGCTGTTCGTCGACCGCCTCACCGGCGAGTATCTTCGCGACGACGCCGTCAACGCGCGGATCGTCGAGGCCGTCCAGAACCAGGGCGCCGATGCCTGGTGGGCGACCGACGCGGCGCACTTCCTCGGGTCGGGCCGAGACCCCGCCGACTACGAGCGCGTCGACGACATCCTCGACGTGTGGTTCGACAGCGGCTCGACCCACGCCTTCGTCATCGAGGCGCGCTACGGCGAGGGCGTCCGCGCCGACCTGTATGTCGAGGGCTCCGACCAGCACCGCGGCTGGTTCCAGTCGTCGCTGCTCGAGAGCGCCGGCACCCGCGGCCGCGCCCCCTATGACGCGGTGCTGACCCACGGCTTCGCGCTCGACGCGCAGGGCAAGAAGATGTCGAAGTCGGTCGGCAACACCGTCGATCCGCTCAAGATCATGGACGACGCCGGCGCCGACATCTTGCGGCTGTGGGTGGTCTCGACCGACTATTTCGAGGACGTCCGCATCGGCAAGGAAATGCTGAGCGGCCAGTCCGACGCCTACCGCAAGCTGCGCAACAATTTCCGCTACATGCTCGGGGCGCTCGACGGGTTTACCGCGGCGGAGGCCGTGCCGGTGGCCGAGATGCCCGAGCTCGAGCGTTGGGTGCTGCACCGGCTGGCGGAGCTCGACGTCGAGGTCCGGCGCGCCACGGAGAGCTTCGAGTTCGGCCCGATGATGGTGGCGATCAACGCCTTCGCCAACCAGGACCTGTCGGCGTTCGTCTTCGATATCCGCAAGGACAGCCTGTACTGCGACGCCGCCGACGATCCGAAGCGCCGCGCCTACCGGACGGTGCTCGACCGGGTCTTCGATTGCCTGGTCAAGTGGCTCGCGCCGGTGCTGGTGTTCACCTGCGAGGAGGTGTGGACGACGCGCTTCCCCGACGCGGGCTCGGTGCACCTCGGCGAATGGCCGGTAATCCCCGCCGACTGGCGCGACGACGCGCTGGCCGAGCGCTGGGAGCGGTTGCGGGTGCTGCGCAGCCTCGCGACGCAGGCAATCGAGCCGTTCCGCAAGGACAAGATCGTCGGCACCAGCCTTGCTGCCGCGCTCGACATCCGTGCCGGTGCGGAGGAGGCGGCGCTGGTTGCTTCGAGCAACTTCCAGGAGCTCGCGATCAGCGGCGCGGTCAGCATCGACATCGTCGGCGACGCCGGCTCGTTCGAGGTCGGAGTCCGCCCGAGCGACGACGCGCGCTGCGAACGTTGCTGGCGTCACCTGCCGGACGTCGCTACGGACACCGGGCTTTGTGACCGGTGTTCGAGTGTTGTCGCCCATGCCTAACCGTCTCGCCCGTACCGGCTACCTGCTCGCCCTCGCGGTGTTCGTCGTCGACCAGTTGGTCAAATACTGGATCGTCCACGTCGTCGAGCTGCAGAAGCACGGCTGGGTCGACGTCGCGCCCTTCCTGACCCTGACCTGGGTCGCCAACGTCGGTGTCTCGATGGGCCTGCTGCCGGCCAGCGGCGACCTGATGCGCTGGGTCCTCGTCGCGGGTACGGGTGCGATCGCGGCTTTGGTCGCGGTGTGGATCGCGCGCGAGCGTGTCCGCGGCGACGTCGTCGCGCTGGGCCTCGTGCTAGGCGGCGCGCTCGGCAACATCATCGATCGCATCCGGTTGGGGTATGTCGTCGACTTCGTTCATGTCGCGTACGGGTGGTTCGACTTTAAATATGTCTTCAACGTCGCCGATGCGGCTATAAGCGTCGGCGTCGCCATGTTGCTGGTGCGCGCGTTGCTGGTGCGCAAGGCGCCGGCGACCGAGGAGTTGTCATGAAGCTGTACGTTGCCGTTGCCGTTCTCGCCGTCGCCTCGCTTGGCTTAACCGCCTGCGGCAAGGGCGGGCGATCGGCCAGCAAGGGCCCCGACGAGTTCGCGATCAGCCGCAATGCGCCGCTGGTCGTGCCGCCGGACTACTCGCTTGCGCCCCCACGTCCCGGCGAGCCGCGCCCGCTCGGCGATGCCAACACCCAGACCCAGGCGGCCGAGGCGCTGTTCGGTCCGGGCGTCAAGGTACCGCCGAAGTCCGCCGCCGAGCAGCAGCTGCTCGACAAGGCCGGCGCCTCGCGGCCCGACCCGGCGATCCGCTCGAACGCCGGCGACCCCAAGACGCTGACCGTCGACAAGGGCGTCTTCCTGCGCGACCTGATGGCGGCCCAGCCCGGCAGCACCAACGCGCCCGTCGCCGAGGTCAAGATCGGCGGGTAACTGCCGGTAGCGCAAGCCCGGCGGAACCCCTATTTGAGTCCGGCCATGGCATCGCGTTTCGACACCGTCGCCAACCGGCGCGCTATCATCGACCGGCGTGTCGTTACCGACCAGCTGCGCGCGCTCGCGGACGCCGAGCCGGGCCGTGACGCGCGCCGCGCCGGGGCGACCGAGATCATTCGCACCGCGCTCGAGGCCGGCCGCGCCGAGCTGACCCGCCGCCTGCACCATGCGCCGTCGCGTGGACGCGACTACGCCACCGCCTACGCCTTCCTGACCGACCAGTTGCTGCGGCTGGTCTTCGACTTCACCACGACCACGCTCCTGCCGGTCGCCAACCCGACCGCGGCCGAGCGCCTCGCACTGATCGCTGTGGGCGGCTATGGGCGCGGCGAGATGGCGCCGTTCTCGGACATCGACATCCTGTTCCTGACGCCCTGGAAGCAGACGCCGTGGGGCGAGCAGGTCATCGAGACCATCCTGTATCTGCTGTGGGACCTGAAGCTGAAGATCGGCCACGCGACGCGGTCGCTCGACGACATGATCCGCATGGCGAAGTCCGACCTCAGCATCCGCACCGCGCTGTTGGAGGCGCGCTTTATATGGGGCGACCAAGCGCTCTACGACGAGGCCGGCGCGCGCTTCCGCAAGGAGATCGTCGCCGGCAATGCCCGCCAGTTCATCGCCGACAAGCTCGCCGAGCGCGACGCCCGCCATAAGCGCATGGGCGACAGCCGCTACGTCGTCGAGCCCAATCTCAAGGAGGGCAAGGGCGGGCTTCGTGACCTCCACACCCTGTTCTGGATCGGCAAGTTCGCCTACCAGGTCGAGACTGTCGACGGCCTCGTCGAGAAGGGCCTGCTGACTGCGCCCGAGCTGGCGCAATTCCGGCGGGCCGAGAACTTCCTGTGGGCGGTGCGCTGCAACCTCCACGACATTGCCGGCCGCGCCGAGGAGCGCCTGACCTTCGACGTCCAGCGCGAGCTGTCGGGGCGGCTGCGCTACACCGACCGCGCCGGGCTGTCGGCGATCGAGCGCTTCATGCGGCACTATTTCCTCGTCGCGCGCCAGGTCGGTGATTTGACCGGGCTGTTTCTCAGCCATGTCGAGGAGACCTTTTCCAAGGGCTCGTGGCTGCCGACTTTCACGCGGCGGCCGCGGCGGCTGTCCGGCTTCACCGTGCGCAGCGGCCGGATCGGGCTGCCGAACGAGGACTTCTTCAAGGCCGACCCGGTGCGGCTCATCGAGATGTTCGTCGCCGCGGACCGCGAGGGGCTCGACATCCATCCGCTGGCGATGCGCCAGGCTGGGCACGACGCCCACCTGATCAGCGAAGCGGTGCGCAAGGACCCCCGCGCCAACGCGCTGTTCCTCGAGCTGCTGACCTCGCAGAAGACCCCGGAGCGGGTTCTGCGCTGGATGAGCGAAGCGGGTGTGTTCGGCCGCTTCATCCCCGACTTCGGGCGCGTCGTGGCGCAGATGCAGTACGACATGTACCACCACTACACCGTCGACGAGCACACCATCCGGGCGCTTGGTCTGGTCGCGCGGATCGAGAGCGGCGACCTCAAGAGCGAGCACCCGCTTTCGTCCACGGTCATCCATCAACTGCTCTCGCGCCGGGTCCTGTACGTTGCCGTGCTGCTGCACGACATCGCCAAGGGCCGCGGCGGCGACCACAGCGAGCTTGGTGCCGCGATCGCCGAGAAGCTGTGCCCGCGGCTGGGCCTGAGTGCGGCCGAGACCGAGACCGTCGCCTGGCTCGTGCGCTACCACCTGTTGATGTCGTCGACGGCGTTCAAACGCGACCTCAGCGACTTCAAGACGATCCTCGATTACGCCGAGCTGGTGGCCTCGCCCGAGCGACTGCGCCTGCTGCTGATCCTGACCGTGGTCGATATCCGCGCCGTCGGTCCCGGCGTCTGGAACGGCTGGAAGGGGCAGCTGCTCCGCGAGCTGTACGAGGGCGCCGAGGAGGTGCTTCGCCTCGGCCACAAGCAGAAGGGCCGCAGCGAGCGCGTCGCAGCGAAACAGGCGGCGCTGGCCGCCGACCTCGAGTGGCCGAAGGCCGAGTTCGACGCTTATGCGGCGCGGATGACCGAGGCGTACTGGGTCGCCGAGCCCGCCGACGTGCTGCTCAAGAACGCCGTCCAGGTCGAGCGCGCCGACTTCGAGAAGCTGCCGCTGTCGATCGGCGCTCAGGTCGACTTCGCCTCGGGGACGACGCTGGTGACGGTCTATGCCGCCGACCATCCGGGCCTGTTCTACCGCGTCGCCGGGGCGATCTCGCTGTCGGGGGCAAACATCCTCGACGCGCGCATCCACACCACCCGCGATGGCCAGGCGCTCGACAATTTCATCGTCGCCGACCCGCTCGGACGGCCGTTCGCCGAGGCCGGCCAGCTGGCGCGGCTGAAGCGCACCATCGAGGACGTCCTGACCGGCAAGGTGCGGCTCGCCGACCGGTTGGCCGCGCGCCCTCTCGCGAGACGGCGCGCGGAGGTGTTCCGCGTCGAGCCCAACGTGCTGACGGACAACAAGGCGTCGAACCGCTTCACCGTCGTCGAGGTCGCCGCGCTCGACCGGCCGGCGCTTCTGTACAGCCTGACCTATGCGCTGTTCCAAGCGCGGCTGACGATCCACAGCGCGCACATCGCGACCTACGGCGAGCGCGCTACCGACACCTTCTACGTCACCGACCTGACCGGTGAGAAGATCGACAATGCGGTCCGCCTCAAGGGCATCGAGAAGCGCCTGATCGAGGTTGCAGCGGCGCGCAGCGAGGGCTTCGAGGCGATCGCGGCAGAATAGCGTACCCGTTATAGCGTACCCGTTCCGCCTGTTTCTCCGATCGACTTCCCGGGCTTGACCCGGGACCCAGCTTACTCAGAGGACCGGATGCGGGGTTAGCTGGGTCCCGGCGTTCGCCGGGATGACGAAAACATCAGGCGTGTCGTCGCGTGACTCAGCCGAAGCGTACGGTGCCGTCCCGGACGTGCGCCTCGACCTCGTAGAGCGCCCCGAGCACGGTGTCGTCGAACACTGCGGCTACGGTCCCGGCGGCGGCGATCCGCCCGCCTTTGAGCGCGATCACCCGGTCGGCGACGCGTAGCGCGAGGTCGAGGTCGTGGACCGCCATGACGACCGTCCGCCCGGCATCGGCGCGCGCGCGCAGGGCCGACGCGGCGGCAAGGGCGTGGCGGGGGTCGAGGCCGGCGGTCGGCTCGTCGACGATCAGCAATTCGGGGTCGCCGACGGTGGCGCGGGCGAGCATGGCGCGGGCGAGTTCGCCGCCCGACAATGCGGTGGCAGGGCGGTCGCGGAGGGCGAGCAGGTCGTGCGCGGCAAGCGCCGCCTCGATGCGCGGCTGCAGGTTTGCGGGCAGTCCGCCGAACGCCGGAAGTGATGGCGTCAGCCCGAGCGCGACGACCCGCTCGACGCTGATCGGCCAGTCAACGCGAGGGTTCTGGGGCAGATAGGCGCGCCGACTGGCGAGGTCGCGGCGGCCCATGTCGGTGAGCGCAACGCCGCCGAGGGTGACGCTCCCGGCGGCGGGCACGAGCAACCCTGCGGCGACCGCGAGCAAGGTACTCTTGCCCGCACCGTTGGGGCCGATGACCGCGGTCAGCATCTTCTCCTGGAACAGCGCGTCGACGGTATCGAGCACCAGCCGCCCGCTGCGGCGGACGCAGATGCCGCTGAGCATCAGCGCGCTCACGGCGAGGTCCGGCGCAGGTGCAGGACGAGCCAAAGGAAGAATGGCGCGCCGATCATGCTGATGAAGACGCCGAGCTTGATCTCCGGGGGCACCCGGTCGAGGCGGACCGCGATGTCGGCGAGGGTGACGATGATCGCGCCCGCGAGCGTCGCCGGGAGCAGCGCGTGGCCGGGCCGGTGGCCGACGAGCGGTCGTACCAGATGCGGCGCGACCAACCCGACGAAGCCGATCGCACCGGTCACCGCGGTCGCAGCGCCGACGCCGAGCGCGGTGCCGAACAACGCCAGCCACCGCGTGCGGCGGACGTCGATGCCGAGGCTCTCGGCCTGTGCCTCGCCGAGCGCCAGCGCATCGAGCGAGCGCCCGGTGACGAACAGCAGCGCCGCGCCCGCGAGGATGAAAGGGCCGGCGAGGCGGACATGGTCCCAGCTGCGGTCGGCCAGTGAGCCGAGCAGCCAGGTCGTGATCTCGTAGGCGGCATAAGGGTTGGGCGCGAGGTTTAGCGCCAGTGCGACGCCTGCGGACGCGATCGACGACACCGCCGCTCCCGCGAGGATCAGCGTCGCGGTGCCCCCGCCGCGCGACAGGGCCAGCGCCGTCCCGGCGGTGACCAGCGCGCCGATGAGGCCGCAGATCGGGGCGGCGAGGCTGAGCGTGCCCGACAGGCCGTAATAGATCGCGATAACCGCGCCGAGCGATGCGCCCGACGACACGCCGAGCAGGCCGGGTTCAGCGAGCGGGTTGCGCAGCAGGCCCTGCAAGACCGCGCCCGACAGCCCGAGGATACCGCCGACGAGGACGCCGAGGACGGCGCGCGGCAGGCGGACCTCGGTGACGATCAGCCCGGCGAGGCTGGCGTGGTCGCGGAGGCCGGCGAGGACTTCGGCGGGGGTCAGCCAGACCTGGCCGGCGAGCAGGGACGCCAGCACGGCGACGGCGAGGACTGCGGACAGGGCGGGGACGAGCCAGCGGGTCATGGGTGAACCGCGGCGTTGAGATCCGCGCGCAGCTTGAGCGCGGCATCCGCCGTGTAAGGGGTCCCGCACATCGTCGCGGTGGCGGGCACAATCACCGTGCGCCCGCTCCACAGGCGGCGGATCAGCGGGTGATCGCGGTCGCCGCGCGGCGTGTCGCGCTCGGCCCGGCCGCCGCGGACAAGCAGCGCCGGCGCGACCGCGAGCAGGGTCTCGACATCGGGCGAGCCGACCCCCGGCTCGGCGGCAACATTGCGCGCGCCCGCCGCGCCGAGCACCGTGTCGTAGAGCGATCCACGCGCCGCCGCGAAGCCTGCGCTGTCCCACGCCGCGACCCGCACCGGCGGGCCGGGTGTTGCCGCAAGCGCTGTGATGCCGGCGTCCAGGTGCGCGACCAGCGCCTCCCCGCGCGCCTCCGCTCCGACTGCCGTGGCGACCTGCCGGATTTGCGACCGGATCGCGGCGAAGCTGTCCGCCGAGCCGAGTTCGAGCATCGGCAGCCCGAGCTTGCGGACCAACGCGCGCGTCGCCGGGGTAGTGTAGACGCCGGCAATAACGAGGCCGGGCCGCTCTCGCAGCACCTCCTCGGCGCTGCCGTAGTTGACCGGCACGCGACTCGCTGCCGCCGCCATCTGCGACATCGCCGGATCACGCGACAGCCAGCTTACCGAGGCGATGCGCCCAGGCGGCAGCAGCGCCAGCACGAGCTGGTCGGCGCACTGGTTGATCGACATCACCCGTCCCTGCGCCCCCGCCGCTGCCGGAGCGGCGACGACGAGGGCCAGGGCGAGCAAGCGTCGCATCAGAAGCTGAGCCGCACTCCCCCATAGGCACCGCGCCCGGGCGAGACGAAGCTGAACACCTCCTGGTACTTTTCGTCGAGCAGGTTCTCGACGCGGCCGAAGACCTCGATGGTCTTGGTCAGCTTGTAGGAGGCAGCGAGGTTGAGCAGCACATAGTCCTTCAAGACGACGTTGACCGGCACGAACGACGGGTCGGTGAAGGCGACGTCGCGCTGGTCGCCGTTGTAGCGCGCGGTCAGCGTTCCGGAGAAGCGCTCGTCCTTGCTGAACACGGTGAAATTGGCGCTGCCGATGTCGTTCGGACGCCGGACCTCGACCGCGCCGTCCTCGCGGGCGTGGAGGTGGGTGTAGCTCAGGTCGATCCGCAGCTGCTGGATCGGGCGGGCGGACGCGAACACCTCGACGCCGTGCTGCTTCGACAGCGTGTCGCGGTTGCCCGGCGTCGCGATATAGTCCGGCGCCGGGTAGGTGGTGAAGATCTCGTCGGTCAGCTTGCTGCGGAAGTAGGTGACACCGAGCGTTGCCTTGCCGTCGATCAGCGACTGCTCGACGCCGGCCTCCCAGCCCTTTGACTTCTCGGGCTTGAGGTTCGGGTTGCCGATGTAGCGGCCGTCGGAGAAGCCGTAGAGCTCGAAGTAGCCCGGATTTTTGACGCCGGTGCCATAGGCGGCGCGGAAACGCGTGCCGGTGTCGAGCTTGTAGCTGCCCTGGACGCGGAAGGTCGTGGCGTCGGCGAAGCGCGTGTTGAAGTCGTGGCGGACCGACGCGCCGACCGCGAGCCGGTCGTCGACGACGAGGTCGTAGACCCCGACCAGCCCGACATTGTCGGTGTGACGCTTGCCGGTGAAGGTGAACGGGTTCTCCGGGGAGGAGTTGCGGAACTCCTCGCGCTCGACGTCGACCGCACCGGTGACGCGCTGCTTGACGCGGTCGCTGTCGAACCGGATCGCGCTCTCGAAGCTGCCCTTGTAGCGGGTGCCGTGGTCGCCGAAATCCAGGCCGGCGGCGGTGTAGTTGCTGCGCTTGGTGTCCGCGACCTGGCCCGACAGGACGTTGGTCCAGCGCCCGTCGAGCAGGCTCAGTTCGCCGCGCACCAGCCCGTACAGCGAGCGCGCGGTGTAATAGGTGCCGGGGCTGTCGATGATCGTGCCGAAGCGCGGGCTGCTTGGGTCGTTCTCGGTGTTGTTGAGGTCGGCGTCGGTCCAGCTGTAGCGCGCGACGCCGGTCAGCTTGAAGATCTCGCTCGGCGTCCACGTCAATTTGCCCGACGCGCCGACCTGGTCGGAGCCGAGATCGCGACTGCCACCGACCGCCGTGGGCGTGCCGTCGGTGTGGTATGTCGAGGAGGTCAGGACGTAGTCGAGTGGGCCGCTGACGCCGGCAACGCGCGCGCCGCCGCTTACCGTGCCGAACGAGCCGCCCTCGAGGCGTGCGCTGATGCCGGGCTGCTCGGCTCCGGTCAGGGTGATGTACTGGATGACGCCGCCGATCGCGTCGGAGCCGTACAGCGAGGACTGCTGGCCGCGCAGCACCTCGATCTTGGCGGCCTCGTCGGCGATCAGCGTGCCGAAGTCGAACTCGCCGGAGTACGGGTCGGAGGCCTTGATGCCGTCGATCAGGACGAGGACGTGGTTGCCCTCGGTGCCGCGCAACCGGACCTGGGTCAGGCCGCCGACGCCCCCGGAGCGGTTCACCGCGACGCCGGGCACGTCGCGGAGGATGTCCGACACCTGCCGGGTCTGGCGCTCGTCGAGCGCGGCGGCATCGAGCACGGTGACCGAGGCCCCGAGCTGGTCGACGCGGACAGCGTCGCCCGAGCGGCTGGCGGTGACGACGATGGTCTCGCCGCTGGCATCGGTGGTGGGCAGGGAGGGGTTGCTTTGCGCCAGCACGGGGGCGGCGGTGGCGAGCAGAGTCAGGGTTAGCAGCGAGCGCATGGTCGGTCCTCGGGCGTCGTGAGCGACGAGGCCGGGACTTCCGCGCGAACGGCCGGAGCGCGGGCGGCGGACACCTCGGGCGTCGCCACGCGAACCGGTGCGGCCCCAGCCGCAGGTTCGTCGCTCAGACGGAAGACCGTGCCACGGCCAATCCCTGGGCCAAGGCAAGAGCGACCGGTGCGCTGGCAGGTCTCCTGGCTCGCGGGTCATGGCACGATGCACGCCTTCCCAGGACGTGAGTCCCAGTGGCTGGCCCGGAGGGGCCGTGTGCAGCGCGCTCGCCGCTTACAGTTGCAGGGACAGCCGCGGATTTGGGGCCGAAACCCCGCACCGCATTCCCTTTTAAGCCCTCTTGCGAGGGCACCGGCGCGATCACGAGGGCGTTGCTTGCGCCGCGCCCTCGTGGGTTCCGTTAGCGGGGGAGGGTGGGAATGTCCACGGCGATCACCGCACCTCGATCGGCAGACCGAGCTTCTTAAGCTGCGGCTCGACCGTCGCGCGGTCGCCGACGACGACCCAGGTGATCGGCACGCTCGTCAGCGGCGCGGCGGCGGCGTTGACCGCGGCCGGGGTCATAGCGCGGTAGCGGCCCGACAGGGTGGTGTAGAAGTCGTCGCTGCGGCCGAGCAACGCGTTGCGCTCGAGCGCTGCCAGCACGGAGGTGCCCGCTTCGAAGTCGCCGGGTAGCGAGCGGATGCTGTTCGCGGTGGCGTTGCCGAGCTCGGCGGCGTCGATGGGCTTGGTCTTGAGGCCCTGCAGGTCGGCGGTCATCGCGGCGATCGAGTCGCCGGTGCGGTCGCTCTGGACCGGCGCGACCACCTGGAACGCGAGCTGCTCGCGGGCGTCGCCGACCGCGGTGCCGACGCCGTAGGCCCAGCCCTTGGTCTCGCGGATGTCGGTGTTGAGGCGCGAGGTCGACAGGCCGCCGACGATGTCGTTGGCGACGCGCAGGTCGAGCGGATCGTCGGTGCCCTTGAGCGGCAGCACGAAGCCGCCGCGGATCACCGACTGGGGCGAGCCCGGACGGTCGATCAGCACGATCCGCGACGACGTGGGCGGCGTCGCGGTGGCGAAGGTCTTGACGACGCGCGGCTGCTTCGGGGCCTGCCAGTCGCCGAAACGGGCGTCGAGGAGCGGCTTCAGTTCGGCCATGGTGACGTCCCCGACGACGAAGAACTCGCCGGTGTCGGGCCGAATGGTACGAACTTGTGCCATAATCAGGTCATTGCGGGTTATCGCCTTGAGGCCGGCCTCGGTGCCGGAGCCGAGGCTGGCGTAGGGATGGGTCGGTCCGTAGATCAGGCCGGGCAGCGTGCGCCGGCTTAAGCTGTTGGGATCGCTCAGTTCTTGCGCCAGTCCGGCGATTGCCTGGGCGCGGACACGCTCGATTTCGGCGGCCGGGAACGCCGGGCGCCGGGTGACGTCGGCCATCAGGTCGAGCGAGGCGGCGAGGTTGGGCTTGAGCGCGTCGAGCGAAATGCGGGTGCGGTCGAGCCCGGCGGCGGCGTTGACGCGCGCGCCGAGGCGCTCCTCCGCCTTCGAGATCTCCGGGCCGGTCAGCTTGCCCGCGCCCTCGTCGAGCAGCGCCAGCATCAGCGCGGTCGTGCCCGGCTTGGCCGGACCGTCGAGGATCACGTTGTCGGCGGCGAGCCCGGCATCGAACGACAGCATCATGCGGACCACCGGCAACTCCGCGCGGCGGACCAGAGTGACCTTCATGCCGTTGGCGAGCGTCGCGCGCTCGACCGGCGGAAAGACGAGGTCGGGCAGGCCCTTGACGGCCGGCAGGACCGAACGGTCGACCCCGGCCTGGGTCGAGGCGGCGCGGACCGGCGGTGCGGTGACGCCCTTGGGAGCGTCCTCGCTGCCCTCGACCGCCTTGGCGACGTCGCGCGGCTCGCGGGTTCCGGGCAGCATGGTGATGCGGTGGTCGCCGGTCGCCAGCCAGCGGCGGGCAGCCGCGCCGACGCTCGCGGGCGTCGCATCGGCATAGCGCGCCAGCTCGGTGCGGTAGTAGTTCGGGTCGCCGGCGTAGACCGCGCCCTCGGCCAGCGCGACGGCCTTGCCGCCGAAGCCGCCGACAGCCTCCAGCGAGCGGATCGTGCCCGACACGGCGCGGGTGGCGACGCGCTGGACCTCGTCCGCCGTCGGGCCGTTTTTCCGGAACTCGGCGAACAGCTGGTCGATGCGCGCGTCGACGACCTTGGGATCGACACCGGGCGCGACATCGACGTCGAACTGCGCCCAGCTGACCTTCTCGAACGCCTGCACGCCGCCGCTGACGCCGACCGCGAGGCGCTTGTCGCGGACCAGATCCTGGTACAGCCGCGAGGTGTCGCCGCCCGCCAGCACCGTCGCCGCGACGTCGACCAGCGGGGTCACGGCGTCGGTGCGCCCGGGCAGGACATAGACGCGGGTCAGGCGCGGAAGCGGGATCGCGTCGTGCATCGTCTCACGCGTCGTCACCGGGCGTGGCGGCACCGGGGCCGCGAAGCGCCGCGGCTCGGGACCACGCGGGATGTCGCCGAAATATTTCTCGATCAACGGCTTGGCGGTGGCGACGTCGGTGTCGCCGGCGAGCACGAGGACCGCGTTGTTGGGGCCGTAGTTGGCGCGGAACCAGTTCTTGACGTCCTCCAGGCTGGCGGCGTCGAGGTCGGCCATGCTGCCGATGGTGTCGTGGCGGTACGGGTGGCCGGGCGGGAAGATGCCCTCCAGCAGCGCATATTCGAGCAGCCCCATCGGCTGGTTGTCGCCCTGCCGCTTCTCGTTCTTGACGACGGCGCGCTGGGCATCGAGCTTCTTCTGGTCGATCGCGCCGAGCAGGTGGCCCATGCGGTCGGACTCGAGGAACAGCGCCAGGTCGAGCGCCGGCGTCGGCACGTTCTCGAAATAATTGGTGCGGTCGAACCACGTCGTGCCGTTGGAATCGGTGGCGCCGTTCTCCTCGAGCTTCTTGAAGAAGACGTCGTTGTTGTGCTCCGAGCCGTAGAACATCAGGTGCTCGTAGAGGTGCGCGAAGCCGGTCTTGCTGGCCGGCTCGTCCTTGGAGCCGATGTGGTACCAGACGCTGACCGCGACCACCGGGGTCTTGCGGTCGGTGTGGATGATGACGCGCAGGCCGTTGGCGAGGGTGAATTCCTCGTGCGGAATTTCGACCTGCCGGACCAGCGCTGCGGTCGGGGCCGGCGCGGTCGCTGTCACGGTTGGAGCCGGCGGCGCGGCGGTGACCGCACTCGATGCAAGCAGCGCGGCAACGAGGGTCGCGCCCGGACGAATTCGCATGAAAAAGGTCTCGGTAATCAGGGGATGGCGCGTTCTAGAGCAGGATCGTCCTGCACTGAACCTGAATTGTCGTCGCGGGTCGCTGGAGCCGGTCGTCGGGGCCGGTACGGTCTTGCCAGCGCCGCCCCCGGGGGCCAAGTACCGGGCGGCAGCGTACCATGCCCCATTCTGACCCAACTCCGGAGATTCGACCGTGAAGTCGCTGCTGCTGTTCGGTGCGACCGGTGACCTGGCGCGGCGCATGCTGCTGCCGTCGCTGTTCGGCCTCGATGCGGACGGCCTGCTGCCCGACGACCTGCGCATCGTCGCGACGGCGCGCAGCAAGCACGACAGCGACGGTTATCGCGGCGTCGCCGCCGAGGCACTCGCGACCTACGTCGACAAGGCGCGGCAGGACCCGGCGCAGGTCGAGCGCTTCCTTGCCCGATTGAGCTATGTCGCGCTCGATGCCAGCGACCCGCAGGCGTTCGGGGCGCTCGCGGAGGCGGTCGGCGACGGTGCCGACAATCTGTCGATCTACCTGTCGACCGCGCCGTCGCTGTTCGGCGCGACCATCGCCGGGCTGGTCGCCTCGGGGCTCGCGCGGCCGACCACCCGCCTCGCGCTGGAGAAGCCGCTCGGCCATGATCTCGCCTCCAGCCGCGCCATCAACGACCAGGCCGCCGCCGCCTTCGACGAGAGCCAGACTTTCCGCATCGACCACTACCTTGGCAAGGAAACGGTGCAGAACCTGCTGGCGCTGCGCTTCGGCAACATCCTGTTCGAGCCGTTGTGGAACAAGGGCGGCATCGACCACGTCCAGATCACCGTTTCGGAAACCGTCGGCGTCGAGGGCCGGGGTGACTATTACGACGGCATGGGCGCGCTCCGCGACATGGTCCAGAACCACATGCTGCAGCTGGTCGCGCTGGTCGCGATGGAAGCGCCGGGCCGGCTCGACGCCGCCAGTGTCCGCGACGAGAAGGTCAAGGTGCTGCGCTCGCTGCGCCCGATCGACCGCAAGACCGTGGAGGCGTGCAGCGTCATCGGACAGTACGGTGCGGGGGCCAGCGTCGGCCAGCCGGTGCCGGGCTATGCCGAGGAACTCGGCCATGCGTCCGGCACCGAGACCTTCGTCGCGCTCAAGGCGCACATCGACAACTGGCGGTGGAAGGACGTGCCGTTCTACCTGAGAACCGGCAAGCGACTGCCGTCGCGGACGTCGGAGATCGTCATCCAGTTCAAGCCGGTGCCGCACTCGATCTTCGACGAGCGCGGGGCCGACCTCAAGGCGAACAAGTTGCTGATCCTGCTCCAGCCCGAGGAGAATATCCGGCTGACGATCATGGCCAAGCAACCCGGCCTCGACCGCGACGGGCTGCACCTGCGCGAAGTGCCGCTCGACATCGAGATGGCCAATGCCTTTGCCGACGTGCGGCGGCGGATCGCCTATGAGCGGCTGCTGCTCGACCTGCTGGCGGGCGACCCTACCCTGTTCGTGCGGCGCGACGAGGTCGAGGCGCAATGGACCTGGATCGATGCGATCCGCGACGGCTGGGCCAAGGCCGGGATGACGCCCAAGACCTACGGCGCCGGTAGCTGGGGGCCGAGCGCGGCGATCGCGCTGACCGAGCGCGACGGAGTCAGCTGGCATGACTAAGCTTACCTGGGCCCCGGACGGCGGCGACGCTGCGGTGGCGGATGCGCTGGCGGCGGTGGTCGCCGCGCCGGGTCGCAAGATCCTCGCCTTCCCGGGCGGCGCCACCCCCAAGGCGATCTTCGCGCGGCTCGCGGCGCGCGACCTGCCGTGGGACAGCGTCACTTTGTGGCCGACCGACGACCGGCTGGTGCCGCCGTCGCACCGGGCCAGCAACATCGGCGGGCTGGCGAAGGCGTTCGGCGGGGCGGGCGCGCACCTGCAGCCGCTGGCGCTGGGGCTGGTGCCGCCGCACTTCGATGTCGTCTGGATCGGCATGGGCGCGGACGGGCATGTCGCTTCGCTGTTCCCGAATATCGACCCCGACCCGAAAGCGCCCGCGGGCGTGATCCGCGTCGCGCCGGTGCCGCTGCCCGCCGACGCGCCGTTCGACCGGCTGTCGCTGACCTTTGCCGCGCTGGTCGAGGCGACCTCGATCATCCTGGTGGTGCGGGGCGCCGACAAGCGCGCCCTGCTCGAGGCTGCGGATGCGGGCCAGAACGACCTGCCGATCGCGCGCCTGCTCGCCGTCGCCAAGGCCCCCGTGACCGCTTACTGGAGTCCGTAGATGTCGCTTCATCCGGTTGTCGCCGCCGTCACCGACCGCATCATCGAACGCAGCCGCCCGGGCCGCACCGCCTACCTCGACCTGATCGCGCGCGAGGCTGAGGGCGGCTTGCGCCGGCCGATCCTGAGCTGCGGCAACCTCGCCCACGGCTTCGCGGCCGCCGAGGGCGACAAGGCCGAGATCCGCAGCGGGCGCGCCATGAACATCGGCATCGTCACCGCCTACAACGACATGCTGTCGGCGCATCAGCCGTACGGTCGCTACCCGGAGGCGATGAAGCTGTTCGCGCGCGAGGCCGGCGTGACTGCGCAGGTTGCGGGCGGCGTGCCGGCGATGTGCGACGGCGTCACGCAGGGCCAGGTCGGCATGGAGCTGTCGCTGTTCAGCCGTGACACGATCGCGCTGTCGACGGTGGTGGCGCTGTCGCACGGCATGTTCGAGGGCGCGGCGCTGCTCGGCATCTGCGACAAGATCGTCCCCGGGCTGCTGATCGGCGCACTGCGCTTCGGGCACTTGCCGACGATCCTGATCCCCGCCGGGCCGATGCCGTCGGGCCTGCCCAACAAGGAGAAGGTCCGCGTCCGGCAGCTGTACGCCGAGGGCAAGGTCGGTCGCGCCGAGCTGCTCGATGCCGAGGCGGCGAGCTACCATTCGCCCGGCACCTGCACCTTCTACGGCACCGCCAATTCGAACCAGATGATGATGGAGGTCATGGGCCTCCACATCCCCGGTGCGGCGTTCGTCAACCCGGGCACCAAGCTGCGCACCGAGCTGACCCGCGCCGCGGTCCACCGGCTGGCGGCGATCGGCGCGCACGGCAACGACTACCGGCCGCTCGGGCGCTGCATCGACGAGCGTGCCATCGTCAATGCGGCGGTCGGCCTGCTCGCGACCGGCGGCTCGACCAACCACGCCATCCATTTACCCGCCATAGCGCGCGCGGCGGGCATCGTCATCGACTGGGAGGACCTCGACCGGCTCTCATCGGTGGTGCCCCTGGTGGCGCGAATCTACCCGAACGGCGACGGCGACGTGAACCGCTTCCAGGCGGCGGGCGGCATGGCGTACACGATCCGCACGTTGCTCGACGCCGGCCTGCTCCACGGCGACCTGCTGACGGTGGCGGGCGACAGCCTCGAGGACTATGCCCGCGAACCCGCGATGGCGGGCGACGCCCTGGTCTGGCGCGACTCCCCCACCGAGCCGCTCGATACCGCAATGTTGCGCAGCGCCGTCGCCCCGTTCGCGCCCGACGGCGGCATGCGGCTGGTCGCCGGTAACCTCGGGCGCGCCACCTTCAAGACCAGCGCCGTCGCCCCCGAGCGGCATACCATCGAGGCCCCGGCGCGGGTGTTCTCGGACCAGAACGAAGTCCTTGCGGCGTTCAAGGCGGGCGAGCTCGAGCGCGACGTCGTCGTCGTCGTGCGCTTCCAGGGTCCGCGCGCCAACGGCATGCCCGAACTCCACAAACTGACGCCGCCGCTCGGCGTGCTGCAGGACCGCGGCTTCAAGGTTGCGCTGGTCACCGACGGCCGCATGTCGGGCGCCAGCGGCAAGGTGCCCGCCGCGATCCACGTCAGCCCGGAAGCCGAGATCGGCGGGCCATTGGCACGCGTCCGCGACGGCGACATCATCCGGCTCAGCGCGGACACCGGGCAGCTCGACGTGCTGGTCCCGCCCGGCGAGTGGGCAGCGCGCACCCCCGCGCTGCCGCCGCCGCCACAGCTCGGCACGGGCCGCGAGCTGTTCGCGATGATGCGCCACGGCGCCGACGATGCCGAGCGCGGCGCGTCGGCGATGCTGGCCGCGGCGGGCCTGTAATGGAGATCGTCGCAGCCGACATCGGCGGCACCCACGCGCGCTTCGCCATCGCCGAGATCGACGGCGACAAGGTCGTCGAACTGCGCTCCGAAGTAACGCTCAAGGCCGCCGACTACGCCAGCCTGCAGACCGCGTGGGAAGCCTTCGCCGCGGAACTCGGGCGCCCATTGCCGCGCGCCGCCGCCATCGCCATCGCCGGGCCGGTCACCGGCGAAGTCCTCAAGATGGCCAACAACCCATGGGTCATCCGCCCGTCGCTGATCCACGACAAGCTCGGGGTCGACACCTACACGTTGTGCAACGACTTCGCCGCCGTCGCGCACGCCGTCGCCGCGGTCGGCCCCGACAGCCTGCGCCACCTGTGCGGCCCCGACGCGGCGCTGCCGGACGACGGCGTGATCAGCATCGTCGGCCCCGGCACCGGGCTCGGCGTCGCGCAACTGTTCCGGCGCGAGGGCGGCTATGAGGTCATCCCGACCGAGGGCGGGCACATGGATTTCGCGCCGCTCGACATCATCGAGGACGCGGTGCTCGCCCGCCTCCGCGCCCGCTTCCGCCGGGTCTCCGTCGAGCGCGTCGTCTCGGGGCCGGGCCTGGTCAGCATCCACGAGGCGCTGTCGGCGCTGGAGGGCCGCCCGCTCCAGCAGACCGACGACAAGGCGCTCTGGGCCGCCGGATTGGCGGGCACCGACAGCCTCGCCGCCGCGGCCGTCGACCGCTTCTGCCTCAGCCTCGGCGCGGTCACCGGCGACATCGCACTGGCGCAGGGCGCCACCGCGGTGGTCATCGCCGGTGGCCTCGGCCTGCGCATCGCCGACCATCTGCCGCGCTCCGGTTTCGGCACGCGCTTCGTCGCCAAGGGCCGCTTCGAGAGCCGCATGGCCGCGATGCCAGTCAAGCTGCTGACCTACCCCCAGCCGGGGTTGTACGGCGCGGCGGCGGCGTTCGCGCACGAGCATGGGCTGGCGCGGTAGGCGTGTTTCGCGCGATGATCCTGCGTTGAATCCAGGTTTGTCGTCCCCGCGCAGGCGGGGACCCATGAACTCAAATCTCCGCAGTGATTCCGCAGGCAGTGTTCATGGGTCCCCGCCTGCGCGGGGATGACAACCAAAACCAAGATGGGGCAGACCGGCCAATCGAATCGCCGAGTCCGAGCAACTTCATCCTGCTCTACCGCGCCACCCGCACCCCGATCGTCAGCGTCCGCGGCGTGCCCCGGTCGACGATTCCCGTGGTCGACACCCCCGAGGCGATCAGTGTGTTGGTCAGATTCTCGCCGCGCAGGGTCGCGAACACGCCGCGCGCCAGTGGGACCTCGACCATCGCGTCGAGGGTCGCGGCGTCGCCGAGCAGGCGGACGCCGAGGTCGTCCTCGGTCTGGCCGCTGACGTAGCGCCCGGTCACCGCCGCGCGGAAGCCGGCAGCCGGAGCCCATCCCAGCGTCGCGCTGGCCTGGTGGGTCGGGGTCTGGGCGGGGCGCAGGCCGTCGAGCGCGGCAGCGATGCCGGACGCTTCCACCCGCGCGTGGGTGTAGGCGTAGCTCGCGTCGAGGCGCCAGTCCTTCAATGCCAGGTGCGCCTCCGCCTCGATGCCGCGCGCGACGATGGCGTCGAGGTTCTGGCGCTGGCGGTACAGTCCGCCCGCCGCGACGAAGCCGACCTCCGGAAATACGCCAGGCCCGCTGCCGATGGTGACGTTGCCGATGGCGTTCTCGAGCCGGTTGATGAAACCGGTGACGCCGAAGCGCAGCGTTGCGAGCGGGCGGAAGTCGGCGCCGATCTCGACGCCCTTCAGCCGCTCGGGCTTGAGGTCGGCGTTGCTGCCGGTGGCGTCGGCACCGACGCGGAAGGGGCGATACAGCTCGTTCAGCGTCGGCAGCCGGTAGCTTAGGTAGGCGGCGGTGCGGAGCTTGAGTGCGTCCGTCACGTCGTAGGCGATGCCGCCGCGCCCGGTCGGCTGCCATTTCGTGCGGTTGGCGGGGTGATCGTTGATGGTCGGCTGGAAGGTCTGCGCGTCGACCTCCTCGAGGAAGCCGTCGGCGATGCGCCAGCGGTCGATGCGGCCGCCGGCGGTCAGCGTCAGCCGGTCTAGCGGGGTCGCGCTGGCCTCGGCATAGCCGCCGAAGACGGTGTTGTGGCCGCCGCCCTGCCTGAGCCGGGTGAAGCGGCCGAGCAGGTAGCGCGACTGCTCCTCGGTGCGCCCGACCTCGTTGCGGACGTCGACCCCGAAGCGCAGCTCCAGCCCGTCGCCCGTCGGTGGCCGGACCTCGAGCTTGCCGCCGAGGCCGGTCGCTGGGGTGTTGTACTGGTTGAGCGACGGCGTCGCGACGGTGCGGGTCGGATCGAGCGCAACGACGGTGTTGGAGAAGGTCTGCGACTGCAGATAGGCCAGCGCCTCCCACTTCCAGCTGCCGTCGCCGAGCAGCCGCACGCTGGTACTGGCACCCTTGATGTCGGTCGCGTTGCCTTCGATGCCGCGCACCCGCTTGTCCTGGAAGGCGAGTCCGTTGACGAGCAGCTGGACATCGTCGGTCAAAGGCGCCGCGATGTGGAAGCCGAGACTGCCCTGCCGGTAGCGCGCCGGAATGTCGGCGGGGCCGCGCTGGCCTTCGGGGATGATGATGTAGCCGTCGCCCTGGTCGTAGCGTCCGAACAGCGATGCGCTGCCGGCCCCGAGCTGGGCGCTGGCGACGGCGTTCGCCGACAGGCTGTTGCGGCTGCCGTAGTCGACCTCGCCCTGGAAGTGGGGCAGGGTCGCGGCGTCGGCGCTCTGCAGCTCGATCGTGCCCGCCAGCGCGCCGGTGCCGAACGCGCCCGCTCCGGCACCGCGCGTCACACGGACCGCGCCGAGCCGCTCGGGGGCGATCGCGAACCACGGGATGTAGCCCGCAAACGGATCCGCGACCGGCGCGCCGTCGAGCAGCACCAGCGCGCGGGATGAGGCATTGCCGCCGAGGGCGCGCAGGGTCGCGCCCTGGCTGGTCGGGTTGGCGGTGCGGCTGTCGGTGCGGCGGAACTGCTGGAAGCCGGCGACATCGCGGAGCACGTCCTCGATGCGGTTCGAGGCGGTGCCGGTCAGCCGGTCGTGATCGATGACGACGATGTCGTAGGCGGCGTCACCCTTTGCCGCGGGCAGCCCGGTGACGACGATGTCGGCGCGGTCGGCAGCGGCGGCATCGTCCGCGGCCATTGCGGGTCCGGCAGCCAGCGCGGCGGCGCAGCAGAGCAGGGCGTGGCGCAGCGTGATGTTCATCCGGCAGCGCCTGCCATTCCGGGCCGCCGCCGTCCACGGCACCAAAGGTCGCCCGCGAATTTTGTCGAGGACGTGTGGCTCAGTCGCCCGCGCGCCAGACCTCGGCCCCGAGCGCGAGGATGAAGTCATAGTCGATCCACACGCCGCGCCCGACATCGTGCCAGCCGGGCGCGATGCCGAGCTCGTCGAGGAACGGCTGGCTGGCGAACGACGTCACCTGCGCGCGGTAGTGATCGTCGGTGAGGCCGGCGCCGCGCAGCGTAACGACCCTCGCCTCGGCCTCGATGATCCCCTGGTAGCAGGCGGTCATCGGGTCGGCGGCGTCGGGGAACTGCTTGAGGAACGCCATGGTCATCGCGCCCATGCCGATCGCGGCCTGCAGCTTCCCGGCGATGCTGGCGAAGCTTTCGGTCAGGCGCTCGCCGACAAGGGCTGCGAAATGCTCGAGCGTGGCGACGACGCCGGGTGCTGCGGGCGGCGCGGCGATCGGCTCGACGCCGATCATCGGGGCCCAGCGGGTGCAGCTCGTGGGCGCGAACGGGTCGAGCACGAAGCCTTCGACCTTGAAGCTGCGCGGCCCGGCGGGGTTGCTGCCGAGCGGGCTGAAATCGCAGCGCGCCATCTGCTTGGGAAAGCCCCAGACCTCGCGCCCGCTCGCCATCGCCGGGCCGTTGTCGACGAACAGATAGACCGGGATCCAGCGGATCGCGAACAGCCCGCCATCGACGCGGTGGGCCATGACCCAGAGCGTGACGTCGATCTCGCTGCTGTAGCCGTGGCCATTCTCGACGCTGTCGACGGCATAGAGCTTGGGGATTTCGGCGAAGCTGAGGAAGACCTTGTCGCCGATCGCCTCGTAGCGGACCTGGCCACCGGACGGCGCATCGAAGGTCTTGTCGAGCAGCGCCTGCACCTTGCCGCGGTCGGCATCGAGGCAAAAGCTGTGCAGCACGACGTTGAGCAGGTGCACCGGGCCGAGCGCATCGATGCGGTTCCCGGTGATCACCAGCGGCGGCAGTACGGCCATCTCAGTCTCCCCTCGTGGTCACCGGTAGCGCCGGCACGCTGACCGCCCCGCAGGCGGCGGCGAGCTCGGCGGCGCGGGCGGCGTCTGCCGACCGGGCGCCCGCGGTCGACGACGGCAGCGTCGCCAGCGCGCCGTGGAGGCGGGCGGCGTCATAGGGCATCGCCATCGACCGCGCTGCGGTCAGCCCTTTGCGCCACATCGCCTCCGCCCGGCGGTGCTTGCCACCGAGCGCCGCAAGTTGCCCGCCGTGCAGCGCCGCGAGCGGGCGCGTGGTGGGGAAGATCGCGGCATAGCGCTTGAGCAATTTCTGCGCGGCAAGAGCGTTCGCGCGGTTGGCAGCACTGCCGTCGTGCGCGAGCAGGCCGTTCATGATCTCGGCGAGCCCGGCGAAGGCATCGCCGCTCGCCATCTGCATCGGGGCGGCCTGCGCCTGCGCGAGCAGCCCGGCGGCGAGCGGCGCGACGTCGTCGATGCGGCCCTGCCTGAGCAGCGCGACGCCGTGCAGGCAATCCGCGATCAGCACCGCCTGCACCTCGGCAATTCGCCCCGCCATGACGTGGCTGCGGTTGAAGCGCGCCTCGGCCTCGTCAAGGTGGCCCTCGTACAGCGCGATGCGGCCCAGTGAGAGCTCGGACCAGTCGATGAACTTGTCGTCGGAACGCGCCACGCCGAGCGCCCCCAGCGCCTCGAAGGTCGTCTTCATGCCGCGGAAATCGCTCGACCATTGCTGCGCGATGCCGATGTTGACGAGGGTCAGCCCCTGGTCGCGGGTGCTCTGGTAGCGCGCGTCGAGACCCTGCGCCTCGCGCGCCAGCTGGTGGACCTCGGCCCAGCGTCCCAGAGACACGGCAAGGAACATCTTGCTGAACAGGATGCGGTAGAGGCCGCGGTAGTTCTGCTTGCGCTCGCAGTCCGCAAGGGCGCGGTTGCCGAGGAAGCGGGCGACGCCTTCGAGACGGCTCAGCCCGGCGACATAGCCGAGCATGCCATAGGGCTCGGCCGAGATCGACAGGTCGCCGCTGGCCTCGGCGCTGCGGGCCGCGAACAACGCGCAGGCCACCGCCGGCAACGTGCCCTGCAGGTTGAAGAAGCAGTCGGACAGGCGCTGGGCAGCCTCGCAGCGCAGGCGGTTGCGGGCGCGGTGGCGGGTCGAGCGGCGGCGGCGCGCATAGAGTGTCGGCAGCGCGATCGTCAGGGTTAGGCCCGCCGCCTCGCGCGCCGCCATCAACGCCCAGCCGAGCTGGTGCTTCGGCTTGCCGCTCCACAATCCGTCGAGGCTGGCGATCGCCGGGGCGACCGCCTTGTGGTGGTCGGACAGCATGATGTGGGCGTTGGAGACGTCGAGATGGAGCTGGGCACGGCGCAACGGTTCGGCGACGGCGCGGTCGGTGTCGTCGGTGGCAATCGCCAGCGCGGTCTCGAAATGTCCGAGCGCGGCGGCATAGGCACCGGCGCGGTTGGCGTCGCTGCCAGCCCGGCGCAGGGGCCGCATCGCGCGCTCGGGGACGCCCGCCCTGATCCAGTGATACGCGATCTGGGCGCTGGCGGCGCGGACCACGACGGCGGGCTGGGCCTCCAGATACTCGACCGCCTTGCGGTGCAGGTCGGTGCGGGTGCGCTCGGGCAACGAGCCGTAGACGATCTCGCCGACCATCGCGTGGCCGAAGCGCCAGACCGGGCGCTCGTCCTGCCAGTCGGCGACCAGCAGCCCCTCGTCGACGAGGCCCGCAAGCTCGCCGTCGAGGGCGTCGGCGGCGACCGGCACTCCAAGCGCGACCAGCATCGCCATGTCGAACTGTCCGCCGATGACGCTCGCCGCCTTGAGGATGCCGAGGCGACCGAACGGCTGCGCGCCGAGCCGAGCGGCGGCGGCATCCTCGATCGTCTGGGGCAGGTCGAGTTCGAGCAGGCGCGCCTCGACGTCGCGCCACGCGCCCGGCGTTGCCAGACCCGCACCGACCAGCTCGGGGGGCAGGGCGCTCAACAGCTCGCGCGAGAACAACGGATTGCCCCGGGCGCGGGCTTGGACCCAGTCGACCAGCGGGTGGAGGTCGTCGATCGGACCGAGTAGCCCGGCGGCAAGCTCGGCGGTCCCGCGCCGATCGAGCGAGTCGATGGTGTAGCGCGCGATGCTGGCGGGCCCGTCGGCGGCAGCGAGCAATTGTGGCGGCGTCTTGAGCGGGGTGCGCCCGACGAGCACGACCCGGACGTTCGGGTGGGCGTCGAGGACGTCGGCGGCAAGCTGCGCGGAGGCATCGTCGAGCCAGTGCGCGTCGTCGATGACGACCAGCCGTCCGCCCGGAGCCAGCAACTCCGCGAGGACCGCGCTCTGCAGGCGGCGGGCGAGGCGGGGCCGCCCCTCCGGGTCGCCGAGCAGACGCTCGTCCGCCTTGCGCGCCGCGTCATGGCCGAACAGCGGGTCGAGCAGCGGTGCCAGCCCGCGGTCCTCGCCGACGGTTTCAAGCACCGATGCCTGCGCCTCGCCGACGCTGACATTGTGGCGGCGGGCCCAGTCACGGAGCAGCGACGCTGCCGGGTTACGCCACGCGAACAGGGGAGTGTGGCCGCTCAGCGGCCCGGCGCGGCAGACCAGCAGGGCATCCCCACGCCGCGCCGCGATGGTCGAGGCGTGCGCCGCCAGCCGCGATTTGCCGACCCCGACCTCGCCCTCCAGCATCAGCAGCCGCGCGCCGGTCGGGGCGTCGAGGAAGGCCTCGATATAGGCAACGTCGCGCTCGCGACCGGCCAGCGGCGTCGTGTCGGACAGGGCCGCGATTTCATGGCGGCGGCGGATGTTGCCGACCCCGAAGATCGCGACGCTGGCGTCGAAGCCCTTGAGTGCGTGGCCCTCGGGCGCGAAGAACTCGAACTGGTCTCCGCCCAGCCGGCGCGTCGCGGTGTCGACCAGAATCTCGTCGCGGCAGGCCTGCATGCAACGCGCCGCGAGGTTGGCGGCACCGCCGTAGATCGTTGTGTAGACCTCCGGATGCGCCCCGCCGATGCCGGCGCGGACCTTGCCCGTGGCGACCCCGATGGCGACATCGACGCCGCGGTCGCCGAGGTGCCGGCGCAGCTCGATGGCGGTGATCAGCGCGCGCGGCGCGGCGTCGGCGATCGGGGTCGGCGGCAGGCCGAAGGCAACGACCGCGGCGATGCCTTTCTCGTCGGCGTGGACGCGGTCGAGCTGGCCGCCGTTGGCGATGGTCGCGGCCTGCACCAGCGCTACGCGGGTGTTGACGTGAGCGGGGGTAGCATCGGCAAGCTCCTCGGCGCGGAACAGGCGGACGAACAGGATCGACGCCGAGCGCAGTTCAGCCGCCCAGGCTGCGGCTCCGTTTTCGGCGACAATCGGCCTCGGGCCACTGAGGGCACGCGCTGTGATCCCCGTCCGCGCGCCAATCAATTCCCAGCTGCCGCCGCGAAGTTGCCGGCCCTCGAACAATCCCTCGAATTGCCCCCAGGCATCACGGTGCACAGCCACCGCCCCGACCGCGGCGTGGGTCGTCGTCACCGCGGCATCGAGCAGTGCCGGGCCCCAGACGAACGGGCTCCAGTCGTCCAGATACCCGCCGATCGGGGCAAGTGTCAGGGTGCCAGCGCCGATGCCGACGCGCGCCGACAGTCGGTCCTCGTGGCCGCCCGTGCGTCCGTCCTGCATCGCCTTCGCGATGTGCGCGGTCATCGCGAGCGCCGCGCGCCCGGCGCTTTCGGCTGCGGCTCCGTCCGCAAACTCGACTGGCCACAGCGCCTGCACCGAGTCCCCGACGACATCGAACACCGTGCCGCCCTCGGCCTCCACCAGCGTCGCGAAGGTTCCGAGCAGCCGGTCCATCAGCCCGGCCAGCCGGTCGGCGGCGCGCGGCCCGTGATCGGCCTCGAGCGCGACCGACAGCGCCGTCGAGCCCGAGACATCGACGACGAGCACGACCGCGTCGATGACCCGCGCCGCGCCGGGTGCGTCGCTGCCCGCGTCTTCGGAGGGATCGCTTGCCGAGGGGGACGCGCTCGGCACCGCGCTCAGCTCGCCAGCGGGACCAGTGTCCCCGCGACAGCCTGCGCGCAGCGGGCACCGCTGATCGCCGCACCCTCCGCGCAGCCGGAGTTGAGGCCGTTCAAGGTCCAGTCTCCCGCGAGAAACAGGTTGGCAAAGCCCGACTGGTTGGCGTCCATGCGGGTGAAGACGCTGTTTGCCGGCGACTGGACGTAGAGGTCCGACGGCGCGGTGTTGGCGCGGATGTACTGGCGCGTCAGCACGTCGCCGGGTGCGCCGGGCGCGGGGTCGTAGATCAGTTTCGGGTCGAGGCCGTAGTGGCTGGTCGGCGAAGTCGCGCGCGGCCAGAAGATCCGACTGCTGGTCGACAGCCAGGTGACGGCGGCGTCGTAAGCCTTCTGGTTGGCTGGCGCGCCGTCCTGCGGTCCTTGGATCTGCCCGCAGAAATAGGCGATGCTCAGCGGCCGCACCTCACCCTTCCAGGTCTCGCGCGACAGCAGGTGCGACATGTCCGACCACGCGCTGTACGGCTGGTCGGAGCCCGCCAGCGTGCGGTTCGAGCCCTTGCACCCCAGGTCGTCCATCGTCCGCGTCATCCACAGCTGCATCGCGCAGGTCCGGGTCAGCGTCAGTGCGCCGAACATCGGCCCCCAGTTGGACTGCGGCAGCCGCGCCGGGAAGCTGGCGCAAACCTGCTTCAGCCCGCCGACCGAGATGCCGAGCACGACGAGGTCGAAGTCGGTGCCGAGCACGAGTCGTGCCGGAACGTCACCGGCACCGGGCAGGCCCATGTGGTCGGCCTCGAAATCGCGGTGCGCGGCCCGAAGCGCCTCGCCGTCCTTCAACTGGGGCCACAGCGGTTCGGCAGGCCAGCCCTCGAGCGGCATGTCGACCGGCCAGCCCGGGATCGGTACCTCGATCAGCGGCTGGTAAGGCGTCGCCGGATCGGCCAGCGCCACCTGCCGGACATAGTCGATCGAGGCGATCTGCGCGGTGTGCGGATCAGGGTTGAGCGCGGTGATGCGGCTGAAGAACTCGAAACTCACGCCGCGTTTCTTCAGCGCGAGGTAAAGCGGCGCGATCACGACGTCGCCCATCGCGCCGCGCATCTTCCAGAAGAAGTGCCCCTTGTAGCCCAGCACCAGCAGCAGGAACGAGTGCAGCGCCGTGCCGGCGGCGAACGTGCGCTTACTGGTGTCGCCGCCGTCGCCGAAGCCGAACACGTAATCGTAGGACGACTGGATCGGCGCCCAGTCGATGAGCTGCTTGGCGCGGGTCTCGGGGTCGCCCCACTCCGGGAAGGCCTTCGCCACTGCCAATGCGTTCTGGTACAGCCAGTCACTGAACTCGTAGATGTCGATCGAGTTGTAGCCCTTGAGGATGACGTCATCGACGGCGACGCCGCGGATTATCGTCTGGACCAGGAACGCCGAAAGCAGGAAGCGCTCGACCGGCACCAGCGCGTTGGTCTTGGTGGTCATGTCGCGGATCGACTTGGCGTGCTCGTTGATCATCTTGATCATCTGGTGGAGGACGATCTCGGTGGTGACCTTGGCGACCTCGTCCTCGACCGCCTGCTCGACGCTCTCGACGGTGCCGGTCAGGAACGCCTTGAAGTGCTGGAACGCGGTGCCGAGTGGCGTCTCGGGCGGGGTCGCCGGGCCAATCGCGGAATGGTGCACGTTGTGCGAGCCGGGCGAATAGTGGATCAGCAGCGCGACGAGGCCGGTGATCATCTCCTCGACCGCAGGCTGCCTGAGGTCGTCGCCGGGAAGTTCGTTATTCGCCGGCATGTTGACGAACCATAGGTCGTTCGGATTGTTCGGGTCGGAATTGTCGACCAGCGTGACCTCGTCCTCGGGGGTGAACGCGTCCCAGACGCCCTGGTTGGGGTGGCCATCGGGGCGGTCGAGCGCATCGTAGGCGCGGCGCAGCAGGTCGAACGCCTGGTAGTAGAAGCCCCCGAAGATGTGCAGGCCGTGCTCGTAGATGCGGTGGCCATAGCCCTCGCGCATGTCGTGGCCGCTGGCGCACTTGCCGCCGAGCCGCCAGCCCTGCTGATAGACCGTGATCTCGTACCTGTCGGCCCAGCCCGGCTGTTCGGTGATGTAGAATGCGGCCGACAGCGCGCCCACGCCGCCGCCGAGCACGGCGATCTTCTGCTTCGTCCCCATGGTGCCCGCCTTGTTGGCCCGCGTTAATACGGAACCTTATCGACTTTTCAGTCGCAAAACGAGAACTGTTGCAGCGGGCAGTCGGGCGAGTTCCGACGGGCAGCCCGGGGCGCAGGCGCCCCGGGCTCGCGTTCTCAATACTTGACGGTCAGCTGCAGCTTCACCGTGCGGGGCAGCGTGCCGTAGCCGGTCTGGTCGGCGCCGATGCCGCTCGGGGTGCCGGTGCCGCTGCCGGTCAGCGGCGCGTCACCACCACCGGTGAAGTAAAAGTGGTCGGTCAGGTTCTTGGCGATCAGCGCAAGCTCCCAGCGGCCATCGTCGCGACCGACCCGGACGCTGGTGTCGAGCACCGCATAGCTGTGCACGCCGGTCGCCGGGTTGCCGAAGCTGGAGGCGGTGTAGTTGTCGCTGTAGCGCCCGTCGACGTTGATGCCGAACTTGAGCGTCGCCGACACCGGCCGCTCGTAGGAGAAGCCGAGCGTGCCGGTCCACTCCGGGGCAACCGCGGTCGGCTGGCCGCTGAGCGACTGGAACGGCGCGTTCGACGGCCCGACCAGGGTGCAGCCGGCGCTCGGCAGCTGGCCCGAATAGCAGGGCGCGAGGAAGTCCTTATAGCGGGCGCGGTTGTAGTTGACGGTGCCGTGGATCGACAGGCCCTCGATCGACTGCGGCGCGTATTCGGCCTCGATCTCGACACCCTTGGTCCGCGCGGTACCGGCGTTGTAGGTCTGATAGGCGAAGATCTGCGAGTTGAAATAGTCGACCTGCAGGTTGCTGTACTTGTAGGTGTAGATGCCGACGTTCAGGCGCAGCTGGTTGTCCAGCAGGGTCGTCTTGACGCCGCCCTCGAACCCGGCGCCCTTTTCAGGACGGAAGGTAAGGTCGCCGACCGGGTTCGGCGACTGCGCCGAGTTGATCGCGCTGTTGGAGAAGCCGCCCGACTTGTACGCCGTCTTGTACGCACCGTAGATAAGCACGTCGCGGACCGGCTTGTAGCTGATCGTCGCTTCGGGCGACCAGTTGTTGAAGACCTGCTTCGCCGCAAGGATGCCGCTCGGGGCACTCTCCGGGGTGAAGATCGAGGCGATCGCCGGGTTCACGTACGGCTGGAAGAAGGCGCTGTCCTTGGTCTCGTGGATATAGCGGACGCCGGCGGTGGCCTCGACCTTGGGCAGGATTTTCCACGACACCTGGCCGAACCCCGACAGGGTTTCACCATTGGTGTACGACTGCTTGGAGTAGGCGACGTAGCGGTTCGCCGGAGTGGCGGCCGAATTCTCGACGCCGGCGAACATCACCGCCTGGAAGAAGTCGCGGCGCGTGTTCTGGTAGTAACCGCCGACCATCAGGTTGATCGGTGAATCGAAGTCGGTCTGGGCGCGGAATTCCTCGCTGAAGGCGTGAAAGCTGGAGTTCTCCGTCGCCCACACTGCGCCCGACAGGAAGTCGCAGTCGCAGGCGAAACGGTTGTCGTTGTGGTTGTAGTTGGTGATCGACGTCAGAGTGACATTGTCGAGCTTGTAGTTGATCGTACCGGTGCCCTGGTACGACTTGTAGGTGTTGTACAGCGCGCCGTCCTTCTTGGCGTACGGATAGACGGCAGCGATGTCGACCGGCAAGTTGTTCTGGTGGATGACGAAATGGTTTTCGCAGGTGTAGTTCGGGGCGATCGCCGTCTTGCCGCCCGGGCAGTTGACGGCAACGTAGTTCCAGCCGTTGCCGTCGACGTGATTATAGTCGACTGACCCCTTCAGGGTGACGCTCAACCGGTCGGTCGGGTCCCACTTCAAGGTGACGCGGCCGATCAGTTCCTTCTCCTGCGGCTCGTCCTTGGTCGCGGGCAGGCCGGTGTGAGCGTTCAAGCTGCCGGTGGCGACGTCGAAGGTGCTGTACGGCGTGTCGATCGCCTCGTTCTTGTAGTAGCCGCCGAACATGTTGGAGGCGCGCACCGCAACGCGGATGCCGAGCGTGTCGGTCAGCGGGGTCGACACGATCGCCTCGCCGCTCAGTTGCTGGGAGCCGAACTCATAGCCGACGCGGCCGATGTATTCGGCCTTGTCGCCGGGGTCGGCGGTGGTCAGCGAAACGACGCCGGCGGTGGCGTTCTTGCCGAAGAACAACGCCTGCGGGCCCTTCAGGATTTCGACGCGCGCCAGGTCGAAGAAGCCTTCGTTGATGACGCGACCCTGGCCGTAATAGACGCCGTCGACGACGATCGCGACCGACTGCTCGACGCCGATCGAGGTTGCCGACGAGCCGATGCCGCGCAGCGTGAGCTGGGCGCCGGCACCGTTCGAGGCGCGTCCGACGGTGAACTGCGGAGTCGAAGCGGCGATCTTCTCGAGGCTGGTCAGGTCCTTCGCCTGGATCTGGGCGGCGCTGATCGCGGTGACGGAAACCGGAATGTCCTGCGCGCTCTCGACCTTGCGGCGTGCGGTGACGACGATGTCCTCGAGACCGCCGGCCTGCGCGGTGACGACCGAACTCCGGGCCGGGGCGGTCGGCGTGCCGGCTGGAACCGAGCCCGGATCGTTGGTCGCCGGCAGGGTCTGGGCCGCCACCGGGGCAACGGCGAGCGCGGTCGCGAAAAGCGCGACGCCGGTCATCAGCTGCGCACGACGTGAAAAACTCTGGCGCATGGCCAACTCCCCAAGGACTTTATTATGAACAGCGATGTAGGTGGAGCGGTCGGGTGCCGCTCTTGCTTGACGTACGGAACGCTATGAGATTCTGCGCACCCCAGCAAGATTGATTTTGATAGGGGTCGGGAACGAGGGAGCGGCCCTGCTCCTGGCGTAGGCGGTCAGGCTTGGCCCGTCACCAGGCGGCGCGCGGCCTCCGTCGACAGTCGCGCTGCGGCTCGTCGGGGCCGGACGACGCGCTCCCCGACGACAGCATCGCCGGGGGCTTGCCAGATCGCCAGCAGCGCGAGTTCGAGAGCGCGGCGGACGGCGACCCGGCGCTCCGTGGCGGGAGCGGGCAGGGGCTGCAGGAAGAGCCAGTCCTCGACCAGTTGCGCGAGATCGCGAGCCGCGGCGAAGTTCGGCTGCTGGGCGACACCCGGCAGGTCGAAGATGGTGTCGACCAGGCGCGCCTTCTCGATTTCGATCTCCTCGACCGACTGCGCGATGGCGTCGTGGAGTGCGGGGACAGTGCGCGCCGCCACGGTAAGCTCCATGCGGGCCGTGCGAAACCGGTCGAGCCGGGCATCGCCGATCAACGACACCGCGAAGATGATCGCGCTGGTTCCGGCCGGGCGATCGGCGATCGCATCGACATGGCTCTGCCACATCGCGCGGCCGATATAGCCCGCGAGCGCCAGTGTCAGCGCCTCCAGCGAGGCGAAATAATAGCGCAGGCAGCCGCGCGTCACGCCGGCTTTCTCGGTCACCCGGGTCAGTGTCAGGGCGTGGAAACCCGACTCGTTGAGGCAGTCGATGCCCGCCTCAAGGATCGCGCGGCGCGTCCTGTCGCGTTTCTTCACTGGACCCCTTCCACGAAATTGACACGGCAAGCAGAAAGCGGAATAGTCATCAGCGAATAAAAAGCTCAGGTCAACTATGGCCGGGCGATCGCCCGGGGAGTGACGGATGAAGGTGGAAGAATTTTCCGCGCTCGCACCTGGTGGTCATCGCTGCCCCGGACCGAGCACGCGCGACATCATCCTTTCCGATGGCTGGGCGGTGCCGCCGGCGCTGACTGCCGAGGCCTATGACTTCATGGGCGACGCCGACATTGCTTTCGACCGGTACACCTCGCCCGAGTTCTTCGAGCGCGAGATGCGCGACCTGTGGCCCAAGGTCTGGCAGTGGGCCTGCCGCGAGGAGCATCTGCCCGAGACCGGCGACTACATCACCTACGACGTCGGCCGCTACTCGATCCTGATCACCCGCGTCTCGCCGACCGAGATCAAGGCCTACCATAACGTCTGTCTCCACCGCGGCACCCAGCTCCGCCCGTCGGAGAGCAGCGGCACCGCCACCGACTTCCGTTGCCCGTTTCATGGCTGGAGCTGGAACCTCGACGGCTCGCTGAAGAACATCCCGTGCCGCTGGGACTTCCCCCACGTTACCGACGCCAACACCCGGCTCCCCGAGGTCAAGGTCGAGCTGTGGGGCGGCTTCGTATTCATCAACATGGACCCGGAGGCGGCACCGCTCAGCCGCCAGCTCGGCGCACTCGCCGACCATTTTACAGGACGCTGGGACCTGTCGAAGCGCCGCGTCGCGCTGCACCTGCAGAAGGAGCTGCCGACCAATTGGAAGGCCGCGACGGAGGCGTTCCTCGAGGCCTATCACGTCTACGAGACCCACTCGCAGGGCCTCGCGACCGCGGGCGATGCCAACGCCCAGTACGACGTCTTCGACGAGCACGTGACGCGCTTCGTGCACACCATCGGCTTCCCGAGCCCGCACTACACGACGCCGCAGACCCAGCAGCAAATCTTCGACAAGATGCGCGGCACCGGCGGCGCGGTCGTGCCGGAGGGACGCACCGCGCGCTCGGTCGCCGCGGCCCTCGCCCGCGACGAGATCGGTGCGCAGTCCGGGGTCGACCTGTCCGAATATTCCGACAGCGAGATGCTCGACTCGATCGAGTATCACTTCTTCCCGAACATGTGCCTGTTCCCGGGCGTGTCGCTGCCGATGATCTACCGCTTTCGGCCGATCGGCAACGACACCGGCCGCACCATGTTCGACCTTATGTTCCTGAAGCTGGTGCCCGAGGGTGCGCCCGAGGAATTCCCGCCCGACCCGATCCCGGTCACGGTCGAGCAGAGCTACGCCGACGCACCGGGCATGAACCCCGGCCTCGGCGCGGTCTATGACCAGGACACCGACAATCTGGCGATGCAGTACCGGGGCTTCCAGGCGTCCTTCAAGAAGGGCCAGACCCTGGGCAACTACCAGGAAGTCCGTGTCCGCCGATTCCACGCGACCCTCGACAAATATCTTGGAGCTGCCGCATGACGAGCCAAGCGAACCTCGATGCCTTCCTCGACAAGCAGGTGCTGACCGAGCTCGTCTACAAGCTGGCGCGCTCGATCGACCGCTGCGATGCGGTGCTGCTGAAGTCGCTGTTCCACCCCGACGCGACCGACGACCACGGCAGCTTCGTCGGCACCGCCGCGGACTTCATCCCCTGGGTGATGGACGTCCTCGCCACCATGCGCCGCACCCAGCACATCATCGGTAACGTGCTGATCGAGCTCGACGGCGACACCGCCTACGGAGAGTCTTACTTTGTCGCCCACCACGTCATAGACAAGGCTGGCAGCGACATCCTGATGATCGCCGCGGGCCGCTACCTCGACCGCTTCGAGCGTCGCGCCGGCGAGTGGAAGTTCGCGCATCGCCACGCGATCTACGACTGGAGCCGGACCGAGCCCGCCACCGACATCTGGGACCGCGACAACCCCGGCGCGACCGTCTTCGGCGCGCGCGGGCATGACGACGCCTCGTACGCCAACCGCCCCAACCCGACTCAGCTCGAACACGCCGCCTAGCCCCTTTCGACCGGCGTCGACGCGCCGGCCCCGCACCAGCAGGAGACAGCAATGGCCACTATCCTCGACCGCGACGACGCCGCCGAGCGCCCGCGCGCCGACATGTCGAAGTTCCCCGACCCGAACTTCCGCAACACCCCGATCAACCCCGACCGCTATTACTCGAAGGCCTTCGCCGACCAGGAGTGGGAGAAGATCTGGACCAAGACCTGGCAGATCGGCGGCGTCATCGCGCAGGTCGCCAAGAAGGGCGATTACCTGACCGCGGACCTCGGTCCCGAGACCATCGTCTGTATCCGCGGCGACGACGACAAGGTCCGCGCCTTCTACAACGTCTGCCAGCATCGCGGCATGCCCGTCGTCAGCGGCGAGCAGGGCAACGTCAAGCGCATGGTCTGCCCGTACCACGGCTGGGCCTACGACCTTCGCGGCACGCTCAAGACCGTCCCCGACGAGGCCGATTTCGTCCAGGGCAGCCCGTGCGGCAAGCTCAACATGGTCGAGATCAAGTGCGAGGTCTGGGCCGGCTTCGTGTGGTTCAACATGGACGACAACTGCCAGCCACTGCGCGACTTTCTCGGCCCGATCGTGCCGCAGATCGAATCCTATCCGATGGACCGGATGGTCCGCACGCACTGGGTGACGATCGAGGCGGACTTCAACTGGAAGCTTATCCAGGACAATTTCAACGAGAGCTACCACGTCCCGTTCGTGCATCCGCAGACCAAGTTCGTGATGGAATATTCGCATCACCACTGCCAGTTCGACCTGTATCCGGAAGGCCATGCCCGCATGTTCATGCCCGGTGCCGGGCCGACCAAGATGCTGCGCGGCGGCGAGAACGAGACGCTGTCGATGCTCGCCGAGGAGCTCAAGTTCTGGGGCCTCGACCCGGAGAAATATCGCGGCGGCCGCACCGGCGAAATCCGCCTCGACCTGCAGAAAGCGAAGCGCGCGCACGGCCAGGACAAGGGCTTCGACTTCACCACGTATCACGACGACCAGCTGACCGATCACTGGCACTACACGATCTTCCCGAACACCTCGTTCAGCCTCAAGCCCGACGGCAACATCTGGCTGCGCGGCCGGCCGCACGAGACCGATCCGGAAAAATGCTACTTCGACATGTGGTACATGACCCTCTTCCCCGAGGGCACCGACCGCTATTACTCGCAGAGCATGAGCGAGTGGGTCGATGTCGCCGTGCCCGCACCGCACGTCGTCGGCAAGGTCAACGAGGTCTCTATGGGGCCCGGCATCGACCAGGACGTGTCGATCTGGGGCCACCAGCAGCGCGGCCTGCACTCACGCGGCTACAAGCGCGATTATCTCGCGTGGCAGGAGCGGCGGGTGCGGTATTTCCACGAGAATATCGACAAGTGGGTGGCTGGCTGAGCCGGCGGTCGACCGTCATCCCCGCGAAGGCGGGGATGACGGTTACGCAATAGCGACCGCCCGCCGCCCCGGAATCCCCACCAGCGCAACGGCAACCGCAATCCCCAGCGCCGCCGCGAACGCCACGAACGCCACCCGGAAATCCGCCGCGCTAACGGTCGCCGTGTGGTTGTCGATCAGCGTCATGCCGATCGACGCCCCGAGTGCGACCCCGAGCTGCTGGCAAGTGAACAACAGTGCCGTGCCGACACCCTGCTCGGCGGGGCGGAGGCCGTCGGTCGCCGCGCCCATGATCACGATGAAGGCGGTGACGCTGCCGAGCGCGGAGATCGCCATGCCGGGCGCGATGCTGAACGCATAGGCCTCGCCGACCGTCGCCGCGAGGATCAGCAGCCCGGTGGCGTTGAGCAGCATCGCCCCGATCACCAACTGCCGGACCTGAAACCGCCCGAGCAGGCGCGGCGCGAGGTTGCCGGCGATCAGCACGGCCGCCGCGTAGGGCATGGTGCCGAGCCCCGACATCGCGGCGCTGTAACCGAGCACGCGCTGCATATAGACCTGTGACAGCACCAGCAGCCCGCCGACACCGAGCAGGACCAGCAGCGAAATCGCTGCGGCCGCCTTGAACGCCGGGCGCCCGAAAATGCCGGGCGGCACCAGTGGGGCGGCGACCCGCCGTTCGATCGCGGCGAAAATGCCGAGCATCGCGACCGCGCCGCCGATCAGCCCGATCGTGCGCGGCGCGCCTGGGCCGAACTCGCCGATCGCCGAAATGCCGGTCACCAGCAGCACGATGGCGAGTGTGATGGTCGCCGCGCCGCCGAAGTCGATCGGCTCCTTCACGGCGACCGCGCGCTTGGGCAGGTAGCGCAGCGTCAGCCACAGCGCGACCGCGATCAGCGGCAGGTTGATGAAGAACACGCCGCGCCAGCCGAGCGCCGAGACGATGCCGCCGCCAAGCAACAGCCCGAGGATCAGCGAGACGCCTTGCGTCATGCCGAACACCCCAAGCGCGCGGTGGCGGTCGGGGCCTTCGGGGATGAAGGCGGGGATGAGGGCGAAGGCTCCCGGCGAGATCAGGGCGACCGCCGCGCCCTGCAACGCCCGCGCTGCGAGCAACCAGTAGATGCTTGGGGCCAGCCCGGCGACGACGGAGCCGGCGGCGAACACCACCAGCCCGATTGTCAGCACGCTGCGATGCCCGATGCGGTCGATCATCCGCCCGCCGATCATCAGCAGGCTGGCGAGCGCCAGCGCACTCGCGACGACGACCCACGACAGCAATGCCGGCGGGGCAGCGAAGGCGCGCCCGATCGACGGCAGCGCGACGCTGACGATCGAGAAGTCGGTGGTGCAGACGACCTGGATCAGCGCCATCAGGGTGACGACGGGGGCGAAGGCGACGTGCGGGGCGGGGGCACTGACCCCGGCCGCCGTGGCGGGGGCAGGGGCGTCGGCTACGGACTCGCGCATCGTCTTCGCTCCTGCCGTTTCGGGAAGGGTCGGGACAGCGCCCGAAGGCGACCGTCCCGGCCGGTTTCGCCTAGAACTGCACGCGCTTGGTGTAGCCGCCGTCGATGATGACGTTGGTTCCGGTCGTGTAGGACGACGCCGGGCTCGACAGGAACACGACGGTGCGCGCGACTTCCTCGGCGTTGCCGAAGCGGCCCATTGCCATCTGTCCCTCGGTCATCTTGTAGAAGTCGGGCATGCCTTCCTTGATCTTCGACCAGTTGCCGCCCGGGAACACGATCGGCCCCGGCGACACGATGTTGACGCGGATGCCCTTGGGACCCCAAGCTTGGCTCAGCTGCTTGCCGTAGGTGATCAGCGCCGCCTTGAGCGCATTGAAGGCAGCGGGCTGGATGAAGGTCTCGACCGCGGCGGTGCTCGACATCAGGATCACCGAACCGGCCTCGGACTTCTCCAGCCATGGCAGCAACGCGGTGCAGCCGTCGACCGCGCCCATGATGTCGTAGCGGTAGGTCATGTCCCAGTCGCCGGTGCCGCCGGCGCCCGACGAACTGACGTTGTGAATGAAGATGTCGCAGCCACCGAGGTCGGTCGCGGCCTTTTCGAGCCACGCCGTGTAGCCCTCGTTGGCCATGTCGAAGACTTCGCCGATGACCTTGCCGCCGTGCTTCTCGAGCGACGCCTTGGTCTCGGCGACCTGCTCGGCGTTGCGCGAGAAGAACGCGACGTCCGCACCTTCACCGGCGAACAGCTCGAGCGCGGCACGGCCAAGGCCGCGGCTGCCTCCCGTGATGATGACTTTCTTGCCCTTGAGTCCCAGTTCCATGTCAGTCTCCCGCTAATTGATGGTGGTGTCGTGACGTTGGGAAGTCAGCCGCGACCGCGTATCGGGTCGCTGCCGTCCCAGTCCTGGTGCGCGGCTCGCATCATGGCGAAGCCGGCATGGCCCGCCGCGCCGATCTGCAGATACTCGATGACCGTGCCCGGTCCGCCGCCGGTGTCGACGTAGATCACCGCCCCCGCTCCGCCGGGCAGCTCGCCCTCCTGGACAACCGTCGCTCCGGCCAGGGCAACGCGGCGCCGCGTGTCGGCGATGTCGTCGACCAGGACGCACATGTGCTGTACGCCCTCGCGGCCCGCCGCGCGCCACTCGGTGTACATCGACGGAGCGTCGTTGTGCTGGCGGATCAGCTCGATCTGGATGTTGCCATAATAGCCGAGCGCCATCGAGAAATCGATGTCGCTGGGCTGGCCGTTGAAGCGGATGTTCTCGAGCTGGACGTGGTGCATCTCGAAGAACGGACCCGCCCCCAGCCCAAGCCAGTGGGCCAGCGCGGCGTCATAGTCCGCCGGGCAATAGGATAATTGCATCACCGGCCCGAGCTGTGCGAGGCTGTCGGCAGGAGCGGGCGCGCCGCTCACTGCGCGGCCATCGCCGCCATGACCGAGGCGGTGATCTCGCTCTTCCACGGGTTGCGGCGCAGCGTCAGGCCGCCGTTCACCTGGAGGTTCTGCCCGGTCATGAAGCACTCGTCCGACGACAGCCAGATCGCGGCGGCGGCGATGTCCTCCGAGGTGCCGATGCGGCCCAGCGGATAGGCCGGCAGGAACGCCTCGTGCAGCCCCGGGGTGGCCATGCCGGCGGCGGTCATCGGGGTGTCGGTCAGGCCCGGGGAAATCGAGTTGGCACGGATGCCGCGGTCGCCGAACTCGTTGGCGATGCAGCGCATGACATGGTCGGTCCCGGCTTTGGTGCCCATGTAGGCGGCATGGTCGTTGAGCATGATCGTCGCCGTCGCCGACGAGATCTGGATCAGCGAGCCGCCGTCCTTCATCGCGCCGATCATCGACTGGAAGAACAGGAAAGGGCCCTTGAACTGCAGGTCGCTGATCTGCTGGATTTCCTCGGCCGTGGTCTCGAGGAACGGCTTCAGCAAGCCCCAGCCGGTGGCATTGATGGCGATGTCGACACCGCCCATCTCCTTGGTCGCGAACGCGGCGAGCGCATCGGTCTGCGCCTTGTCGGTGATATCGCAGGTGGTCGCGAAGGCTTTGCCGGGGTGCTCGGCGACGAAGCTGTCAAGGAACTCACGCTTGCGGCCCGCGACGACGACCTTGGCGCCCTCGAGCGTCAGGTGGTGGGCGATGACCTGCCCCATATTGTGCTTGCCGGCGGCGCCGAGCACGACGGCACGCTTGCCTTCCAGTCTCATGATCTCTCTCCCAAGTAAGTCGTTGTCAGCCGCCGATGGTTCGATCGGACGGCCAGTAGGGCTTGCGCAGTTCGCGCTTGTTGACCTTGCCCATGGCGTTGCGCCCAACGTCGGGGACGATCTCATAGCTGCGCGGCGACTTGTAGCCGGCCATGCGCTCGCGGCAGTACCGCGCGATCGCCTCGATGTCGGGGGTGATGCCGGGAGCGGCGACGAGCAGCGCCTTGACCGCCTCGCCCATCTCCTTGTCGGGCACGCCGATCACCGCGACGTCCTCGATGGAAGGGTGCTCGATCAGGACCTGCTCGATCTCGGCCGGGTAGATGTTGACCCCGCCCGAGACGATCATGTCCGAGCTGCGATCGGTGATGTAGACATAGCCTTCGGGGTCGACGTAGCCGACCTCGCCGAGCGTGAAGACGCCGGGCTCGAGGTGGGCTTCGGCGGTCTTCACCGGGTCGTTGTGATAGACGATGCCGCGCCCGCTCGGGTCGCGGAAGTACAGCTGGCCGACTTCGCCGGTGCCGAGCCGCGAACCGTCCTCGGCGATGACGACCATCTCGAACGGCGGCACTGCCTTGCCCACCGAACCCGGCTTGCGCAGCCACTCCTCGGAGCCGATCATGTTGGTCGTGCCGGCCTCGGTGGCGCCGTAGGCCTCGACCAGCACCGGGCCCCACCACTCGATCATGGCGCGCTTGACGTCCATCGGGCAGGCCGCGCCGGTGTGCGAGACAAGGCGCAGGCTCGACACGTCGTAGCGCTTGCGGACGTCCTCGGGGAGCGCGAGCAGGCGCTGGAAATGAGTCGGTACCATGACCGAAGTCGCGGCACCCCAGCGCTCGATCGCGGCGAGGATCGCCTCCGCGTCGAACTTCGGGACGATGACCAGCGGCCGGCCGCCGGCAAGCTGCCGGACCGAGCCGAGCGGGCCGGTATGATAAAACGGCCCGACGAGGATGGCGGGACCGGCGACACTGGCGGTTACAGCGGTCCGCAGCGCGTCGAACAGTGCGGCGACGCTGGGCGTTCGCGGGAACATGTTGGGCGGGGTCTCGGCACCCTTGGGACGCCCGGTGGTGCCCGAGGTGTAGTGGAGGTGGGGCAGCGAAGGCATGTCGGTCGGCGGCTCGGCGGGGCTGGCGGCGGCAAGCCAGGCGTCCCAGGACTCGACGCCTTCGACACCGTCGCAGCGCCAGCCGACAACATGGTCGATGCCCGCCTGCCGGGCCGCCTTGACCCCGGCGACCGCGGTCTCGGGGCCGACGAAGACGATGCGAGCGCCGCTGTCCTTGAGGATATAGGCGACCTCGTCCGCGGTCAGGTGGAAGTTGACGGGTACACTCGAAACCCCGGCGTGGAGCGCGCACAGATACGCGAGGCCGGTCTCGACCGAATTGTTGGCGAACACGGCAGCGCGCGGCGGCGTGCCGAGAGACATCGCGAGCAGGGCGTTAGTGCCGCGGTTGACGATGCCGTCGAGCGTCGCCCAGTCGAGCTGGTGCTGGTCGTCGACCAGCGCGAACGCAGTCGGGTCGGTGTGCAGATGTTCAGCGGCAGCCAGTGACACTCAGTGGGCCCTCACGATTGGTTGGTCGTCGCGCCATTTCTCGGAATTGAGCAAAGCGGCGCGGAAATGGGGGAGGCTGCGCCACACAAAGAAGGCGCCCAGCGGATAGTTGACCACCGCCATCAGCGCGAGCGTCGAGCCGAGCGACTTGCCGTCGAAGACCTGGTCGCTGATCAGCCCACCGAGCAACGGCCCGAGCGAATAACTGAGGAAGTTCACGACCACGAGGTAGAGTGCGATGATCCTGCCGCGTAGTTCGTTCGGGACGATGAACTGGAGTGCTGCGGTGCCGAGGCCGGTCGGCCAGCCCATGAAGAACATCGCCACCGCGAACAGGCCCATCGCCGGCCAGAAGCCGCTGACCAGCGGCGCCGCGATGCCGACCGGGATCAGCAGCAGCGCCGCCGCCAGCACCAGGCGCAGCGTCGCGTCGGGACGACCGGCGCGCATCATCCGGCCGGACAGGATGCCTGAGATGATGCTGCCGATGGTGCCGAAGACAAGTGCGATGGTGCCGAAGGTGAGGCCGGTTTCGGCGCGCGTCGCGCCGTGCTCGCGGATGAAGAACTCGACGACCCAGTAGAACAATGCCCAGCCCTGCACCGCGAGTGCGGTGTAGGCGATGAAATGGTAGGTCAGGAAGCGCCCGCGCGAGCGGAGCAGGGCCATGATCGCCGCCCGGTCGATGGTCGCGGGAGCGCCAGCGGCTGCGGCCAGCGCCATTCCGCGCCGCGCTGGCTCGCGGATCGTCAGCGTCAGCAGCGCGAGCACGATTCCCGGCGTGCCGACGATGATGAACATTGCCTGCCATGAGCGCACCGTGCCGATGAGCGGCAGGTTGATGACGTCGAGCGCCTCGAGGTGCTGGACGACGCTGCCCCCAAGGATGTTCGCGAGCCCGACCCCGACGAACGGCGAGGCCGAGAAAATGCCGAGCGCCAGGGGCAGCTTGGCCCGGTCGAAATAGTCGGACATCAGCGAGATCGCGGCCGGCTGCAGCGTCGCCTCGCCAACGCCCACGCACATCCGCGCGAAGAACAACTGGCCGAAGCGGCTCGCCAATCCGCAGCCGATGGTCGCGAGGCTCCAGAAAAAGATGCCCCAGCCGATGATCCGGCGGCGCGAACTCTGGTCGGCCAGCCACGCCATCGGCAGCGTCAGGAAGGTGTAGAACAGCGTGAACGCAAGGCCGCCGAGTAGCCCCATCATGGTGTCGCTGACGCCGAGGTCGCGCTTCACCGGGCCAATCATCAGTGCGAGGATCTGGCGGTCGACGATCGACACCGTCGCAGCGACGGTCAGGAAGGCGACGACGTACCAGAGATAGGCATCACTGCTTTTCACGGCCGGAACCACCGGCGAGACGACGATACCGGGAGCCCCGGCGGCGACCGACCCGCGCTTGATGATCGTCTCCCCGCCCACGTGCTCAGGTTTTCCTATCCGGCGGTTGCATCGGTCCGCGCCGGGCCTGGCGAGCGCGGCGGAACCTGTCGTTGACGGAGAAGCGCGACCGATGCCGGGAAGGGCATCGGCCGCGCCGTCCTCAGTTGACCGCCGCCAGCCTTGCGGTGTTCGCGACGCTACGGGCGATGTAGCGGTCGATCATCTGGTGCATCAGGCGGATGCGCATCTCGGCGTAGCGACCGAAGTTGATGACGCCAATCGCCGACGCCTTCATGCCGGTCTGGACGTGCGGCAGGTTCGCCATGTCCTGCTCGAAGACCGCGGCGAGGCCCTGCGACATGCCGGCCTTGACACCCATCTCGAGGATGCTCTCGTCGAGTCCGATTTCGAACACCGGGGCCGGCTTGGGCCGCGCCTGGCCCTTGGGCACACGCTTGAGCAGGTAGATGTCCATGATCGAGGTGTCGTGGTCGGCACCATTCGGACGCCACCGATAGAACAGCTTGGGCATGTAGCCGGCCCAGAAGCTCATGTTCGGGAAGACGTTGTACAGCAGGGCGTCGACCATCTCGGCGTCGGAAGCGTCGGAATAGTCGTAGCCGTCCTCTGTACCGATCGTCTTGCGCGACATTTCGGCGACGAAGGCCCGCGCGGTGATGCCGTCGGGGATTGTCATGCCGTCCGCCGGGTCGCTTGCCGCAGAGCGCGTGCGCGAGCCGACGCCGAGCATGGCGTTCATGATCTCTTCCTCGGAATATTCGCGGGAGACCATCGGGCTCGGTACCATCTGCGCCGAGAACTGCCGGGTGACGTGGTCGGACAGCACGTCGTACTGGCTGTTCACGTCGGCGAGATAGGGCAGCAGCTGCGGGTGGGTGGTAATCGCGTGGTGGCTTTCCATGAAAGCCTCCGCCGCGGCCTTCCAGTTGCAGCCGACCGTCTTCTGGACGTGCATCGTGATGTAGCAGTCCTCGAGGTGGTAGCGCTCGAAATGCTCCTGGATCGGGTTCAGCGCCTCGGAAAGCGGTCCGGCGTTACGGTCGAGATTGATGAACACGAACCCGGCCCATGTGTCGACGAGAGCCTCGGGCAACGAGATGTCCTTGCCTTCCCACTGCGGGAAGTCCCAGGCGATCGGGTTGTCCTTGAAACTGCCGTCGGTATTCCAGGCGATGCCGTGATACGGGCAGCGGAACTCGTTCTTGCAGCCAGGCAGGGTTGCGAGCTTGCGGGCGCGGTGCAGGCACGAATTGTGGAAGGCGCGGATCGAGCCGTCGCGCTGGCGGGTGACGAGCAGCGACTTGCCCGCGATCTCATAGATGATCACGTCGCCGGGGTTGGGGATTTCCTCTTCGCGGCACGCCATCTGCCAGATGTGCGGCCACAGGTGCTGCTCCTCGATCCGCGCGAACGCCGGATTGATGTAGCGGTCGATGTCGACAGGAGCGGCGCCGATGTCGGGCACGGGGCCTTCGCGCAGATGCGCGGGCACTGGGCGCGTGTCACGCTCGAGGATGTCCTCGTAGGTGTCGGCCGGATGGCGGTCGGCACGAAATGTCTTGACGGCAATGTTCATCATCAACCTCCAGGGTCCCCCGGCATTGCGGCGGCGTGTTCGGCAACTGGATACCTTGACCGGCATCTCTCAGGCCGTCGCCGGCGGCTCGCACCGGCACCGCAGAATGAAACTAACACATCCTGCAACTTACGCGACGATAGTAGTATGTCGGACCCCGGACAACAGGATTCATCCGCTCCCGGATAATTTCCCGTGTCCGCACGGCGCGTTCAGCCGGCCGGCGGCCGCGGCGCGTTACTATTGCGCCAATCTTGCCGCTTTGCCCATGTCGCAACGGTCTCGAGCTCGATCGGAATGCGCTCGAGCATCGCCACGGTGTCGACCTCGAAGGGCCGCGTCGGGGCGGTGTTGTTGTACTCGTAGAATGCCCCGATCGAGGTCTCGATCGCGGCACGCTCTTCGGGGCCCATCTCGTCGCCATAGGCGTAGGCGAGGCGCTTGCCGAACTCCATCGGCGTACACGGGGTGTAGACGATCGTGCGACCGAGCGCCTCTGACAGCGCTGCGGCAACCTGCGGCGGCTTCAGCCGCTCGGGACCGCCGATGTTCATCCACGCGCCCTCCATGTCGGGCCGGTCGAGCGAGTGGATCATGATCTTGGCGACGTCGTCGAGGCTGATCCAGTTGGCTTCGAGATCGGGGCGATGGGCGTAGATGAACTTGCCCTCGTCGACGATCGACGGCCGTGCCCAGTTGGTCAGCATGTTGTCCATGAACAGCACCGAGCCGAAGACCGTGGCGCCGACGCCGGTCCGCCACAGTGCATTGATGCCGTCGGTGTTGCCGGCATAAGTGTAGGGATCGCCGGGGCGGTCGGGGATCCAGCTCGAGGTGTTCCAGACGACGCGCTTGACGCCCGCAGCCTTGGCGGCGCGGCCGACGCTGGCGACGAGCACCGCGCGGTCCTGGCGGGCGCGCAGCGGGTGCGTGTGGAAGACGGCCTCGGCACCCTGGAAGGCAGCCTCAAGCGAGGCTTCGTCGTACAGGTCGGCAGCGACGACCTCGACGTTCTCGGGCTTCTCGGCCCCGTAGAACGGGTCGGCACTTCGCGATAACGCCTTGACGTTGAAGCCCGCAGCGACGAGCTGGCGTACCTGCGCGCCGCCTTGGCGACCGCTGGCTCCGATGACAGCGACGGTTCTGGTCATGTCAGTCTCCCCAAGGTAACTTTTCCCGAGTCAGCGGCCCGCGGGTACCCACGGTGCCTCGACGCCGAAGACGACGGTCTCGCGTTCGATCGACTCGCCGAGCACCTTGCTGATGGCGGCGAAGCGCGGGTGCTTCTGCAGTGCGACGAGGCCGCGCTGGAAGTGGTTGAGATCGTCCAGCCGCCACAGGTCGATCGCGGTATGAAGCCGCCCGGACACCTGCATCACGGCGGTGATGAGGTGCCAGCCCTCGCCTTCGACGATGCTTACGACCTCATTCATGGTGGCGGTGAACACCGCCATGTCGGCGGCCTTCAACTCGAGGGTCGACTGCATGAAGACGCTCATGTCGGGGTTCCCTCGTGGAGGCGGAGGAGCTGCTTCCCGCGATTGCCGCCCTCGAACAGGCGCATCAGGGTGCGGGGCGCGTTTTCCAGCCCGACCTGGATGTCTTCGCGCGATTCGAGTCGGCCATCGGCGATCCACGCCTTGATGCGGGCGCGGGCCTGGTCATAGGAGGCCTCAAAGTCGTTGAGGATGAAGCCTTCCATTGTCGCGCGTTTGAACACGAGGTTGAAGTAGTTCGACGGACCGACTGGCATGCCGCCGGTCTTGGAGCGCGAGATGCCGCCGCAGATGACGACGCGCGCATTGAGCGCGATGCGGCCGAGTAGTGTGTCGAGCATGGTGCCGCCGACATTGTCCCACAGCACGTCGATGCCCTCGGGCACGAGGGCGCGGAGCTGGTCTCCGATCGGGCCGGCCTTGTAGTCGATGGCGGCGTCGAAGCCGAGTTCGTCGGTCAGCATCGCGCACTTCTCGGCACCGCCGGCGATGCCGACCACGCGACACCCGCCGATCTTGCCGATCTGCCCGACGATCGACCCGACCGCGCCCGCCGCGCCGGTCACCACCATCGTGTCGCCGGGGAACGGCTTGCCGATCCGCTGCAGGCCGAAGAATGCCGTCAATCCAGTCGTGCCGAGCACGCCGAGATGGGCCGAGAGCTGGCCGTCTCGGGTCAGCGTCGTGAGCTGGGTCGCGGCAACGGTCGCATAATCCTGCCAGCCGAGCTGGCCCATGACAGTCGTACCGACGGCAAGCGTACTGTTGCCCGCGTCGACGACGGTGCCGATCCCGGTGCCGCGCATGACATCGCCGATCTCGGTCGGGGCGACATAGCCGCCGATGTTCTCCATCCAGCCCTTGAGAGCCGGATCGAAGCCGAGCATCTCGACCTTGACCACGACCTGCCCCGGGCCGGGTGTATCGACGCGGCCCTCGCGCCAGCCGAAGTCGCTCTCGACGACATCGCGCCCAACCGGGCGCGCCGCGATTGTCCACTGGCGATTGATCGTCACTCGGGGGTTTGTCCTCTGTAGAGGACGGCGCATATCAACATCAATTCCATCCCCAAGCTCAACGCACGACAGGCATAGCCTAAAACTTGCAGCGCTGTGCAATAGTGTTTTTGACAGGGGGCGGACTGGTAAGCCTATCAATGTTCGTGCGCGCTTTACAATAGCTCCGACGCGCGGCAAGCGAGGCGCCGTGAGCTCGAACTACACCATTTCACTGGCGTCCGGGGTCCTGCCCGAGTTTCCGCCCGAAGCCACGGCGCGAGCCGCAGTCGCGGCGCGCTTCGACGCTGTCGGACTGTGGGTCGAACCCGCCACCTGGACCGCCGGTACGACGCAGGAAATCCGCCGCATCACCGGCGACGCGGGCCTGCCGGTGCTGGACGTCGAGGTCGTCTGGCTCAAGGCCGGGCCGCTCGACGAAGCGCACCTTCGGATCATCGACATCGGCCGCGAAGTCGGCGCACGGAACGTCCTGGTCGTCAGCTCCGACCCCGATGACGTCGGCACGGCAGCGAAGTTCGCGGCGCTGTGTGCCCATGCCGGCACCGACATCCGCATCGCGCTCGAGTTCGGTATCTTCACTGCGGTCCGCACGGTCGCGCAGGCCCAGGCCATACTTGCCCAGGTGGGGCATCCGGCGGCGGCGCTGCTGATCGATCCTATCCACCTGGCCCGGTCCGGCGGCACCCCCACAGACGTCGCCGCGGTCCCGCGCACGCTGCTGCCCTATGCCCAGTTCTGCGACGCCGGACCGCTGACCTACGACCTCGGCGACCCCGCTGCCGTTATCGCCGAAGCCGTCGATGGCAGGCTCCAGACCGGAGCGGGGGTGCTGCCGCTCGACGCGGTGCTCGACGCTCTGCCTGCGGGCCTTCCGCTCAGCATCGAGCTGCGGTCCAGGCCGCTGCGCGAGGCCTACCCCGATCCAGCGGAGCGTGCTGCGGCCGTCGCGCAGGCGACGCGGGCTTTCCTCGACCAGCATTCCGCGAGGGTCCAATGAGCCGCCAATCCTGCGACGTCCTGATCGTCGGGGCGGGCGCATCCGGCGCGCTCGCAGCCCGTTATTTCGCTGCGGCCGGTGTTTCGGTGACCTGTCTAGAGCAGGGCGACTGGGTCCAGCCCAACGACTATCCGGGGGCGAAGTCGGACTGGGAGCTGCAACGCCGCCAACGCTGGCATTTCAGCCCCAATGTCCGGCAGCGCGAGGCCGACTATCCCCTCGATGTCAGCGCCGCCGAGGTCTACCCGGTGATGTTCAACGGCGTCGGCGGCTCGACGATCCTGTGGGGTGCCCAGTGGCACCGCATGAAGCCGTCCGATTTCCGGGTCCGCACCCTCGACGGTGTCGCCGCCGACTGGCCGATCGAATACGCTGACCTCGCGCCGTTCTACGATCGTGTCGACCGCGATGTCGGCGTCTCGGGGCTCGCCGGTGACCCCGCCTATCCCGAGCAGCCGGCCTATCCGCTGCCGCCGCTGCCCGTCGGCATCGCCGGAATGCGCATGGCAGAGGCGATGAACACGCTCGGTTGGCACTGGTGGCCGGGCAGCAACGCGATCCCCTCGAAGACTTATGGCAACCTCAACCCATGCGCCCGCCTCGGCACCTGCGTCGGGGGCTGTTCGGAAGGCGCCAAGGCGTCGACCGACCTCGTTTACTGGCCCGGTGCGATCAAGGACGGGGCGCGGCTGATCACGGGAGCTCGGGTCAGCGAGATCCTGGTGAGCGACAACGGGCTCGCAACCGGCGCGGCCTACATCGACCGTGGCGGCGAGACCCACGTCGTCGACGCCGGCATCGTCATCCTGTGCGCGAACGGCGTCGGCACCGCACGGCTGCTGCTCAACTCGCAGTCGAAGCGCTTCGGCGCCGGACTCGCCAACCGCTCCGGCCTCGTCGGGCGCGGCCTCATGCTCCATCCGCTGTCGGCAGTGATCGGCGTGTTCCCCGAGTCGGTCGAGGGCTGGCTCGGTCCGGCGGGGCAGATGATCCAGAGCATGGAGTTCTACGAGACCGATGCGTCCCGAGGCTTCGTCCGCGGTGGCAAGTGGGCGCTGATGCCGACCGGCGGCCCGATGGCAGCCCATCCGGGGCTGGCAGGTGCGCCGTTCGAGGCCGGCTGGGGCGCAGCGGCGCACGGTGCGGTCGCGGCGACGCTCGGCAAGTCGGTGCTGTGGTCGATCATCAACGAGGACCTGCCCGACGACGACAACCGCATCGAACTCGACGGCGACATGACCGACTCCGACGGCATCCCGTCGGTCAAGGTCACCTACACGATGTCGCAGAATACCCGCGACCAGGCGGCCTTCCAGGTTGCGCGCGCGACCGAGTCGATGCTCGCGGCAGGAGCGGTCGCGACCATCCCGATCCCGGTGATCAAGGAGGCGGGCGGGCACCTCCTCGGCACCACCCGGATGGGCACCGATCCCGAGCAATCGGTCGTCGACCGCTGGGGCCGGGCGCATGACGTGCCGAACCTCTACATCTTCGACGGCGGCCCGTTCGTGACCTCGAGTGGGGTCAATCCGACTGCCACAATTCTGGCGAATGCGCTGCGCTGTACAGAGGCGGTGCTGGCGGCACGGCGAGACCAGCGGGTGGCGGCATGACCGACGCGGAGGTTGCTGCAGCCTTCGCGGTCCTCGCCGATCGGTTGATTCCGGCGGCGCTCGGCATGCCGGCGGCGAGCACTGCGGCAGACCTCGAAGTCGGACTTGCGAACGTCCTGAACAGCCGGCCGGACCTGCGCGCCGACATCATGCGCGGGCTCCGCGCCGTTCACGAGAGTAGTGCCGACGCCGCGGTCGAGACACTCCAGTCGAGCGACCGCGAGGCCTGGACTGCCCTGGGTCTCGCCGCGGCATCGATCTATTACAGCGCGCCGCCGGTCGAGGCGCTCCTCGGGTATCGCGGCCCCGAGCGGCGCACCTACGACGCCGACGCAACGCCGCCGTACATCGCCAACGGGATGCTCGACGTCGTCCGGCGGCGTGGGCCGATCTGGCGGAAAGCCTGAGCGGTCAGCGTGACTGGAGGACGGTGTACGAGCGCGCCATGAAGCGCCATTCGCCGTCGGCGTCGCGGCGCAGTTTGTCGTCGTAGCGACCCGAGACCAGCATTTCGGTACCGTCGAGCCGCTTGAGCATCTCGAGCATGTAGCTGCGCGATTCGGCGTGGTCGCCGTCGATCGCGACCGAGCCGTGGGCGACGTACATGCCGGCCGCGCCAAGGCCACCCATCAGCTTGAGCCAGAGTTCGCGGATCGCCGCCCGACCGCTGGCGGCGTTTTGTCCGACGACCCACTCGGCATCCTCCGCCCAGCACTCCGCCCAGTCGTCGGCATCGCGGCGGAACACGGCATCGTTGTAGCTTTCGATGCGCTCGCGGACGGCGATCCGGTCGGCCAGCGGCCCCTTGAAGCCCTTCACGACGCTGTCGCCGCGGTAAAGAAGTCGGCGCGCGGGTTGCCGCCTTCGTCGTAGACGCGCTCGGACACATCGAAGCGGTACTTCTTCACGTCCGAGGTGCGGAGCCCGTAGTTCGCGAGGTGGTCGCGCATGCCCCAGTAGCTCTTGTCATTGAAATGGCCTTCGAGCGCCTGCTGCGACGTCCACTCCTCGAATACATAGACGCGCCCCGGCACCAGCGGATCAAGCGTCCAGGCGTAATAGATGCAGCCATCCTCGCGGCACGACGCCTCGATGAACGCGCGGCCTTCGGTAATCGCGCGCTCGGCCTGCGCTGGATCGAAGTCGAGCGTACCGGCGATAATGATCGGCATTTTCACTCCCCAAACTCGGACCGGATTCTGCCCGGACGATATTCTATAGTGCTATGCAGATTTGCTTGCTACGACAAGAGGTAGAGCCAGAAACGGAAGCTACCTGTTCAAAAGAACAGCACGCAGCCGCAAGTTGCCGCCATTCTTGGGAGAGTTTCGAATGAGCAATCGCCTCGCCGGTCGCCATGCCGTCATAACCGGCGCTGGATCGGGGATCGGGCAGGCAACGGCGGCCCGTCTCCGCGCTGACGGTGCCAAGGTCTGGACCGTCGACCGCGCCGGCGATGTCGACCAGGTCATCGACGTCACGGCACCGGGCGCCTCAGAGGCGATCATCGCTGCGGCCAAGGCAGGGTTGGGGCGAGTCGATACCGTCATGCCGTTTGCGGGCATCGTCCGCCCGACCCCGCTCGACCAGCTCGAGGACGATAACTGGGACACGACCATCGCGGTCAACCTGACTGCGGTTCACCGCCTCGTCCGGGCTGCACGCACGGATCTGGAGGCGGCAGGAAACGGGCGCGTCGTGCTGGTGTCCTCGGTGATGGGCAGCTTCGGCAGCGCCGACCTCAGCGCCTATGCGGCGTCGAAGCATGGCGTCATCGGCCTGACACGCTCACTTGCCGCTTCGCTCGGCCCGTTCGGCTGCACCGTGAACGCCATCCAGCCGGGTGCCATCGAGACTCCGATGACGACTGCTCTGTTCGCTCCGGGTGAGCCGGGCGGCGACTATTGGCGAAAGAAGTCGGCGCTCGGTCACCTTGGCAAGCCTGAGGACATCGCCGACGTCGCCGCGTTCCTGGTGTCGGACGACGCGCGTTTCGTGAGCGGCCACGGTATTCTGGTGGACGGCGCCTCGACCAACACGCCGTAAGCGGTCGCCTCAGGCGGCGACTGCCAGCGCAAGCTCCGCCAGTCGTGGATCGTTCGGCATGATCCATTCGCTGCCGATGACCGGCGCAACCCGCAGTTCGGGCGGGACGCGTTCAGGGCCGATGATGGCATCGGCCGCCTGGTGCCAGTGATAAATGCGCGACTCCTGATAGCTTAGCGGTACGCCTTCGAAGCCATAGGACTCCTGCGACCTCTGGATCCACCGACCGAACTCGGTGTCCTCGCGGAGTACAGTGTTGAGGTAAGTGATCGTGGTGTCCCAATAGGCTGGGCGCTCGCCCTCGCCCCAGTCGGGACCGAACCACCAGACTTCGAGCTTGGATTTATTAAGGCCGTTGGGCCAGAAGTTGAGGACGAAATAGCCCGTCGGCCCGAGCGGTGAGACCCAGTTCGGAAACAGATTGTACGACTGGGTGCAGGTCCGGCCGATCTCGCCGACGCCGGCGATCTCGGGACGCGGCAGTCCCTCAACGGTTGCAGCACGATAGTTCTGCGGGGGCCTCTTGTCCTCCCACCCCGGCGCGATCATGCGGCCGTGACCGTGCGGGTACAGGCTGTTGACGTTGCGCCGGTGATCGAGGCCGACCGCGACCGTCGACGGGTGGATATTCGGCACATGGTAGACCTCCATGTTGGCCTCCATGGCGATCTTCCAGTTGCAGTCGAGGTCCCAGACATAATGGTCCACGAGGCGCGTCTGGTCGAAGCGGAACTCGTCAAACTCGCCGGCGATCGAACCGAGCCATTCGCTGAGCGACGGTGCTTCGTTCGAGAAATTGACGAAGATCAGCTTGCCGTAGCGCTCGCAGCGGACGCGGCGCAGCGGACGGCACGACAGATCGAGGTCGACGAAGTCCTCGGCGTCACGGATCGACTGGAGCTGGCCTTCGTCGTCATAGACCCAGCCGTGATATTTGCAGGTGAAGCGCGGGCGCCGGCCACTTTCCTCGGTCACCACCGGGGCGCCGCGGTGGCTGCAGGTGTTGTAGAAGGCATTGATTTCGCCCGACCGGGCATGCACCAGAAACAGGGGCTGGCCGACCATTTCCCATAGCTTGAACGAGCCGATTTTCGGCAGTTCGTCGGTGTGCCCCGCCAGCAGCCAGCTCTTGCGCCACACCGCATCCTTCTCGAGCGCGGCGAAGCGTGGGTCGGTGTAGCGGCCACCCGGAACATCGGGGAGTGCCGGAAAATCACGTGGCGGAGCGTGCCTTCCGGCCTCATACTCCATCAGCCGCCGCAGGTCGGTTACGGTCTGTGCGTCCATTTTGGCTCCATCGGCAGGAGTGGTTATTCCGCCGCCTGGAGCCGCTGTGGCGCGAACAGTTGATTGAGCTGACGATCGTCGGCGGCGATGATCCGGTCGACCCAGCCGTGGAAGGCCTGGGCGCCGCCCTCGTTGCGGCCAAACAGCACGTGCTCCATCATGCCAGCGTCGAGCGCACGCTGCTGGCGCAGGCCGGTGGCATAGTCCTCATCGCGGACGACGACTTCGAGCATGTCGAACTGGGCGTGCGCGGCGATAGCGGTCTCGGCGTCGGGCTCGTGCTCCATGAGGTAAATCTGACGGGTCCACGACTCGCCGACGACATCGCCGGGCATCAGCTGTGAGATCATGACGCCGCGGCCGCCGCCGTTGAAGCTTGCGATCGAGATGCACGGGAAGATCGTCCAGACGCCGTTGAGAACCTGGTCATCGCGCCATTCTGCTTCGGGCGTTCCACCGAGTTCGCGCGAGGCCCGGTCGGGCGCGAGCAGGCGCTGGTGCGGGCCCCAAGCGTGGAACAGCGCGCGATTGCCGAGCTCCATGCTCAGCGCCAGCGTGTTCTTGTGGAGCACCGGCAGGTGGTAGAAATCGAGATAGCCGTCGTACGCGATCTTCCAGTTCGGACCGCGCAGGCGGCGGCTGGCGAACAGGTGCCAGTCCTTGAGATTGAAAGCCTCAAGAAGCGAGTCGTAGCCTGCCAGGAAGCCGTCGATATCGATCGTCGACTTCGGATCGACACTGCCGAAGATCAGACCGGCACGCTCGGCGACCGGCAGCGCGGTCAGGCCGTAGCAGGACTTGTCGATCTGGCCGAAATCCTGCGGAGAGGCGATAGCCAGCAACTCGCCGGTCTGGGCGAAGGTCCAGCCGTGGTAAGGACAGGTAAAGCGGCGCGCGTTGCCGGTGTCCTCGGTCGCGACGTTCGTGCCGCGATGCGAGCAGCTGTTGATGAACGACCGCACGATGCCGTCCTGGCCACGTACCAACAGTACGGGAATCCCGGCGACTTCGAGGGTCTTGTAGTCGCCCGGCTTCGGCAACTCGGCGGTCGGCGCGAGCATCAGCGGCAAGCGCTTGAAGATACGGTCCACCTCGAGCTTGAAACGGTCCGGGCTGGTGTAGTTGCTCGCAGGCACCTTCAGCACCTCGTCGACCAGCTCCATCGTGCCGTTCGCGGCATGCTCGATGCCGTGGCGCACCATCGCCGCGATCTGGGGATTGGACATCGCATTGTGCATCGGACTCTCCTGACCCCGAGGGGTCGCAGCAGCGCAAAAGTGACCTGCTGTGTAAACTTCATTCCTATGATGGTCAACGAGCCCGTCGTGCGCGACTGTCCCATTTGCCCCGACTATCATTTGTGCTGGGGCATCGCGGTGTAACGCAATCTTGACAGGTCATGCAAAATACGTGACCCGAGTAACAACGCAGAAAATGCGACGCATAGAAATGCGAATAGGGGAGGCTACCATGAAGCTCACGCTCCGGACATCCGTGTCAATTGGTGCAACATCGCGCCATTTCAGAGTTCTCGGCAGGACAAGTGCCCTCGCCATGGCCGCCGGCCTCGGCCTGGGATCGGCGGCGCTGGCGCAGACCGTTCCGCCTGTCGCCGGCGAACAGCCTGCCGCGACGCCCACGACACAGCAGGCGGCGCTGGCCACGGCGCCCTCGGTTGCCCAGGACACCGTCGGCGACATCGTCGTCACGGCGCGCCAGCGCTCAGAAACCCTGTCGACCACGCCGGTCTCGGTGTCCGCGATCACGCCCGCAACACTTGAGGCGACGAACGCTCTGACCATCCAGGACATTGCCGGAATGGTGCCTAACGTGATCATCCAGCCGGTCGGCGCCGGCCCATCGGCCGCGGCGATCTCGATCCGCGGCATCTCGTTCGCCGACATCGAGAAGTCGTTCGATCCGGCCGTCGGCGTCCTCATCGACGGTGTCTTCATTGGCACCAATACCGGGCAGCTGCTCGATTTCTTCGATATCGCCAGCCTGGAAGTGTTGCGCGGTCCCCAAGGTACGCTGTTCGGCCGCAACACGATCGGCGGCGTCATCAACATCCGCCGCTCGCGTCCGACCGGCGAGCTCGGCGGCAAGGCCGAAGTCACCTTCGGCAGCTATGGACTGTTCGAGGCCAAGGGCGTCGTCAACGTCCCGATCATCAAGGACATCCTGGCCCTCAAGATGTTCGAATCGCACACGCACCTCGACGGCTACTATCGCAACGTCACCACCGGTAATCGGGAGCCCGACGGCACCTCCGACAATTACGGCTTTGCGTTGCAGCTGACGCCGACGCCCGACTTCAACGCGCTGCTCACCGTCGAGAAGCAAACTGCGACCGGGCGCACAATCAACCTGGCATCGAGTACGACAGGCGACTTCGTTTGTGTTGGTGCACCCGCCAACGAGTGCAACCTGGGCAGCGACTCGCTCTACAAGACCTTCGCTCAGTTCGATAACACTACCCATTACCGGTCTCCGGCAGTCACGCTGGAACTCAACTACGACCTGTCGGACGACTTCCACCTGGTCTCGATCAGCGCTTGGCGTAAAGACAACGAGCTCTTCCGTCAGGACTTCGATGGCACGTCGATTCCCTTTTACGAAACCGTTCGTGACCAGCAATATCGCCAGATCACGCAGGAGTTTCGACTGTCGGGCAAGATCACCGATAAGCTCGATTTCGTCTCCGGCCTCTATTACTTCGACAGCAAGTACGAGAATCACCAGACGACGTTCTTGGGTCCGCTACTTGGCGGCAACACCGTCAACCAGTTTGCGGCGCAGAGCTCAAAATCCTATGCCGCCTACGGTGACGTCAACTGGGCCTTCCTGCCGCGTTTCCGCCTGACCGTCGGCGGCCGCTACACCAAGGACAAGAAGACCTTCGACAACAACTTCCCTGGCGCGTTCGACGTCAGCGCGTCACAGAAGTGGTCGAAGTTCACGCCGAAGGCGTCGGTCGACTTCCGCCCGAACGACCATCTCATGGTCTATGCATCTTATGCGCGCGGCTATCGTGCCGGCGGCTTCAATGGCCGCGCGACGTCGATCGCAACCTCCCAGACGCCGTACGATCCGGAGACCGTCGACAGCTACGAAGGCGGGCTGAAGACGCAGTTGCTGGACCGGCGCGTGTCGCTGAACATCGCCGGCTTCTATTCAAAGTACGACAACAAGCAGGAGTCGATCATTCGGCGCACGCCGCCTGGTTCGCCGAACACCAACGAGACGATCGTCTCGAATGCGGCGTCGGCGATCATCAAGGGAGTCGAGGCCGACATCACCGCCAAGCCGCTCCATGGCCTCACGCTGACCGCGTCGGCGGGTTACCTGAAGTCGAATTACAAGGACTTCCTGACGCTCAACCCGCTGACACTGGCGCCAATCGACCTGTCGGGGCTCGACCTGACCTTCAATCCGACGCTGACCGCTTCGGCAGGGGCAACCTACGCGATTCCGACCTCGTTCGGCGACCTGACCATGTCGACCAACTTCCGGCATATCTCGCGCTATTTCACCGCGATCACGCCGGATCCGTCGAATGCGAACCCCAACGCGCCGACGCTCAACAGCCTCGCCAGCCGGACCAAGGCGCTCAACCAGCTTGACGCCAGCATCGCCATCGAGCCGGAGATCGCGGGCCTGAAGACCCGGGTCAACGTCTACGTCCGCAACCTCCTCGACGTCCGCGGCATCTCGTCGACGACGATCGTGCCGGGGTTGTTCAAGACTGCGGCAGCGCGCGAGCCACGGACGGCGGGCGTGTCGTTCGGCTTTTCGTTCTAACGGGCTGACGAGTGGGCCAGGCCGAGGTCACTGGCCCACTCGAGGTCGTCCAGAACTGCTACGTCGTTCGCGACCTCGACGCTGCCTGCGCCCGCCTGCACCGGCTCTACGGGATCGGGCCGTTCGTCGGGGGCGGCGAGGGCGAGCTGGCGGACCACTATTACCGCGGCGCGCACGCGCCGCCGATCCGCATCCGCGGGGTCTTCGTCCAGTCGGGCGACCTCAACCTCGAGCTGGTCCAGGTCCTGTCCGACGGCCCTGACGCCTTCACCGAGATGTTCCCGCGCGGCACCGAGGGGCTCCACCACGTCGCGATATTCTGCCCGGACTATGAACCGACGCGAGATAAATTCGTCGTCGAGGGCATGGCCGTCGCAAGCGAGTTCACCGTCTCGTTCGGAGCGACGATCTGCTACATCGATGCGCGTCCGACGCTCGGCCACATGATCGAGCTGTATCCGGAAAATGCGACGATCCGCGAGATGTATGCGGTCGCACGCCGGGCGCCGCTGACCTGGGATCGCCGTGAGTTGATCATTCCCTGGTCGTAGCGCGGCTTGCGACTACGCAGCGGGTTCGGAGCTCGCCTCGCCCATGCGCTTGAGGTGGGTCGCGGCAGATCCGAACTGGGTCTCGATGACGGTCGCACGCTTGAAATAATGCGAGATCGCGAGCTCGTCGGTGGTGCCGATGCCGCCGTGGATCTGCACTGCACCCTGGCCGACGAATTTCGTGGCCTCCGAGATGAATGCCTTGGCCGCCGACACCGCCTTGCGACGCTCGTGGTCGGGCGCGGACACGGTCAGCGTTGCCATGATGGTCAGCGAGCGCGACAGTTCGATCTGGGTGTTCATGTCGACCATCCGGTGCTGGAGCGCCTGGAAGCTGGCGATCGGCTTGCCGAACTGCTGGCGCTGGCTGGCGTAGGCGACGGTCATGTCGAGCGCGGTCTGCATCACGCCGACCGCCTCCGCGCAGACTGCCACGGTGGCCTCGTCGACGGCACGCTCGATTGTCGCGAGCGTATCATCGTTGAACTCGATCAGCCGGGCGGGCGTGTCGTGGAAGCTGACGTCGGAGGCGCTGCGTCCGTCGATCAGCGTATAGTCGCGCCGCTCGATATCAGGCGCGTCGGCGGCGACGAGCAACAGCGCGATGCCCTTCGGGTCGCGGCCCTCGCCGCTGGCGCGCGCGCTGACCAGAAAATGGGTCGCTCCTGCCGTTCCCGCGATGCCGGTCTTGGTCCCGGTAACGGTCCAGCCACCATCCTCCGTGGTGCACCGGGTCGTTACCAAGGCCAGGCTGAAGCGCCCCTTGTCTTCGTATAGTGCCGGCGCGATCCGCAGGCTGCCGTCGACGATCCCCGCAACCAGGTCGGCGACGCTATCACCAGCGCGGTTCAACAATGCCGACGCCAGCGTCACCCACTCGATATACGGTTCGAGCACCAGCGCTTCGCCGAGTTTCTCGCAAATGATCATCGTCTCGACCGGTCCGCCGCCGAAGCCGCCAAGCGTCTCGGGTATGGTCGCGCCGAGGAGTCCGAGCTGCTCGGCAAACCCACTCCAGATATCGGGTCGCCATGCACCGTTCTGGAGCACCGCACGACGCTGATCGAAGCTGTAGTGGCGCGCCAGATAGGCCCCGACGGAGTCGCGTAGCAGCTGCTGATCTTCGCGAAGGTCGAAGTCCAAAATCAGGCCCCAGATTTTGCGTGACGGTGTAGATTTATCAAAGCCAACTTCTCATCGGATTGCAACTGAACGAAGTTGTTAGTTGCCATCGCCGATGCCGGTTTTCCGGATAGCGCACGTACCGCCTTGGCCCATCGCGCGAAAAATGCCGCAGCGGTGCTACAGCGCCGGCAAACGCTGGACTATTTGCATGGATTCAGGAACATGGCCGACATGAACGCTCATACCACTCCCCCAACGCTGGATGCCCACCCCGAGAAACCGCTGCTGTATTCGAGCCCGCTGATCCTCGATCGCCGGCGCCGGCTGCTGAAGGAAGCGCGGCAGATGATCGCAGAGAGCGGCATTGAAAACTTCAGCGTTCGCGAGCTGTGCCTCCGCGCTGGGGTTGCACAGCGCACATTGTACAACGCCTTCAGCAACAAGGACCGCGTCATCGCCATTGCGATTCGCCAGGCGTTCGATGATTTCAACGCCAATGTCCGGCACAAGACCGATCGCAACACGCTCGAGGGCGTGCTTGACCGGACGATCGCGATCAATCGTCGCAACTTCCGGGTCCGGAACTACACCAAAGCGGTGTGCGCGATCTATTTCGGGCCGGCGACGCCGCGTGACGTGTGGGAGACGTTGCAGCAGATGTCGCTGACCCGCATCCACGAGTGGCTGTCGGTCCTGCGTGCCAACGACGAGCTCGAGGCCTGGGTAAACATTGACCATTTCGCGGATACCATGGCCAATGTTCAGTATTCGACCATTAACGATTGGTGCCTCGAGCGTCTCAGCGACGACGAGTATCTGCCGCACCTGACCGAAAGCATGCTGCTGCTGACGGTCGGCGCCGTGAAGGGGCAGGTCCGGATTGATGCCGAGCGCTTCCTTGCCGACCTGAAGCGCACCGGCAAGGTTCCGGTCTTCCCAAGTGCCTCATGGGCACCTTCGTCTGCGGCCGAGCTCTAGCGGCCGCCACGGCGGCGTAACGCTACTCGATCGTCCCGATCAACGTCCCGACGTCATAGGTCTCGTCCGGCGTGCCGAGGTGCCTGAGGGTGCCGGCGTCGGGGGACTCGACCTCGGTCGTGCTCTTGTCGGTCTCGAGCGCATAGATCGGCTGTCCCGCGGTGACCGTCGCACCGTCTGGCACCAGCCACTCTTGCAGCGTCGCTTCGGTCATCGTCATGCCGAGCTTGGGGATACGAAGTTCGGTGCTCATCGGGGCTTCTTCCAGTCGAGGGTCCGGCGGACCGCGGCGGTAATCTGGTCCTGGCTATGGATCCAGGCTTTCTCGAGGGCAGGCGAGAACGGCACTGGCGAATACGTGCCGCCGACGCGCTGCACCGGGGCGTGGAGCTGACCGAACAATTCCTCGTGGATGCGCGACGACATCTCGGCGCCGGTGCCGTACGCTTTGACCGCCTCGTGGACGATGACCGCGCGGCCGGTCTTGCCAACCGAAGCGAGCACCGTCGCCTCATCGAACGGTGCGATCGTGCGGAGGTCGACCACTTCGACCGAAACGCCCTCGGCGGCGAGCCTTTCGGCGACAGCAAGCGCATCGAGTACGGCCTTGCCATAGCTGATGATACTGACGTCGGTGCCCTCGCGGGTGATCGCAGCCTTGCCGAGTGGTACGCGGTAGCCGGGGGTAGGGGCGGGCCCCTGGATGCCGTAGCACAGGATGTTCTCGATCAGGATGACGGGGTCGTCGTCCTCGATCGCCGAGTGCAGCAGTCCGTAGGCATCCGCCGGGTTGGATGCCATCACGACCTTGAGGCCGGGCACGTGGGCGAACCACGCCTCGAGCATGTCCGAATGCTGGCCACCGAAACCGACGCCGACACCGGTCGTGGTGCGGATCACCAGCGGCACGTGGGTCTGGCCACCAGACATGAAGCGCAGTTTTGCAGCGTGGTTGACGATCTGGTCCATCGCCACGGTGACGAAATTCATCAGCATGATCTCGGCGACCGGTCGCATGCCGACGAGCGCTGCACCAACCGCGGCGCCGATGATCGCCTGCTCCGAGATCGGCGTCGCGCGGACGCGGTTGACGCCGTACTTGGTGCTCAGGCCCTTGGTGATCTTAAAGACGCCGCCGCCCTGCGCATCGCCGACGTCCTCGCCGAGCGCGATGACGTTTTCGTCGGCACCCATCGCCTCGTCGAGTGCCATGTGCAGGCCTTCGACGAAGCTGATCTTGGCGACCTTGGCCGGAGCCGGGGCGGGGGCCGTCATGGTCTGGTCCTGGGTACTCATGCGGCCAACTCCTGCTTCACGACATCGATGCGGAGTTCGCTTACATCGGGGAACGGGCTGGCGAGCGCGAATTCGACCGCCTCGTCGATCTCGGCCTCGACCTTGGCTTCGAGCGCGGCCAGTTCGGACTCGGTCACCTGCATCTCGAGCAGGCGGTTGCGGAACCGGGGTACCGGATCATTGGCAATGCCGGCCTCGGTAAGCTCCTTGGGCACGTAGCTGAAGTCGGCACCGAACAGGTGACCGAGCATGCGGAAGGTCATCGCTTCGATAAGCGTCGGACCTTCGCCGGCCCGCGCCCGGTCGACCGCGGCCTTGGCGGTCTCGTACATCGCGACCGGATCGTTGCCGTCGGTCTTGACGCCCTTCATGCCGTAGCTCGCGGCGCGGTCGACGATCGAGGGCACCGAGGTGTGCGCGGCGTAGGCCGTGTGCTCGCCGAACAGGTTGTTCTGGCACAGGAAGATCACCGGCAACTTCCACAGCTGCGCCATGTTCATGGCCTCGTGGAAGGCGCCGATATTGGTTGCCCCGTCACCGAAGCTGACCACCGTGACCTTGCCGTCACCACGATTCTGCGAGGCGAGCGCGAGCCCGTTGGCGATCGGCAGTCCCGATCCAACGACCCCGGTGGTGACCATGACACCGGTTTCGGGATGGGTGATATGCATCGGACCGCCCTTGCCCTTGCACGTGCCCGTCGAGCGCCCGGCGCACTCGGCCCACAGCAGCTTGGACGGGATGCCCTTGGCGAGCTGGTCGTGAACGCCGCGGTAGGTGGTGACGAGGTAGTCGTCCGGCTTCAGCGCGGTCATCATCGCGGCCGACAGCACTTCCTGCCCGCGAACCGGGTAATAGACGATCTGCAGCTTGCCGGTCATCAGCAGCTGGCGGAAGCGCTCATCGGTCCGGTTAATCAACACCGTACGGCGGTAGATTTCCAGCAGCGTCGCACGGTCGGGCGACGTCGGACTGGTTTGCGACGTCGCACGGTCCGCGACCGCGACAGCTTCGGGCATCGTTGCTTCTCCGGATTTCAACGTTCGATATTTCGGGTTCGAATTCTAGCGCTCGAGGACGACGCAGCCTGATATGCCGGGAGCGCCGTAGACCTGGCTGTAGGCGAGCGCCGCATCGGCGACCTGCCGCCCGTGAGCGCGGCCACGAAGCTGCTCGACGTTCTCGTAGATCTGGCGAAGGCCGGACGCGCCGATCGGCTCGCCGCACGCCAGGCAGCCACCGTCGGTGTTGATCGGCAGCTTGCCGCCGATACGGGTGTCGCCGCGCGCGATCATGTCGCCCTGCTCACCGTCGGCGCAGAAGCCATTTTCTGCCATGTGCATGATCTCGGCACCGCTCTCGGTGTCCTGGAGCTGGGCGACATCGATGTCGCTGGGGCCGACGCCCGCCATTTCCCAGGCGGCCGCGGACGCGAGCTGCGTCGCTGACTTGCCGCGCTCGATCTCGAGCGCAGGTGCGAACACCTCGAACGAGCCGGCCGGGCGGGTACGGATCGCGGCACCGCGCACGCGGGGGCCGCTCAGGCCGAGTTCGCGCATCTTGCGGTCCGACGCGAGGATCAGCGCCACGCCGCCCTCGGCAGGCGAGCAGAACATGAACTTGGTCAGCGGGTCGGAAACCATCTGGGCATTCATGATGGTGTCGAGGCTGACCGGGCTCTTGCGCCAGCTGTGTGGCGTCACGGCGCCGTTCTCGAAGGCCTTCTCGGCGACCTGCCCGAGCGTCTCGGCCTTGATGCCGTTGAGCGCCATGTAGCGATTGATCTTGTTGGCGAAGAACTGCGTCGTCAGCATCATGCCGGTCTCGCCGTACCAGCGCGGCAGGCCCGACGCTTCCGGGTCGGCGTTGAAGGCGCCGCGGGGATGCTTGTCGAAACCGACGACGATGCCGATGTCGAACTCGCCCGATTTTATCGCTGCATAGCCGGACAGGATCGACGAGCCGCCGGTGGCGCAGCCGTTGTTGACGTTGATGAACTGCATGCCTGTCAGGCCGAGGCGCGGAAGCACCGCGTCGGCAGCTCCGGCCGCCGAGGAGCCACCGTAACCAAACTCCATCTGCGACCAGTCGAGGCCGGCGTCGTCGAGCGCCTGCCGGATCGCGAACACGCCCTGGTCGAGTCCGGTGCTGCCTTCGGTACGCCCGAACGGGTGGATTCCGGCACCGACAATATGAACCGCGGTCATGCGCTGTGTCCCTCTGCATCGGGGGTGAAGGCGTAGGTCAGTACCGCTTCGCCGTCGGCGTTTTCGCGGTAGGCCTCGGTAGTGATCCGCATCGGCTGGCCGATCTTGAGGGCGGCAAAGTCGTCGGCGACGATGCGTCCCTCAACGATCAGTTCGTTGGCAAGCTCGACGTAACCGACCCCGTAGGGCTTGAAATCCATCTCGCCGCCGTTGCCGTTGAACGGCGACTTGGGGCGGAACCGCTGGACCGTCCACGACCACAATTTTCCGCGCGGCGAAAGCTCGATCAGTTCGAACTCATCCGCTTCGGGCCCGGTCGGATAGGGAAAGCGGAGCTTGCCGTCGGTGCGGCGACGCCCGGCGAGAAGGCGCGTTGCGTTGCCCTCACCGGTGAATAGGTTCGTTGCTACTTGGACCGCCATCTTGACCTCACCCCCACGACAATAACACGCCGTGCACTTTTCAAGTGTCTAGAGGCCCAGGCCGACCTTCGCAATGACATTGCGCTGGATTTCGCTCGATCCGCCAAAGATCGTTGCAGCGCGCGAGTTCAAATAGCGCGCCGTCGGCGTCAACGCATAGTCGGGGCCGATGCCGGCTTCGTTGGCGAACATGCCAAGCGCGTGGCGCTGGTCGACCGCGGCGCGCGGACCGAGTGCCTCGACAGTCAATTCGGCAAGCTGCTGGGTCGCTTCGCTGACGATCAGCTTGAGCATCGAGGCGGTGGCGTTGCCCGCGGTCTGCCCGGTACGGCGGCCGGCGACCTGGCGGCGTTCGGTCCAGTCGATCGCCATGACCTGCGTTTCGAGCCTCATGATTCGCGATCGGAACGACTCGTCTTCCCACAATGGTGCGCCGTCGTCGCCGAGTTCCGCGTGGGCGACCTTGTACAGCTTGCGGAGTTGGGCGTTGAGCCGGCCCGCGGCCGAGCCGCCGCCGCGCTCGAACTCGAGCAGGTACTTGGCGACCGTCCAGCCGTCGTTCTCGGCGCCGACAAGGTTCGCTGCCGGAATCCGCACGTCGTCGAAGAAGCACTGGTTCACCTCGTGCTCGCCCGACATCGAGCGGATCGGTGTTACCGTCAGCCCCGGCGCATCCATCGGCGTCAGCAGGAACGAGATGCCGGCCTGCGGCTTCCCGGTCTGCGACGTGCGCGCCAGCAGGAACATCCAGTTCGCTTCGTGGGCGTGGGTCGTCCATAATTTCGTGCCGTTGACGACGTAGTCGTCGCCGTCGCGAACGGCCCGGGTCTTCAACGAGGCAAGGTCGGACCCCGAGCCCGGCTCCGAATAGCCCTGGCACCAGTAGTGTTCGCCCGACAGGATCTTCGGGAGGAAATAATCCCTCTGCGCCTGCGTGCCATAGCCCATCAGCACCGGCGCGCAGAGCGACAGGCCCATGCCGGGCAGCGACGGTGCACCGGCCAGCCCGAGCTCGCGGTCGAAGATGTAGCGCTGCATCGCGGTCCAGCCCGGGCCGCCGTACTCCTCTGGCCACGACGGCGCGATCCAGCCTTTTTCATAGAGGATAGTGTGCCATTGGCGGGCCAGCGTACCCTCGGCGAAGACGCCAGCCTGCCGCGCCGAAGCGGCGCGCAACTCGGGCGTAAACTTCTCCGCCAGGAAGCTGCGGACCTCGTCCTGGAAGACGCGGTCAACGTCCGAGAGTTCGACGTCCATACCAATCTCCAACGCGCTTGCGCCAACTGGGGAGATCGTACACAGCATTTTGCATTGCGCAGCAACTTCTTTTGGAGCCGAAATGCACTGGCGTATTGCCGCACGACCCAACGGTCGCGAACTTCGCATCGATGACTTCACGCGTCACGAGGATAATGCTCCCGAGGCGCTTAAGCCGGGTGAGGTCCGCGTCCGCACGCTGATGCTGTCGTGTGATCCGGCCCAGAAGGGTTGGATGGAAAACGCAGGGGGCTATGCGGCACCGACGGCCGTTGGAGACGTCATGCCCTCGTCGGGCGTCGCGCAGGTGATGGAGTCAACGGTCTCCGATTTCAGCACAGGCGACTTCGTCTCCGGTCCGATCGGTTGGCGGACCGAGGCAGCGCTCGAGGCGCGGCTGCTGACCAGGCTGCCGAACGATCCGGAGAAACTGCCGCTCTATGTCGGCGTGCTCGGCAACACCGGTCTCACCGCATATTTTGGCATGAGCAAGATCGCCCACCCGTTCCCCGGTGACACGCTTGTCGTGACCGGCGCGGGCGGCGGCGTCGGCTCGGTGGCGGGACAGATCGGGCGCATCGCAGGGTGCCGCGTCGTCGGCATTGCCGGTGGGCCCGAGAAGTGCCGCTGGCTGACCGAGGAGCTCGGCTTCGATGCCGCCATCGACTACAAGGCCGGCGGCCTCAAGGATCAGATCCGCGAGCATATTCCCGACGGCATCGACATCCTCTGGGACAATGTCGGCGGCGAGCAGCTCGACATCCTGCTCGGCCGGATCGCGCTCAACGCTCGCGTCGTCATCTGCGGCGGCATCGCGCGGTACGAGCAGGCCGGCAAGCCGCCGGGGCCGTCGAACTACTTCAACCTGGTGTTCAAGCGCGCGACCATGACCGGCCTACTGCTCACCGACCACGTCGCGGAGTTTCCTAAGGCGCGCGCCCGTCTGTCGGCCTGGGTCGATAGCGGCGCGCTGAAGACCCGCGAGGACTACGCCGATGGACTCGAGAACGCCCCCGCGACATTGCTGCGACTGTTCCGGGGCGACAACATCGGCAAGCTACTGCTGAGGGTAGCCGAACCGGTCTAGTGGTGCCAAACCGCCGGCGATGATCACGCTGCACTTTGTCGAAAACGACGGCACCACCCACGATGTTCTGGCGCGCACCGGCGGCAGCCTGATGGAGGTCGCGGTGCGCAACGGCATGCCGGGCATCCTCGCGGAATGCGGCGGCTCCTGCGCCTGCGCGACCTGCCACGTCGTCATTCCCGACGAGTGGCGCGAGCGCGTCGGCCCCGCCAACGGCATGGAGGAGCAATTGCTCGAACTCGTCGACGAACAGCCGGGCTCGCGCCTGTCGTGCCAGGTCAAGCTGCGCCAGGAGCTCGACGGACTGGTCATCCGGCTCCCGGACAGCTGAGGGCGTCGCCACGGGGGCCTGACAATAAGGTCAGGTGCGCCCGCCGGTGCCGCCGTCACCATGCAGCGATGATCGACACCGAACGAAGCCCGCGGGCACGGCGATGAAGCGATGAGCGCTCGCACCCTCGATGAAGTCCTCGCGTGGCACGAGATCTATGGGCTGCTGTGTGACTATATGCGGGCGCAGGACCGCCTCGAGCCGGCACTGCACCGCTCGGTCTTTCATGATGACGCGACTACCGACTACGGCAGCTTCAAGGGCAGCGCGGACGAATTCGTCGCCTTTGCCCAGGGTGTGCTGACCCCGCACCGCTCCAACCACCACATGATCGGGCAGGTCGACATCGACTTTGAGGGCGATACGGCGTTCGGCGAGGTCTATTTCCAGGCTTTTCACCGGGTTGTCGGCGACGACGGTGCCGAGCAGGACCTGTGGGTCTCGGGACGCTACGTCGACCGCTATGAACGCCGCGCCGGAGCGTGGAAGATCGCCCACCGCAGCGAGCTTGTCGACTGGCTGCGCAGCGAACCCGCCGGCGACGCGGCGCTGATGGCGCAGACCGGCTGGCCGCTTGGCCAGCGTGCGCCGCACGACCTCAGCTGTGACCGGGAAGGGCTGCGACGCCGATGAACTCAGGAACCAAGGACACTACCGCCGACCGGCTGGCGATCATGGACGTGCTGTGCCGCTACGCCCGCGGCATCGACCGCTGCGATCTCGACACCTTGCTCGGCGTCTGGTGGCCCGGTGCCACCGCCGATTTCGGGCACGGCATCGGCGATGCGGCGGAATGGTCGACGGCAACCGTCGCGGCGCTCAGGGCGATGCTGCGGACCCAGCACATGCTCGGCAACATGATCATCGACATCGCCGGTGACCGCGCCGACTCGGAGACGTACTGCCGCGCCTATCACGAGGCCGAGACCTTCGACGGGCCGGTCGAGATCGTTGTCGGTGGCCGCTACCTCGACGTGCTCGAAAAGCGGGGTGGCGCGTGGCGGATCCTGACCCGGCGCTATGTCATGGACTGGAATACCAATACCCCGTCGACGGCGCGCTGGGACGACGGGCTGTATGCGACGCTGACCCGTCGCGGCGGTCGCTTCCCCGACGACCCGCTCTACAACGGCGCTTGAGGCAATGCCTAAGATCATCGGTTTCCTGCGTCGTCGGCCGGACCTCGACTACGCTGCCTTCAGCCGGCATTGGCAGACCGTCCACCGCGCCCATGCCGAGAAATTGCGGCGCTGGCTGACCGGCTACGCCCAGGCGCACTATCGGCCAGGACCGTTGGCGGATGTGCAGCGCCCGGCCGACGGTTCACCCATGCTGTGGGTCGAGTCGCTGGCCGACATGGCGGAACTGGCGGGCAGCCCCGAGTGCCGCGACGGCGCGACGCTGGACGAACCGCTGTTCATGGAGGGTCGCTCATCGGGCCTCGTCGTCGAGGAGGTCGTGCTGATCCCCCGACCAGAGTTCTCGCCCCGTGCCGTCAAGCTGATGCTGTTCGCGCACCCCATATCGGGAACTGCGCGCGCTATGCTCGAGAATGCGGACGGGTGGCTGTGCCCGACCGCCAACGCCAGCGGTCGGATCGTCAATCATGCGGTGTCGGGCCAGGCGATCGACCCGAGCTTCGGCTTCGGTGCCGTCGAGGAGATCTGGTGGCCCGATGCTGCGGCGTTCGAGGCGGACTGGGCCAGGGCGCGTGCGCCGGCGGCGGTCGCGTGGCTCGAACCCGCGGGCTTCAAGGCGGCGTTCGTCGACGAGATCGAGGTGTTCACGCCGCCGACCGCCGCTTGAGACATCGGAGGCCTTGTCACTTTAGCGCATGGCGTCGAGACGGTGCGCGCCACATGCTCGGACTATCCACGAAGCGAGTGCTACCCTGATGAAGATCTACACCTCGATCGGCCCGAACCCCGGCGTCGTGACGCTGTTTCTCGCCGAGAAAGGGGTTTCCCTGCCGACCGAGACCCTCGACATCATCAAGGGTGAGAACCGGCAGCCGGACTATCTCGCCAAGAATCCAACCGGGGGTACGCCCCTGCTCGAGCTCGACGACGGCAGCTTCCTGTCCGAGAGCATTGCGATCTGCGAGTTCATCGAGGAATTGCATCCAAGCCCGCCCCTGATCGGGAGCACGGCGGTCGAGCGCGCCGAAACCCGGATGTGGGTCCGCCGTATCGATCTCGGCTACGTCCAGCCCCTGGTTGCGGGGTTTCGCGGTGCCGAGGGATTGCCGATGTTCGAAAGCCGGATGCGCTGCGTCACCGATGGGGCGGCGCAACTCAAGGCGTGTGCGGCCGATGGGCTCGCCTCGATCGATAGCCAGCTGGCGGGCCGAGATTTCGTCTGCGGCGACCGGCTGACGCTGGCTGACCTGCTGCTGCTGGCGTTCACCGACTTTGGCGCCGCGGTCGGCCAGGCACCTGACCCGGCGTTGGCGAACGTCGCGGCGTGGCACGCCCGGATGAAGGCGCGGACACTAGTCGCCGCCTAACCGGGTCTAGGACGCCGCCCCGAGATAGCCGAGCTGGCCCGCCTTGAAGACGGTCTGGCTGCGGTTGACGGCGTTCAGTTTTTCGCCCGCCCGGTGGACGTGATAGCGCACGGTGGCGTGGCTGCGCGACAGGATCAGGCTGATTTCCTTGTCGGTCTTGCCGATCGCCGCCCAGCGCAGGCACTCGACCTCGCGTTTCGACAATTTGCAGTCCGACGGCATGCGTTGCTGGGTCCGCATCGCGCTGACGTAGCCACTGATGAAGCGCCGTGACAGCGCCCCGAGCAACTCGCCGTGGACCGCGAAGTCCTCGCTTAGATCGAGGCGGGTATCATCGGATGGTGGAAAGCTGACAGCGGCGATCTGGCCAAAGGGCAGGTGAACCGGCACGACGATCGCCGCAGCGCACAGTGAGCGCTTCTTGAAATCGGCGAGGTTCATCTCGTCGAGGTAGCGGTTGCGCCAATGCGTGTGGAAGCCGTCCTCGTTGACCCAGAACGGCTCGCTCTCGTAGCGGCAGGCGCGGGGCAGGGGCGAGCTCAGCGCCAGCCTGGTGTCCTCCCACCAGCGCTCGCCATCGGCCATCCAGCCGAACACCTCGCCGTTGATGATGCCGCCATCGGCGTCGACCATCTGATCCTTCGACGCGATGTCGCTGCACGCGGCGATTCGCAGTCCGCGCGCGGTGGCGACTTCGCACAACGCCACGGCGGCATCATGTATGTCGTCGATCGAACGGATAGTGACGCGCATGGCAAGGTTCGCCATTTCGTCGGCAACGATTATCCCGGCAACGCCCTCTTGGACGGCCGAGTCGTTTGCAGCCAAGCGTGTAGCCACGGCAATCTCCCCGGCCCCCGGATAGCAGGACCAAGGCCGGAACGGAAGCGTCACCGCCTCCACTCGCCGCGAAAGGGTGCCGCGCGAGCCGTTATCGGTTCATCGCCCAGCGCAGTCCTCGCCTGAGGAGTTCGTAATAGACCGGGTAGTTCCAAGCGCACCGTTCGGGGTGGGCATAAAATGGCACCATCGGCAGGTCGTGGTGGCCGCGGCAGTGACCGAGGGTGTTGTAGAGGATCTGGCCCTTGCCGATGTCGCGCAGATAGAGGATCGGGACCACCGCATCCTGCCAGTTGGCATCGACGAAACCAGTCGCCTCGCCGGTGAAGGTCGTCCGCATCAATGTCCGGATCGGGGCGAGCGTTTTCGACAGGTAAAGCTCGTCGATGACCTCGAAGTCGGCAATGCCGCGGCTCAGTTCGTGGTCCGAGTCGCAGACCTCGACGGTGAATGGCCCGATCGGCGGGTGCGCCTTGAACTGGGTACCGAGCAATTCCATCACGTCGGGCCGCAGCTCGGGGGTGGCGACGCCGCCGTCGGTGAACTCGAGGATCGAGTTCGTGCCGTGGAGCGCCAACCAGCGGCCGCCACGCTCGAGCCAGGCCTTGATCGCCACCAGCTCGGCGGCGCTCGGCATCAGGTCGCACGTGTAGGTGATCAGCAGCGAACAGGCTTCCAGGCGCGCGATGTCACTGTAATCGTTGGAGACACTGGTCCGGATTTCGGGGTGCTCGTAGATCAGCTTGAGCAACTCGAGCCGCGCGAAGTCGATGTCGTGGTATTTGCCGGCGGCAACGAAGTGCGCGTCGATCCGGGTCAGGGCGGCGCTCATGAGCGGATCGCCGCGCCGCCGTCGACGGTTATGTCGGCGCCAGTGGTGAAGCTCGATTCGTCGGACGAAAGGTAGACGATGGCGTTGGCGACCTCGATCGCCTCGCCGACTCGCCCGAGCGGATGGTGCGCCGCGAACGCCGCTTCGACTTCGTCCAGGGTGCCGGGGCTATTGGCGAGGTAGCGCTCGAACATCGGGGTGCGGATCGCGCCGGGGTGGACCGCGTTGGCGCGAATGCCCCGGTCGGCGACCTCGAGCGCGATGCACTTGGTCAGGGTCGTGACGGCGGCCTTCGAGGCGCAATAGGCGGCGTAGGTCGCGCCCGGTCGCAGCGCCAGCATCGAGCCGGTGTTGACGATTGCCGCCGGACCACCATTTGCCGCCAGTGCCGGGATCGCTGCACGGCAGCCGTAAAAAGTACCGTTCAGGTTGATATCGATGGTCCGTCGCCAGCTATCGAGCCCGACCTCCACGACCGTTCCCGGTTCCGAGATGCCGGCAATGTTGCACAGGTTGGTCAATTTCCCGAAGCGCGCGACCGTCGCCGCGACCGCCGCCTCCCAATCCGCCAGCACCGTGACGTCGAGCTTCACCGCGGCGGCGGCGCTGCCCAGTTCGGTGGCCAGCGCCTGCGCCTTGTCGAGCTGGATGTCGCCGAGCATCACCGACGCGCCCTCGGCAACGAAGCGCCGCGCCGTCTCGGCCCCGATGCCCTCCGCGCCGCCCGATATCAAGGCGACCTTGCCGCGCAATCGCATGTTCAGTGCTCCAGCTTCGTGTTCGCCGCCGTGAAGCGGATCGGCAGTGCGCTGAGCCCTCTCAGCAGCATGTTCGGATGGCAGACCAATGCTGCTTCGTCGGTGATCTCGATGTCGGTCAGTCGCGCCAGCAGCTCGCCGAACGCCACCGCCATTTCCTTCCGCGACAGCATGTTGCCGACGCACATGTGGATGCCGCGCCCGAAGGCGACGTGGGTGCGGGCGTTCTTGCGCTCGACATCGAAGGCGTCGGGATCGGCGAAGCGCGCCGGGTCGCGGTTGGCGGCGGCGAAGCGCAGCAGCAGCATCGAGCCCGCCTTGACCGGCACGCCCGCCAGCTCGGTGTCGCGCTTGACCACCCGCCACAGGCCGGCGGTCGGGCTCTCGAGGCGCAGCACCTCTTCGACGAGGTTGGGTAGCAGCGCCGGGTTGGCGCGGACCTTGTCGGCCTGCCCGGGGTGGCGGATCAGGTGGACCAGCCCGCCCGCCAGCGCCGAGGTCGTGGTCTCGTTGCCCGCGACCATCAATTGCTGGAGGATCGACATCAGCTCGGCATCGTCGAGCGGTGTCTGGCCGTCGATACGCGCGTTGACGAGGTCCGACAGCAGGTCGTCCTGCGGGCGTTCGCGCCGCTCGTCGATCTTGCGCTTCATTGCATGCTGGAATTCGATCACCTCGGCGGCGCATTCGAGTTCGCGCGGCTTGGCGATCTGGCCGCCGAGCCGGTCGGCAAAGGCATCGGACCAGCGCTTGACGGTGGCGAAGTCGGTGCTGTCGATGCCGATCTGCTCGGTGATGAGCTGCACCGGCAAGGGGATCGCGAACTCACGCACGAACTCGCAGTGCCCGGCGTCGACGAACCCGTCGATCAGGCCGCCGACAAGGCGACGCATATGCGCCTCGAGTGCATCGACGCGCTGCATCGAGAAGGCGAGGTTGACCAGCTTCCGGAAGCGCGTGTGGTCGGGCGGGTCGGCCGTCAGGAGCGTGTTACGCTGCGGCCAGCCGGTGTCGAGGATGGCGACGACCTCGGGATCGGCCGATCGCATTCCGGCCAGCACGGCGGCGAAGTCGTTGGAGAAGTCCTCGATCCTCCCCACCGCCTCCGTCAGCGCCGCATAGCCCAGGACGATGGTGATGCCGGTGCCGGGGACCGGGTGAACCGGGCCGCGCGCCAGCCCAAGCTGGTAGACCGCGAACGGGTCGGACAGCGTCTCGGCACCGAGGAAGTCGATCGCGGGCAGGGCGGCGTTCAAGGCGGCGTGTCTCCTCGCGAACGGGGTATGCCCATCGCCCCGGGCGGGCGATGCGCCAAAATGCTAGGGCGATCAGCCGTGGCTCATGACGCCGCCGTCGACGGTGATGCCCTGGCCGGTGATGAAGCGGGCGTCGTCCGAAACCAGGAAGGCGAAGACGTCGGCGATGTCTTCGGGCAAGCCGAGCCGGCCGAGCGGCGAGCGCTCGGTGTAATAAGCGACCGCTGCCGGGTCCTCGAGCAGCGCCGCGGTCATGCCGGTGACGATGCAGCCCGGCTGGATGCAGTTCACGGTGATGCCCATCGGCCCGAAGTCGTTGGCGAGCGCGCGGGTCAAGCCGAGGACGGCGTGCTTCGAGGCCGAATAGGCCGCGAGCGTGGCGTTGCCGTAGCTCGACATCAGCGAGCCGGTGTTGACGATGCGACCGGCCTTCGATCTGGCCAGCAGCGGCACCAGCGCCCGCGACAGGCGGAACGGCGCGGTGACGTTGATCTCGAGCGCGCGCCGCCAGTCGGCATCGGCGAGTTCAGCCGCGGGTCCGACCGGGCAGACCCCGGCGTTGTTGATCAGGATATCGAGGCGGCCCTCGCAGGCGGCTACGATCGCGGCGATGCCGTCGTCGGTGGAGACGTCGGCGATCAACCCGTCGCCGGTCAGGTCGACCGCGATGACCTCGGCTCCATCGACGCGCAGCCGCGCCACGGTTGCCGCCCCGATGCCCGAGGCGGCTCCGGTGACGACGGCGCGACGCCCCGCCAGACGGCCGCTCACCGCGCGATCTTCAGGATCATCTTGCCGTCGTTGGTGCCCTCGAACAGCCGCATGAAGGCGGGCAGGGCGTTGTCGATGCCCTCGTCGATGTGCTCGTCGAAGACCAGGCTGCCGTCCTTGAGCCACGCGTCCATCGCCGCCGCGCCTTCGGCGAAGCGCGGCAGGAAATCGCGGACCAGCAACCCGCGGATCGAGGCCGAGTGGACAATGAGCTGCCAGATGTTGCGCGCGCCGACGGGGGCACCGGCATTGTACTCGCTGATCAGACCGCACAGCCCGATGCGCGCGCCGTGGCGCAGGTTCATCAGCCCGGCATCAAGGCAGACGCCGCCGACGTTCTCGAAGATGATGTCGAGGCCATCCGGCGCAGCCTCGCGGATCGCGGCGGCAAGCGCGTCGACGTCCTTGCCGCGATAGTCGACGGCGGCATCGTAGCCGTAGCGCGTGGTCAACCGCTCGCACTTCTCGGGACCGCCGGCGATGCCGATGACCCGGCAGCCGCTCAGCCGCGCGATCTGCCCGACCAGCGAGCCGACCGCGCCGGCGGCGCCGGTAACAAGCACGGTGTCGCCGGGCTTGGGCTCGCAGACTTCGAGGAAGCCGAAATAGGCGGTCAGCCCGACCGCGCCGAACAGCGACAGATAGTTGGTGACCTGCGGCACCGCGGTCGCGTCGATCGGCTGGGTGAAGCCGCCGTCCTGCGCGAGCGAGAACTCCTCGCTGGCGTTCAGGCCCATCACCCAGTCACCGACGGGGAAGCGCGGGTTGCGGCTCTGCTCGACGACGCCGATGGTCGAGGCGCGGACCGGATCGCCGAGCGGTACCGGCGGCATGTACGACGGCGCATCGTCGAGCCAGCCGCGCATCGCCGGATCGAGCGAGGCATAGTGATTGCGGATCAGGAATTCGCCGTCGCCCAGCTCGGGCAGTGGCTGCGTCACCAGGCTGAAGTCGTCGGCGACCGGTACGCCGCGGGGTCGCCGCACCAGCAGGAAACGTCGGTTCGTCATCAATCTGCTCCTCGGCCGCCATCGACCACCATGGCCGTGCCGGTCACCATTCTCGAAGCCGCGCCGGCAAGATACGCGGCTGCATTGGCAATGTCCTCGGCCTCGCCGACCCGCTGCAGCGCGTTGCCGTCCATGACGAAGGCGCGCACAGCGTCGCTGTCGCCGTAGCTGCCAGTGATCATCTCGGTCCAGATCACGCCCGGGTTCAGCGAGTTGACCCGGACCGCCGGCGCGAACGCCGCGCCCTCCAGCGCCGCAACCCGCGACAGGTGCGTGACTGCGGCCTTGGCGGCGCAATAAGCCGCGCAGTCGTCGAGCGCGATCAGCCCGGCGAGCGACGAGACGTTGACGATGCTCCCGGCGCTGCGCGTGTCGCGCATCGCCCGCAGCGCGTATTTGGTGCCGAGCAGGACGCTCTCGACATCGAGTGTCCAGAGCGCGCGAAACTCGGCGAGCGTCGTGTCGGGCAGGGACTTCGAGAAAAAGCCGCCGGCGCTGTTGACCAGGACATCGAAGCGGCCGTGATCGGCCTCGATGCGGCGCGCGAGTTCGGCCCAGTCGGCCTCGGCGGTGACGTCGAAGGCATGGAAGCGCCCGGTGCTGCCGGTCGCCTCGATGTCGGCAACGACGGCAGCGCCGCGCACGGGATCGCGGCCGCAGGCGATGACATGGAAGCCGTCGCGCGCCAGTCGGACCGCGGTGGCACGGCCGATACCCGACGTCGCGCCGGTAACGACGGCAATGGGCGGCTCGGTCATCACGTCAGGCTCCAGCCGCCGTCGACGGTAGTGACCGAGGCGGTCATGAAGCTCGAATCCTCGGACAGCAGGTAGACGATGGTCTCGGCGATCTCGTCGGCCTCGGAAGGGCGGCGTAGTGGTACACCAGTCCAGCTTGCCTGGCTGTCGACCGAGCCGGCGGGCATCACGGCGCGCAGCATCGGGGTTGCGACGGGGCCCGGGGCGACGACGTTGACGCGGATGAAGTCGCCCTTCCGCCCCAGCTCGACGCCGATGGCGCGCGCCATGTTCGACAGCCCGGCCTTGGTCGCGGCGTAGGCGGCGACGTTGGGCGCTGCCTGTGCCGCCATCACCGAGGCGACGACGACGATGCTGCCCAGCGCCGGCGACGACTGGACGCGAAGCTGGGCGACGATTTTCTGGATGCCGATGAAGGCACCCTCGACATGGACGCGGGAGCTGCGCCGGAAGTCCTCGAGGTCGAGGTCGACGAGCGCCCCGGAGCTGGCAATCCCGGCATTCGAGACGAGGCCGTCGATGCGGCCATGCTCAGCCAATGTCGCGGCGATCGCCACGTCCCAGTCGGCAGGCTCGGTGACGTCGAGCTTGACGTCGGTGCCCGCGAGGTCGGTGGCGACCGCGACGCCGCCGCGCGCCTCGATCAGTCGTACGGTGGCCGCGCCGATGCCGCTCGCGGCGCCGGTGACGATGAAGACCTTGCCGTGGAGATTGCCGGCGTGGTTCACGCGGCGCTCGCGCGCGACGTCGGTTTGGGCAGGACGTCGGTCAGGTGAGCCTCCCCTCGTTGTGCCGCGTTGGCGCAGCTTCGCAACGAACTCACGCTAGACCCGCAGTGCGCCACCGCGACTGTCAATTTTGCCAATCACGACACGTGGCCGCTCCCCACCGGCCGATGGCAGGGGGAGCGGCCATTCGGGGCGGGCTCAGCGCAGCTTGATGCCGGCCGAGACGCCGATGATGCGGGGGTCGTTGAACACCGCGGCGTTGTAGTTCTCGATGACCCCCTTGAGGTTCTTCTCGTTGGTGACGTTCCGGGCGAATACCGCCAGCTCGTACTTGTCGGTGGAGAAACCGACCTTCACGCCGCCCTCGAAATTGTTCTTCGAGTAGAACTCCTTGGTCCGGTACAGGACGAAGTTGGTGTAGCCCTGCAGGTTCCAGTCGGTTGCGGCGAACAGCTCGCCCTTGCCGACCGGGATGCCGTACCGCGCGGTGACGTTGAAGTTGTACTTCGGCGCGTTCGGCAGCGGGTTGCCGTTGATCTGCGCGAAGTAGGTCGTGCCGGTGCCGGTGCCGCGGGTGAACAGCGGGTCGAGCACGGTGCAGGTCAGCACGCCGTTCAGGCTGCAGGCCTGGGCGAAGACGTTCTTGTCCTCGATCTTGCTGTGCAGGTAGCTCGCGCCGCCGGTCAGCAGCAGGCCACGCAGCGGCCGCCACTCGACGTCGGCCTCGGCACCGTACGCCTTGGCCTTGTCGGCGTTGAACAGCACGCCGTTGCCGTTGGAATCGTTGCCGTTCAGCTGGATGTTCTTGACCGTGTAGGTGAAGCCCGTCGCGTTGAAGCGCAGCGTGTTGTTGAACAGGCTCGACTTGAAACCCGCCTCGTAGCTGGTGTTGGTCTCGGAATCGGCGGTGGTGAAGTCGGCGTTGAACACCGCCGACCGGCCCTGGATGGTCGGGCCGCGGAAGCCGCGGGCGGCGCGGGCGTACAGGCTGAGGTCCGGGGTCGCCTGCCACAGGATGCTGCCGTCCCAGCTCGGCTTGCTGTCGGATAGGCGTACGTTGGTGCGGCCCTTGTAGGTGACGGCGTTGAGCGCGGTGTTGGCGGTCTTGAGCAACTGCGTGCGCTTGGTGTCCTTGGTCTCGCGGCCGCCGACGGTGATCGTGACGTTGGGCACGACTTCATAGCTGACCTGCCCGAAGCCAGCGTAGCTGTCGTTGCGGTTCCTCAGCACGACGAAGTTGTTCGGGTTGGCACCAGCCACGCCGGGCAGCAGGAAATAGCCGCGCTGGTCGAACTCGGTGATGTCGCGCTGGTCGAACCACATCGCGCCGACCTGCCACTTGAACTTGGTGTCGCCGTTGCTGGACAGGCGGATTTCCTGGGTCAGCTGGTCGAGATCGCGGAGCCGGCCCTGCGACTGGCCAAAGCCGTTGGGCTGGCCGTTGAACGGGAAGTTCGCCGCCGCGCCGCCGTCGGTATCGCCGCGCGAATAGCCGTGCGAATTTTCGTAGGCGCTGATCGAGGTCAGGGTCGCAGCACCGAGGTCGATGCCGATACGCATCGAGGTGCCATAGGTCGTGTACTTCTGGTGGTTGTTGTTCGCCTCGTCGAAGGCGACCTGGTCGCGCGGCGTCGCCGATGCGTCGTTCGAGCCCTTCGCCAGCGCGCCGCGGTAGAACAAGGTCGAGGTGCCGTCGTACCAGCGCGCATGCGCCGACAGCAGCATGGTGACCCGGTCGTCGGGCGTCATCAGGACCTGGGCGCGAACGTCGCGCTCGTCATAGCCGCCCATGACGTTCTTCTTCGGCGTCACGGTACCGTCGGCGCTCGCGCCGGCGTAGGTGTTGTCGACCCAGTCGTCGCGGTGCTGGTACAGGCCCGACAGGCGGAACGACAGCTTGTCGGCGATGATCGGCCCGCCGACGCCGCCGTCGAAGGTCACGGTGTTGTAGCTGCCGTAGGAGGCATCGGCGCGCGCGGTGAAGTCGTTCGACGGCTTGACGGTGTCGAACTTGATGATGCCGGCGGTGGTATTGCGCCCGAACAGCGAGCCCTGCGGACCGCGCAGCACTTCGATCTGCGCGACGTCATAGACCGGGTTGGACTTCAGGACGACGTGCTCGAGGACGACGTCGTCCTGGATGATCGACACCGGCTGCGACGCGCCGAGGTAGAAGTCGACGTTGCCGAGGCCGCGGATATAAAAGCGCGGGAAAATCCGCCCGGTGGTGCTCTCGATATACAGGCTGGGGACGCGGCCCGACAGCGACAGCAAGGTGTCCTCGCCGCCCGAACCGTAGGTGCGGGCCTGGTCACCGCTGACCACGGCGACCGACAGCGGCACCTTCTGCAGGTTCTCGGAGCGGCGCTCGGCTGTGACGACGATTTCGCCGAGGTCGTCGGCGGCAGTGGCAGCGGCTGCGGTCTGGGCGGCAGCGTCCTGCGCATGGCCGGGAGCCGTCAGGACGAACGCGGCAGTCAGCAGCAGTGCCGAACGCGAAGCAACAAATTTGATCATTTAAGCGTGGAATCCTTGTGGAACCCGGGTCGCCTATGGGCGGATCGTGACGTTTTCGCGGCAAATCCTTGCGATCCGTCCAGATTGTTGCGGTGCAGCGAAATTCGTCCGGAGCCGTTGCAACTTTGCACCACCGGCCATCGTCCCGCATCGGACGGCCTGATCGCAGTCGTTCAGCGGATCGAGGACCGGCGGTTGGACGACGTCGCGGGCCGATCGGCGTCCGCGAGCCGGCGGGTGAAGGACGCGATCGTCAGCCTCAGCCCATCAGCTAGGTCGACCCCGGGCGCCCCGCTAAGCCGCTGCCGGGCGAACCGGCAGCACGGCCCCGACATGCGCTTCGCCGCGTGCTGCCGCGAGCCCGGTCTGGCGGTGGCGTTCGGCATAGCCAGCGCGCTGGCTGTCGTCGCGCGCGCCGTGGCAGGCGGCGCAGCTGACCCCCTCGACGTACAGTCCGGAAGCGCGGTCGGCGGCGCTCAGCGGGGCGCGGCAGGCTCGGCACAGCGCATGGCTGCCGGGGCTGAGGCCGTGGCCGACCGCAACGCGCTCGTCGAAGACGAAGCACTCGCCCTGCCACAGGCTGTCCGCCACGGGGACCGTCTCGAGGTAGTTCAGGATGCCGCCGCGCAGGTGGTGAACATCCGCGACACCCTCGGCGATCAGGAAGGCGGTGGCCTTTTCACAGCGGATGCCGCCGGTGCAGAACATCGCCACCCTCGGTGCCGTGCCGCCCGCGAACAGCGTGTCGCGGTGCTCCCGGAACCACGTCGGAAAATCGCGGAATGAGCGGGTTGCGGGGTCGATTGCCCCGGCAAAGCTGCCGATCCGGACCTCGTAGTCGTTGCGCGTGTCGATAACGATCGTGCCGGGCTCGGAGATCAGGGCATTCCAGTCCTCCGGCGCGACGTAATGGCCGGCCGCCAGCGGGTCGAGGCCGGGCTGGCCCATGGTGACGATCTCGGTCTTCAGCCGGACCTTCATGCGGTGGAACGGCATCGTCGCCGCGCTCGACCGCCGGGCCCCGAGACCGGCACAGCCCCGCAGCGCCCGGATCTGCGACAGCACGCGTTCGACCCCGATCGCCGTTCCCGCGATCGTCCCGTTGATGCCTTCCGGCGCCAGCAGCAGCGTGCCCTTGACGCGCTGCTCGGTGCAGAACCGTGCGAGCGGCGCCACCAGCGCGGCGCAATCCGGCAGCGCGGTGAAGCAATACAGCGCCGCGATGTGAAAGGCTGGCGCGTCAGGTTCGTTCACGACGGCAATTCCACTGGTGGCCACCCGACCGGGCGGCACCCTTAGTGAACCGCCGGCGTCATGGCCAGACCGCCCTGCGCCACCATCTCGCCATCCGGCACGACGTCGACCTCGACCTTGATGATCTGCTCGCCGGGACTGAGGATGATGCCATCGATCGGCGCGACGTCGGAATAGTCGCGGCCGGTGGCGAGGACGATGTGGCTTTCGCGGGCGAGCACGGCGTTGGTCGGGTCGAAACCGATCCAGCCGCTGGCCGCGCCGCACCACACCGAAACCCAGGCGTGGGTCGCGTCCGCGCCCGCCAGCCGGGGCTGTCCGGGCGGCGGGTTGGTGCGGAGGTAGCCGCTGACGTACGCGGCGGGCAACCCGAGGCCGTGCAGGCCGGAGATCATGATGTGCGCGAAGTCCTGGCAGACGCCGCTGCGCGCCTCGAACGCCTCCGCCGCCGGGGTCGAGACCGTCGTCGTCTCGGGGTCGTACCGGAAGTCGGCGTACATCCGCGACATCAGGTCGGTTGTCGCCGCGATAATCGGACGACCCGCGGCAAAGCTGCTGCGGGCGTAGTCGGTGATCGCCGGGACCACCGGCGTGCGGCGCGTCGGATACAGGAAGGCCGCAGGCCCGTCGGCACCGATGTCGCGGGTGCCGAAGGCCTCGACGCGGACCGCCTCCCAGGCGACGCTTTCGAACAATTGCTGGTCGACCTGCGGCTCGACCTCGACGCGGGAGTTCGCCTCGATCACCAGCTCGGTGTGGGTCTGGTCGATGACGATGGTGTGAGTACTTTCGCCGAACGGGCCGCGCCCGACCATAGTGCTCACCGGCTCCGGGGTGATCCGCAGGGCACTGGCGAGCAGGGTCTGGGTCCGCGACGTCGCCGGCGTCAGGCGCAGCACGCAACGCGCGAAGCCGACCGGCTTTTCATACGTGTAGGTCGTCCGATGGCCGATCGTGTAGATCATCCCATGCCGGCAAGTTTGATCGTCGGGACGGCCTTGGCACCCTGCAGGAAATAACGGTCGGCGACCGCCCCCGACAGCCGCATCAGGGTCTGCTCGAAGCGTTCGATCGTCGGGATATCGAGGGTCGCGGCCTCGCTGACCTCGACCTCCGTGCTCAACGGCAGCAGGATGCGCTCGGGCTCCTCCAGGATGCCGTCGTCGAGCAGCGCCGGCAACGCCTTCAGATGCTCCTTGACGGTGAGCACCTGGAACGCCAGCGACCGCGTGTTGAAGCAGTCGAGCACCACCATGTCGCGCACCGGGATCAGCGCCAGCCCGACCAGGTAGCGCGCCCGGTAGGTGATCTGGCTGTCGACGAGGTCGAGCAGCAGGTCGAGGTCGTCGGTGGTGGAGGCGTCGTGGGCGAAGGTCCGCGCCATCCGGCACGCGTTGATGCCGCGCTCGATGCGGCGGCCCATGTCGAGGAAGCGCCAGCCGGCGATGCGGATCATGTTCTCCTGCGCCAGCCCCGACAGCGCCGCGAGGATCTGCAGCGCCCGCTCGATCTGCTGGAGTGCTTCGGCCTCCGAATGCGGCGTGCGGTCGGTGTCGACAAGTTCGGTCTCGAGGTTGAGCAGCAGCGCCCAGAAGTCGGCCGACAGCCGCTCGCGCATGCTGGCCGCGGTGCGGCGCGCGGCGCGGACGAGGTAGACCACCGAGCCGTAGGCCTCCTGGTCGCGCAGGGTGTCGCGCGCCGCCTCCAGCGAACCGCGCCCGAGCGCGGTCTCGTCGAGCGCACCCCAGTCGATGAGGAGCTGCTGCAGCCCGGCCAGCGTCTCACCGCTGCTGTGGATCGCGGACTCCGACACCATCAGGCTGGTGCACAGGCTGCGCGCCAGGCGCAGCGTCGCCTCGGCGCGTTCGATGTAGCGGCCGAGCCAGAACAGATTGTCGGCGGCGCGGCTGGGCAGGTGGCCGAGGATGCGGCGGACGGTGACGTCGTCCGTGCTGGCGAGCAGCGTCGTGCGCTCGACCGGTTGGTCGTCGATCACCCAGACGTCGGCGGTGTGCGCGCCGTCGCCCATCGAGATGGCGCGGGCATCGGTGCGCTCCGACGTGCGGCAAAAGCCGCCGGGCATGATCTTGAAGCCGTCGGGGGTCCATGCCGCATAGACGCGGAGCACGAATGGTGCGGCCTCGAGCCGATTGCCCCTGAGCACCGGCATCGTCGACAGGCGGACGATCTCCTGTCCGACGAAATCGCCGGGACGGTCCTGGAGGCGCGCGAGCAGGTCGGCGCGGTCGGCGGCCGGCAGGTCGGCGATGACCCGCGCCCTCGACTGCTCGCGGTTGCCGCCGAAGACGTTGAAGGCGGGGCCGACCACCAGGTCGTCGAAGCTCTGCTCGACGCGCTCCTGCTGCTGCGGCTGCCCGCACCACCAGGTCGCGATGTTGGGCAGCTTGAGTTCCTCGCCAAGCATCTGCCGGCAAAGTTTCGGCAGGAAGCCGAGCAGCGCCTTCGACTCCATCACCCCGGTGCCGGGCATGTTGACCATCGCGACGCCACCCGAGCGGATCGCCTCGAGGATGCCGGGCGTGCCGAGCCGAGAGCCGCCGTTCAGCTCGAGCGGATCGAGATAGTCGGCATCGACCCGGCGCAGGATGACGTCGGCGCGCTTCAGCCCGGCGATGGTGCGGACGTAGACCTTGCCGTCGCGCGCGATCAGGTCGGCACCCTCGACGAGCAGAAACCCGAGGTAGCGCGCCAGGTGCGCCTGCTCGAAATAGGTCTCGCTGAACGGGCCGGGCGTCAGCAGGCAGATGCGCGGGTCGCTGCGACTGGCGCTGGCGGCGAGGCCCTTGCGCATGCCGTCGAAGAACGGCGCCAGCCGCTGCACGTTCATCGAGTTGTAGACGCCGGGGTAGGCTCGCGACAGGACCAGGCGGTTCTCCAGCGCATAGCCCGCCCCGGAAGGTGCCTGCGTCCGGTCGTCGAGCACCCACCAGCGCCCGTCCGGCCCACGCCCAAGGTCGGCGGCGTAGATCGGCATGTGTCGCCCGCCGGGTGGCTTGACCCCGCGCATCGCCCGCACGAAATCGAGGCTGCCGGTCAGCGCGGCGGCGGGCAGCGCGCCGCTCTCGACCAGCTTGCCCTCGCCGTAGATGTCCTGCAGGACCCCCTCGATCAAGTTCGCGCGCTGCTCGACGCCGGCGGCGATCTGCGCCCATTCGCGGTGGCCGAGGATCAATGGCAGCGGGTTGAGCGGCCAGCTGCGCTCGGTTTCCTCGCCGTAGATGCGGTACGAGACGCCGGTATCGCGGATGTGCCGGGTGGCGAGGTCGAAGCGGCTTTTCGACTCGTCCTCCGGGTATTCCGCGAACCCGGCGAGGAACTTGAGCCAGTCCGGGCGCGGGCGGCGCATGACGTCGAACAGCTCGTCCGGCACCCCGATCAGGGTCCGGTAGTTGCGCAGCCACGTCGACAGGCGGTGCGCGGCGGCGGGGTCGAGATCGTCTGCCGACCGCGCCGCGACGGACCCGTCAGCGACCACGCGGACGTCGCAGATCGAGGGTCAGCGGGAACTCCGCGGTGCGTTCCGGCAGCGGCGGCTTCACCACGCCGGGCGTGTGGCCATGCTCGTCGAAGCGCGCTTTCCGCCGGGCCTGGGCCTCGTAGAAGTTGACCGGGAAGGTCTCGTAGTTGCGGCCGCCGGGGTGGACGACGTGGTAGACGCAGCCGCCGAGCGAGCGGTTGTACGCCCGGTCGATGATGTCGAAGGTCAGCGGCGCGTCGACCTCGCGGGTCGGGTGCAGGCCGCTGCGGAGCTTCCACGCCTTGTAGCGGACACCCGCGACCGCCTCGCCCGAGTTGCCGGTCGAGGTCATCGGCAGCGCCCGGCCGTTGCAGGTGATGACGTGGCGCTCAGGGTTGAAGCCCTCGACGCGGACCTGCAGGCGCTCCACCGACGAGTCGACGAAGCGCACAGTGCCGGAGTCCGAGCCCTCCTCGCCCATGACGTGCCACGGCTCCAGCGCGTGGCGGATTTCGAGGCTGACCGGGCCGTAATGGACCTGCCCGTGGACCGGGAACCGGAACGCCCGCTGTGCCTCGTACCACTGGCTGTCGAAGGCGTAGCCGGCGCGGTTCAGGTCGGCGAGCACCTCCTTGAAGTCCTCCCACACGAAATGCGGCAGCATGAAGCGGTCGTGCAGCCCGGTCCCCCAGCGCACCAGCCCGCTGTCCTGCGGCTCGCGCCAGAACCACGCGATCAGGGCGCGGATCAGCAGCTGCTGCGACAGGCTCATGCGCGCGTCGGGCGGCATCTCGAAGCTGCGGAATTCGAGGAGGCCGAGGCGTCCGGTCGGGCCATCCGGAGAGTACAGCTTGTCGATGCAGATCTCGGTGCGGTGGGTGTTGCCGCTGACGTCGGTGAGGAGGTTGCGCAGCAGCCGGTCGACCAGCCACGGCGCCGGGCGCTTGGCCTTCGCACCGGGGATCATGCTGAGCGCGATCTCGAGCTCGTACAGGGCGTCGTGCCGGGCCTCGTCGATGCGCGGGGCCTGGCTGGTCGGGCCGACGAACAGCCCGGCGAACAGGTACGACAGCGCCGGATGCCGCTGCCAATAGATTAGCAGGCTTTTCAGCACGTCCGGACGGCGCAGGAACGGCGAGTCAGCGGGACTGGCCCCGCCGACCACGACATGCGCGCCGCCGCCAGTGCCGGTGTGACGGCCGTCGGTCATGAACTTGTCCGCGCCGAGCCGCGTGGCGCGCGCGTCCTCGTAGACCCCGTTGGTGATGTCGACCGCTTCGCGCCAGCTCGATGCCGGCTGGACGTTGACCTCGATGACGCCGGGGTCGGGGGTGACCTTGAGCACGCCAATCCGGCGGTCATCGGGCGGCGGGTAGCCTTCCAGCCGGATCGGCAGGCCCTCGGCGGCGGCGGCGAGTTGCGCGACCAGCTCGAGATAATCCTCCAGCCGCGCGATCGGCGGCATGAAGACGTACAGCATGCCGTCGCGCGCCTCGACGTTGAGCGCGGTGCGGACGACGGGCGGCTTGCGCTTCGACGGTGCCGGCGGCTGGGCCGGCTGGACGGCGCCATAGTCCGGCAGCGGCCCGCGCTCGACGTACGGGTCGAGCGGCACGATGTGCGGATAGTCCTTGTCCGCCAGCGTCGGCAGCGTGTCGAGCGGCAGCCGCAGCCCCAGCGGTGAGTCCCCCGGGATGACGAACAGGCCCTCGCGGGCGAAGTGCCACGCCTCGCTCAGCCAGCCGCCGCCCTCCGACTTGTGGAAGGCGCGGCGCAGCGGCAGCACGTAGCCGACGGCCTTCGACAGGCCGCCCTGCATGGCGCGGCGCAGCCGGGTGCGCGCCTTGGGCTCGTCGATCGCGGTTGCGGCGAGGTCGACGTCCGACGGCAGATCGCCCTCGGCCTTGATGAAGTGCAGCGCATCCGCGCGCGCCGGGATGATCAGCGCCGGATCGACCCCGAGCCGCACCGCGAGCCGGGTGATCAAGCCCTCGGCGTCCGCGATGGTGACGCCCGCCTCGACCCGCAGCGGATCGACCGTAGACTCGGGCCAGACCGGCAGGCCGTCGCGCCGCCAGTACAGCCCCAGCGCCCAGCGCGGCAGCGGCTCACCCGGGTACCATTTGCCCTGGCCGTAGTGGAGCATGCCGCCTTGGCCGAAGCGCTCGCGAAGGCGGTGGAGCAGGGTCTCGGCGATGATCGGCTTGGTCGGGCCGGACGCGTCGATGTTCCACTCGGCCGCCTCGAAGTCGTCGATCGACACGAAAGTCGGCTCGCCGCCCATGGTCAGGCGGACGTCCTGCTTCTGGAGGTCGGTCTCGACCTGTTCGCCGACGGCGTCGAGCGCGTCCCAGTCGATATCCTCGAATGGCCGCGTGATGCGGACCGTGTCGACCAGCCGCGACACCGTCATCGAGAATTCGAAGTCGTCCGCCGGGCGGCTCGCCCCGCCGGTGATCGCTGCGGCGGAGCGGTAGTGCGGGGAAGCGGCGAGCGGGATGTGGCCCTCGCCGCACAGCAAGCCGGAGGTCGCGTCGAGGCCGATCCAGCCGGCGCCCGGAATATAAACCTCGGCCCATGCGTGGAGGTCGGTGAAGTCGGTGCGGGTACCCTGCGCGCCCGAGACCGGGTCGATGTCGGCCTTGAGCTGGATCAAATAACCCGACACGAAACGCGCCGCCATGCCCATCCGGCGCAGCAGCTGGACCAGCAGCCAAGCGCTGTCGCGGCACGAGCCGAGCGCCAGTGCGAGCGTTTCGTCGGGAGTCTGCACCCCGACCTCCATGCGCACCGTGTACTCGACGGCGCGCGCGATCTGCTCGTTGACCCCGACAATGAAGTCGACGGTACCCTTGCCCTCAAGGCGCAGGTCGCTGAACATCTTTTCAAGCAGCGGCCCGCCGTCGTCGACGACCAGGTAGGGCGACAGATCCTGCGCCAGTTGCTCGGGATAATTGAACGGCAGCGTCGTCGCGTACGGCTCGACGAAAAAGTCGAACGGGTTGATCACCACCATCTCGGCGGTCATGTCGACGACGATGCTGAACTCGGTGGTCGGCTCCGGAAAAACGATCCGCGCCAGCCAGTTACCGTGCGGGTCCTGCTGCCAGTTGATGAAGTGCGCCGCCGGCGTCACCTTCATCGAATAGCTCGGGATCCGGGTCCGGGTGTGCGGGGCCGGCCGCAAGCGGACAACGTGCGGCCCGAGCGTGACGGGCTCGTTGTAACGGTATCTGGTAACGTGATTGAGTGCAGCGACGACGGACAGGGTATTTCCCAAACATTACCGAGGAGCGACCTACCTTAGCGAGCGCTCCCGGCATCGGCAACGCACGTCGGGGGCGGGTTCAGGCGGGCGTTAGCTCGATGGTCGCGACTTCGTCGGTGTGGACCTTGAAGCCGTTGAGCCAGACCGGGCCGAAGGTCGTGGTCAGGGCGGTGTCGGTGGCGTCGCGGCCATGGGCCATCAGGATGCGGCCGATGCGCGGGCGGTTGTGCCGGGCGTCGAAAGTGTACCACTGGCCGCCGAGATAGGCCTCGAACCAGGCGTGAAAATCCATGTCGGTCGCCGCCGGGGGAACTCCGATATCGCCGAGGTAGCCGGTGCAATAGCGTGCCGGGATGTTCATGCAGCGGCACAGCGCAATCGCGAGGTGGGCGAAGTCGCGGCACACTCCGACACGGTGCTCGTGGCCTTCGTGCGCGGTCCGGGTCGCGTCGGCGTGCTCGTAGCCGTACTGCAGGCGCTGGTGCGAGTATTCGACGATCGCCTGGACCCGGCCCCAGCCGGGTTCGATGCCTCCGAACTGGTTCCACGCCAGCCCCGACATGCGGTCGGTCTCGCAGTAGCGGCTGCCCAGCAGGTAGATCAGCACGTCGTCCGGCAGGTCCGCGACATGGTGCTGGACGGCATCGGGCACATACGCATCGGGCTCGCCGCTGTCCTCGATGACCAGGTCGCAGCTGAGCACGGTATCGCCCGGCGGCAGCGTCATCCGCGTACAGACGTTGCCGAAGCGGTCGACATAATCGCGGGTCTCCAGCCCCCGGCTGGTGACGACGACTTCCGGGGTGCGCAGGTCGGCGACGCGCGATGGGTGGACCTTCAACATCGCGGTCATCGCGGTCGGGACGTTGACGCCGAGAATGATTTCGTACCCGGCGCGAATCAGCATCGAAAACCTCGTTGAGCGAGCGCCTTGGACGGGCGCGTCACGGTGTAGAACCAATGGTCACGACGCGCTGTCGTTCCCGCCGTCGATCCCATCGAAAATTGATGAGTTCGCACCGGCATTGAGCCGGAGTCCCTTCGGGTGGCAAGGGGTCCGAAGCGGATTTATCGCGCTTCCGGTTTGCGGCATGCGCGCCCGACGTCCGCACGCCGAATACCGGGCGCTGTGTGCGCAAGATTTTCGCAGTAATCCCACGCGTAGCGCTGGATATAAGGCTGGCGAGCGGGTCCTCGATTGTCCCCACCCCGTTCGATCGACATGGCGCGGCCAGCCACGTTGCGGTCCCGCCGAATTTCTGTTTTGCGGCGCCGAATATTGGGGCGCGGATTTCGTCGATGCGGGCGCGCTCGGGCACATCAATGCGGCGTCGGGCCTTGGCGTCTGGGATATGGGCAACGGCTGCTCGACGATCTGATCGCGGTCGTGCGCCGGCCGGACCTTGCGGTTCGTCCCGCCACGGCCGACTAAGTCGTTCGACTTTCCGGAGCTCGCGGACCCGATGCAACACACGACCGGTGCGCGACACTTGACCGCCGCGGGCGGCCTGACCCGACGCGCGTTCGGCGTGTCCATCACATCGGCTCTGCTCGCGGCTTGCAGCAAGGGTTCGGATGCAAAGGCCGACACGCTCTACGTCGGCGACCAGCGTGGTGTCTCGCGGGTCGTGCTGAACGCCGCCGGCAAGCTGAGCGGGCTTCCCTACAAGGTCGAATGGGCGACATTCCCGAATGCGGCACCGTTGCTCGAAGCGCTCAACGCGGGCGCGATCGACACCGGGATCGGCGGCGATGCGGCGTTTATCCCGGCCATGGCCAGCGGCGCGGCGATCAAGACCATCGGCGCGCAGAAATACACCGGACTCGGCTCCGTGCTTGTCGTCCGCGGCGATTCGAGCATGCGGTCGCTCGCCGACATGGCGGGCAAGACCATTGCGACGACACGCGGCTCGATCGCGCACAACTTCGTCCTGGCAACCTTGGAGAAGCAGGGGCGCCCGTTCGATGCGGTCCGCCTGGCGTTCATGCCGCCGTCCGACGGCCTGGCGGCGCTGCAGAGCGGGGCGGTCGACGCCTGGGCGGTCTGGGACCCCAACGCGACCGTCGCTGCGCAGGGCGGCGCCCGGATCATCCATGCCGAGGGCTACGTGACGTCCTACACGCTGCTGTTCGCCAGCGACGGCGCGATTTCGAGTAAGCGATTGATCTTACAGGACTAACGGCGACGTCTCTACGCCGGGTGGGAGTGGGCGGCGCAGCACCGCGATGCCTACTCGGAGCTCATGCACCGGGAGACCGGCATCCCGCTCGATATATGGAAAACCGTGAATAAGCGTACCATTCGTACCGGAGTCCCTATCGACGACACCCTGATCGCCTACGAACAGCAGACCGCCGACCGGTATTTCCGCGCCGGCCTGCTGCCGAGGAAGCTCGACGTCTGGAAAGGCTTCGATCGCAGCTTCAGCTGATCTGACGGCTGAATATCAATCCGGTCCCCGCCCTCGTACACCTGCGGCGATGGCCAACAATCACCTCGAGATGGCGGCAAGCGGCGGCTGCCGGATCATCGTGATCGTGGCACCGGCGGGCTTCGGGAAAACCCGGATCCTGCGGGATTTTGCCAGTTCGCAACGGGCATCGGGTGATTCCGTAGCGTGGCTGGACGGTGAAGCGGCGACACTCTCTCGTGACGGGGCCGCAGCCTTGGCGACCGTTCGGGAACTTGCGGCGAGCGCCCAGACACTGATCATCGACGGTGCCGACCGGTTGGTAGCGCAAGTGCGCGACATGCTGTGTGCGCTGTTCCTCGACGCTTCGCCCTCCGGACGCCTCGTCATCTCGCTCCGCAACCACGACGGACTTCATCTCGCGCGCTGGCAGGCAAGCGGCCATGCGACGATCGTCAACGGCACGGCGCTGCTGCTTCGGCGCAGTGATCTGGCTCGCCTGTGGAAGGGACGGCTGACTGCCGACCAGATGCGCCGGATGGAACGAGTCACGGAAGGCTGGCCCGCGCCGTCGTGGCTGCTGGGGGAGTATCTGCTGGCCGGTGGCCAGATCGACGATGACGGCGTGTATCTCGAGACCAGCCTGATCGCGTCGTACGTGGCCGAGGAGGTGCTGGGCGCGCTGCCGGCAGAATGGCTGCCGACGCTGGCAGCGATCAGCACGGCCCCGGGCTTCGATGCCGAACTGCTGCGCATATTGGCGCCAGACCCGGCGCTGTCGATCGATACACTGGTCCGCCATCTCGGACCTCTACTGGTCGTCGCCGGGCAGGGGATGTTTCGCTTCAACGCGCTGTTGAACCAGTGCTTGCGGGGTCTTTTTCATCGGGCCCTGCCAAAAAGCAACGGCACAGCGCTGGAGCAGGTCGCCGATTGGGCAGCGGCCCGCGGCGATATCCTGACCGCGGCGCGGCTTGTCGTTCAGGGCCCATCACCGAGCCGATTGGCGGAGTATGTCAGGGCCGCCGGCGACTTGCGATTGTGGATGCTGCTTGGCGATCTCCACGATCTGGTCGGTATCGCCGGGCCTTTGACGGAAACCGCCCCCGCCCTGATGCTCCTGCGCTGCATCGTGCTGTTAAAGGACGGCGAGGCCGGACAGGCGAATGCGCTGTTCGAGCGCGCGATGGCGATCATGCCCGATACCGCCGATGCGCAACGCGATGCGACGATCGTTCACGCCGTGCTCCACATCTACGGGTGCCGGACGCTGCTCGCCGCGGACGATGCCATTCTGGTTCGCATCGTGGCGCTGAACAACGACCCAATGCTGCGGATGCTGCTGCCGACCATGTTGGCGATGCGGCACTCTCAAAAGGCCGAGTTCGATCACGCGGTTGCCTATTTCCTGGAGGCGCGGGGGCAGGCGCAGCGCACGCATTCGTCGTACCACCGGATGTTCCTCAGCGTGCATGATGCGACCATAGCGATTGCGCGTGGATCGCTGCCCGAGGCCGGATCGTCGCTAGCCGACGCCAGGCGGCTATGGCGAATGCACTTCCGCGACGATCATGGCGCGGAGACCGTGGTGGCCGCGCTCTCAACCCAGCATGCCTTCGAGAGCGGCCGGTTCGCCGACGCGCGGCGCCATCTTCGTCTATCGGGGCATCGCTTGCCGGGGTCGGAGGCGTGGCTGGACGTGTATGTGGCGGCCTATGAACCAATGATGCGGTTGCTGGTGATCGACCACGGCATCGGTACGGCCGTCGCGACGATCGAGGGGCTGTGCAGCCGCCTGCGGGCGCAGAGCCTCGACCGGATTGCCGTGCTGCTCGAGTCCCTTTCGATCTGCCTGACCGGCGAGGCGTGGCTACTTGGCGCGTTCGAGCAGGCTCAACTCGCGGCGGTCGCTGCCGATGCCCTCGTGATCGACCCGCAGGCATCGTGGCAGGAGCGCGAGTTCCTGCTGCTGGCGCGGACCTATGTCAGCTTGGCCCGAGACGACTTCGCTGACGCGCGTGATGCCGCCGGGGAATTGATCGACTATGCGCGCGATCGCGGCCTCAAGCGCAGCCTTGTGCGCGGGCTACTGGTCCGCGCCGCGGTGCTCGACCGCACTGGTGAGGCGAACACGGCGGACCGGGATTTCCGCGACGCCCTGGAAGTCGGCAACGCGACCGGACTGCGCGCCGCGTTCCAGTTGTTCGGCGGCCCGGCCACCGCGCGCCGGCTGGCGGTCGTCCAGGAAAATCCACCGGCACGGTTGGCGGACTTCCTGGCTGGATTCCCACAAACGGTGCCGCGGACCCACTTGACCCCGCGCGAGCGCGAGATCCTGCTCGAACTGGCGATCGGCGGGTCGGATAAGGCGATTGGACGCCGGCTCGGTATCAGCGAGCACGCCGTGCGTTTTCATCTCAAGGGCCTGTTCCGCAAGCTCGGCGTTCGCGACCGGGCGGCAGCGGCGGCGCGTCAGGATGCCCTTCATGACGGGTTGGGGACTAAAACCTCCTAAGTAGGATAGCGTAACCTCCTTGAATCGGCGTTGGCATTCAAATGCCTCCCGTGGCCTCATTGCGCTGTAGCAATGAGGGTTTGACATGCGGGTCGGCGTTGACGTGGGAGGGACCAATACCGATGCCGTACTGGTCGATGCCGGCAGGGTCGTAGCCTCGGTAAAACGCCTGACCACCGCCGACGTCAGCGAGGGCATCCGCGAAGCGATCGCCGTCCTGCTCAGCGAGTCCGGCGTGCCGGCTACCGAGATTGACTCGGTGATGATCGGCACGACTCATTTTACCAACGCTTTCGTCCAGGCCGTTGGACTTGCGCGCGTTGCCGCGATCCGTATCGGATTTCCGGCAGCGCGCAGCATTCCGCCATTCGCTGCCTGGTCGCCGATGCTCCGTGACGCGGTGCGCGGGCCGATCGCGATGATCGCCGGCGGCTTCCAGTTCGACGGGCGCACGATATCGCCGCTCGACGAGCCGGCGCTACGCATTATGGCCCGCCGCATCGCCGACGAGGGCATCACCGAGGTCGCGGTCGTGTCGATCTTCGCCCAGGTCAACGCCGAGCACGAGCAATCGGCCGCCGCCATCCTGATGGACGAGATCCCCGGCATCAGCGTGACCCTGTCGAGCGAGGTCGGCCGCACCGGGCTGATCGAGCGCGAGAACGCTGCGATCATGAATGCCAGCCTGCGGCCGCTCGCCAATCATGTTGCGCGCGCGTTCGGCCACGCGCTGCACAGCCTCGGCATCGATGCGCCGTTCTTCGTCAGTCAGAACGACGGGACCTTGATGAGCGCCGCGCACATGCAGCGCTACCCGGTGCTGACCTTCGCCGCCGGGCCGACCAACTCGCTGCGCGGTGCTTATTTCCTGACCGGCAATGCCGATGCGCTGGTCGCCGACATTGGCGGAACGACATGCGATATCGGGGTGCTCGTCGGCGGTTTCCCGCGGCAGTCGTCGATGCACGTCGACATCGGCGGCATCCGCACCAACTTCCGCATGCCCGACATCCTGTCGCTGGGGTTGGGCGGGGGCAGCCGCGTTCGCAGCAACGGTGATACCGTCACTGTTGGCCCTGACTCGGTCGGCTACCGCATCGCCAACGAGGCGCTTGTGTTCGGCGGCAACACGTTGACCGCGACCGACCTTTGCGTCGCCGGTGGCTACGGCGACATCGGCGACCGGAGCGCGGTCGAGCGCCTCGACCGGACCATGGTCGAGCGCGGCGTCGTCGAGATGCACCGGCTGCTCGCGGACGGCCTCGACCGGATGAAGTCGAGCCGGGCGTCGATGCCGCTCATCCTCGTGGGTGGCGGCTCGGTGCTGATCACTCGCGCCCTGCACGGTATCAGCGACATGATCCGGCCGCCCGACGCCGGTGTCGCCAACGCGGTCGGCGCCGCCATCGGCCAGGTCAGCGGCAGCGTCGACCGGATCTACAACTGCGACCAGGCCGGGCGCGACGACGCGATCGCCGATGCCAAGGCGCGCGCCACCGAAGCCGCGATCAGCGCCGGTGCCGATGCCGCCACTATCGTGATCACCGAGGTCGACGACCTGCCGCTACAATATCTGCCCGGCGGAGCGCGGCGCATCGTCTGCCGTGCCGTCGGCGACCTCGCCAATCTGGGCTCCAGCCTTCGGAAGGATGCGGCCAATGGTTGAGTTCCTCACCGTCGAGATGATCGACGAGCTCGTCACCGGCGCGGCGTTCCTCGGCACCGGCGGCGGCGGCGACCCCTACATCGGCGCGTTGCTGTGCCGGGAGGCGCTGGCGCAGCACGGACCGGTGCGGCTGATGCAGCTCGACGAACTCTCCGACCACGACGCGGTCTACACCGCCGCGGCGATGGGCGCGCCGACGATCCTCATCGAAAAACTGTTGTCGGTCGAGGATGCGGACGGTGCCGTGCGTGCCCTCGAGCGCCACATGGGCCGCACCGCGACCGCGATCATCGCGGCCGAGATCGGCGGCATCAACGCCACCCTGCCGATCGCCTACGCCGCAATGCGCGGTCTGCCGATCATCGACGGAGACGGCATGGGGCGCGCCTTCCCGGCGCTCAACATGACGACCTACAACGTTGCCGGCGTCGGCTGCGCACCGCTGGTGCTGTCGGACGAGTTCGGCGACTATTCGCTGGTCGTTGCCCGCACCGGCCTGCGCGCCGAGCAGCTGGCACGGTCCCTTGTCGTCGAGTTCGGGGCGAGCGCGACCCTGTCCTGCTACCCGATGACCGGCGCCGAGTGCCGGCGCGCGGCGGTCGGCGGCAGCATTTCCGCGGCGTTGATGATCGGCACAGCAATCCGCGGCAGCAGTGACGAAACGGCAGAGCCGATCGACCGGTTGCTGGCCGTGCTCGACAACCATCCGCTCTACGGCGGTGCGCGACGGCTGTTCGACGGCAAGATCACCGGGTTGCGGCGCGACACCAGCCGCGGCTGGGTGCTCGGGCGCTGCGAGATCGAAAGCCTCGACGGCCAGCGCAACGCCGTCGTCGCGTTCCAGAACGAGAACCTGTCGGTCGAGATCGACGGCGTCGTCCGGGCGATCGTCCCGGATCTGATCACCATCGTCGACCGCGAAACCGCGCAGCCGATCCCGACCGAGGCGCTGCGCTACGGCCAGCGCGTCGCGGTCATCGGCTGCCTCGCACCGGCGGCGCTGCGCACGCCCGAGGCTCTGGTCGTGATGGGGCCGGCGGCCTTCGACCTGCCGGGCAATTATACGCCGATCGATCAACTCGACGGATGAACACGGGGAAGAGCTTTGCTGGCCGCCAGCGAAATCTTTGAAAGGGGACTATGAGATGATCGGTAACAAAACCTTGCGTTCGATCCTGCTTGCCGGCGTTGCGCTCGGTACGCCGGGACTGGCCAGCGCCGCCGACGATGCGGTCCCGGCGGCCCAGCTCAACGACATCATCGTCACCGCGCAGCGCCGCAGCGAAAAGCTGCAGGAGGTGCCAATCCAGGTGACGGTGCTGAGTGCCGAGACCATCGAGAAGGCCGGCATCAAGTCGACCGCCGACGCGCTGATGCTGGTGCCGAACGTCACCTTCGACGAGTCGTTCACCTATCTCAACAGCTTCATCACCGTGCGCGGGCTGGCGCAGATCAACAACGCCGATGCGCCCGTCGCGGTGATTGTCGACGGCGTCCCGCAGAACAGCCAGAAGCAGTTGCGGATGGACCTGTTCGACATCGAGCGGATCGAGGTGCTGAAGGGCCCTCAGGGTGGTCTCTACGGTCGCAACGCGCTGGGCGGTGCGATCAATATCGTCACCAAGCGGCCGACCAACGACTTCGAGGGCTTCCTCGATGCCAGCTACGGCAACGGCGACGCCGTCAACATCAGCGGCGCGGTGTCGGGGCCGATCATTCCCGACACCCTGCTGTTCCGGGCCAGCGGCAGCTACAAGTACGATGGCGGCCGCATCGACAACGCCTACACCGGCAAGGCGGTGGACTTCGTCAAGCACGACTACGACCTGCGCGGCCAGCTGAACTACATCGCCAGCGACCGGCTGCAGTTCGACCTGCGCGCGTCCTACCGCGATTTCTCGGCCGGCAGCATCTACGACAGCGTCGTCCTCAGCGGCGACGCCAACGATTTCCAGTCGCCGCGCTCGAACATCGAGGGCCTGTCGTTCGGCCACGTCGGCGACTACTCGTTGAAGGCCGACTACGACTTCGGCGGCGTCACGCTGACCAGCATCACCGCGCACACCGACCTGGTCGAGAGCTACCGCGGCGACCTCGATTTCGACAACCCGGTCGACTTGCCGAGTGGCTTCGCCGGGCTTGGTTTCCAGGCCGGGCAGGGTCAGGACCTGCGGCTCAAGCTGACCAGCCAGGAACTGCGACTGGTGTCGGATTCCCACAAGCCGTTTCGCTGGATCCTAGGCGGCTACTACCTTCACACCAAGCGCTCGCTGAATACCCAGGTGTTCATCGATCTCGACGGCAGCCGTGCCCAGTATGACAACCAGTCGCTGATCATCGTGCATCTGCTGGAAGACAATTCCAACGATGCCTACGCCGCCTACGGCCAGTTCGACTACGACATCAACGATGCGCTGACCCTGTCCGGCGCGCTGCGCTACGATCACGACCGGCGTGACCAGACCGACGAGATCGGCGGCGGCGAGCGCGTCGCCAACTTCTCCAAGGTCCAGCCCAAGGTCACGCTGACCTACAAGATCGACCCGTCGCACCTGCTGTACGCGACCTACAGCACCGGCTTCCGGTCCGGCGGCTACAACGCCCCGACGGTCGTAATCCCGGTCTACAAGGCGGAAACGCTGACCAACTACGAGGCCGGCTTCAAGACCAGCTGGCTCGACAACCGCCTGCGTCTTAACGGCGCCGTCTATCTCGAGAAGGACCATAATTATCAGTCGTTCTACATCGACGTGACGACCGGCTCGCAAATCATCGGCAACATCGACAGGGTCAACATCTGGGGTGTTGAGCTCGAGGCGCAGGCGCTGGTCGCCAAGGGCCTGGAACTCACCGCGGCGCTCGGTACGACCGACACCGACATCCGCCGCAACACCGCCGCGCCGGACACCGTCGGCAACCACACGCCGAAGACAACACCGTGGACGCTCAATCTCGGCGCCCAGTATAGTCGACCGATCGGCGCGGACACCAATCTCATCCTGCGCGCCGATTTCCAGCACCGGACCAAGAAATACTGGCAGGTCGACAACCTCGACGTGCAGCAGGCGGTCAACATCGTGAACCTGCGCGCCGGTATCGAAAAGGGCGCGTGGTCGCTGTACGGCTTTGGCCGCAACGTCTTCAACGTCAAATATTACAGTGACTTCAATCCTGGCAAATACTCGGGCGCGCAGTTCGACATCGGTTTTCGGGCACAGCCGGCGACGTATGGTGTCGAAGCCAAGGTGAAGTTCTAGGGGGAGCGGGTACCGGGCACCGCCATGACCACCAAGGCGGCACCCGGGGCCACCCTCGACGGCTTTGCCGCGGAACTGGTGCCCAGCGACCGGCAGGGCAGTGGCCGCAAGGTATTCTTCATCGTCGCCGGCAGCATGTGCGGGCTGCCGGCGTTTATCCTCGCGGCACGAATCTTCGATGCGTTGGGGTTCTCGGCAGGACTCGCGGCGGTCGGCATCGGCGGCGCGATCTCGGGGGTGCTCGGAGCCTGCACCGCCTGGGCGGGATCGCGCACACGGATGGGCCTGGCGATGCTCGTCGACGCCGTCCTGCCGCCTGTCGGTGCGCGCGCGGTCAAGCTGATCATCGCGCTGTCGGCAGTCGGCTGGTTCGGGGTCGGGATCAGCGTGCTCGGTGAAACCGCGGCTCACGCACTGTCGAGATTGACCGGCGTGACGGTGGCACCGCTGGCCGTCGCCGTTCCCGCCTGCTTACTGATTGCGGCAGTGACCCTGCGCGGGACACGGGGGCTGGAGCGGCTCGGCCTCGTGCTGATCCCGGCAACGCTGGCGTTCCTGGGCCTCTCCACGCTGCTCGTCTTGTCGCGCCTCGGCGAAGCGACGGCGGCGGTGGCGACCCACACGCTGAGCTTCGGCGAAGCCGTTTCCGCCGTCGTCGGCAGCTACATCGTCGGCATCGTCATCCAGCCCGACTACGGCCGCTTCGTGCGCCGGCCGATGGCCGCCGCCGGTGCTGCTGCCGCGGCGCTGGGCATCGTCTATCCGCTCGTCCTCACACTGTCCGCACTGGCCAGCAGCGTCACCCACACGCCCGAGCTGATCTCGGCGATGATCCTGCTCGGTTTCGGCGTGCCGGCGCTTGTGATCCTGGCGCTCGGCTCGGGCATCGACGCGTCCGCAAGCCTTTACTCCGGCAGCCTGTCACTCTCGAACCAGCTGCCGCGCCTGCCGTTCGCCGCCGTCATCATCGCGGCCACGCTGGTCGGCCTTGGCCTCGTCCTGCTCGGGGCCGAGACGGTGTTCATCCCGTTCCTGCTGGTGCTCGGCGTCAGCCTGCCGCCGCTGGCGATCGTCATGATCCTGGCGACGCTGACGGCGGGGGAGGCCGTCGCCGCCCCGGGCCGAGCGGCTCGAAACGCGGCGCTGGCGGCGTGGCTGGCAGGCAGTGCGGTCGGGTTTCTTACAGCGCACACCGCGATCGCCCTGACCTCGCTGCCGACGCTCGACTCCATTCTCGCGGCCGTGATCGTATTCAGTGCTGCCCGCTTCGTGCTTAAGCGCGGCTGACCGCTGCTCGCCGAATTGGCAGCCTCCGAACGTCCGCACCCGCTCTGCGACCATCCATCGCATTCTTCGAGGTCCGCCTCGGTGCCGTAAGTTCGCGCGGGTCGGGAGCGACATGCGCTGCTCTGCCGCGGCAAGACTGGAACGGAACAATTAAGCGGTCATCAGCTTCTACGTCGCGAGTTAGCCGATCGTCATCGGCACGCAGGGCCCGATAACATGGTAACACCACAGTCTCTTCGGGCATGACCAGCACTGACGAAAATAGGCAAGATCGCGACCGACCTGAACCGGATGGCCGAGATGCGGAAGCTGCTCCCGTACAGCCTGACGAGCCGCATCCCGACGACGATGCGAAGAAACCCGTGGGAAATGACGATGCTGGAAAATCTGAGCCGGCAAAGGGCGGTGACGGGGACGATGAAGAGCCCAAGGAGCCGGAGAAGCTGCCGCTCTACAAGCGCCCGCTTTTCTGGATCATCGGCGGCATCGTCCTCGTTGTCCTGATCGTCGGCGGCACGCTCTACTGGCTCCACGCCCGGCAATACACGTCGACCGACGACGCCTTCGTCGACGCGCACATCGTGCGGCTTTCAGCCGAGGTGTCCGGTCGCCTGACCGGGGTCGCGGAGCTTGATAACCGCCATGTCGTCGCTGGGCAGATTCTCGCTACCATCGAGCCGACCAGCGCCAACGCGACGCTGGAGCAGGCGCGCGGCCAGCTGGTCACGGCGCAGGCCAACGTCCGCGCCGCCGTGGCGCAGGTCGCCGCGGCGCGCGCGACCCGGGCGCAGGCGGTAGCGACCGCGCGTGGCCCCGCGGCGCAGGCCGAGCAGGCCCGGCGCGACCTCGAACGCTATCTGGCGCTGCAGCAGCTTGACCCGGCGGCGGTGGCCGGGACCCAACTCGACGCGGCCCGGGCCAACGCGCGCAACACCGAGGCGCAGGCCGCCGCGGCGCGCCGTGATATCGCCAGCCAGACCGCCAACATCGAGGTCGCGAAGAAGCAGGCGGACGCCAGCCGTGCGCAGATCATCGCCGCGCGTGCCCAGATCGCCAGTGCGTCGAACACCGTCGGCAACCTGCACATCGTCGCGCCAATCTCGGGTCAGGTCGTCAACCGCAGCGTCAACCTCGGCTCGTACGTCGCGCCGGGGCAGCAGGTCATGGCGATAGTCCCCGACCGGCTGTGGATTACTGCCAATTTCAAGGAGACGCAGCTCGTCGACATGCGCCGTGGCCAGCATGTCGACATTAAGGTCGACGCCTTCCCCGACGTCGACTTCGAGGGCCACGTCGACTCGATCCAGCGCGGCGCGGGCCAGGCCTTTGCGCTGCTGCCGCCGCAGAACGCCACCGGCAACTACGTCAAGGTCGTCCAGCGTGTGCCGGTCCGGATCCTGTTCGACCGTCCCGACCCGCGCCGCTATGCGATCGGCCCGGGCATGTCGGTGATCCCTACGGTCAAGGTCCGCTGAGTGGCGAGCGCGGCCGCGGGTGGCTGGACCGACGAGCGTTCGGCGGCGGGCGACCGCAACCCGTGGGCGATCGTCGCGGTGATCAGCATCGCGACCTTCATGGAGGTGCTCGACACCTCGATCGCTAATGTCAGCCTGACCAACATCGCCGGCGGCCTGTCGGTATCGCTCGACCAGGCGACCTGGGTGCTGACCAGCTACCTGGTCTCGAACGCGATCGTCATCCCGATCTCGGGGTGGCTGTCCGACGTCATCGGGCGCAAGCGCTATTACATGCTGTCGGTGGCGCTGTTCACGGCGGCATCGTTGCTGTGCGGGCTGGCGCCGAACATCCAGGTCCTGGTGATTGCGCGCATCCTGCAGGGCATCGGCGGCGGCGGGCTGGCACCGTCGGAGCAGTCGATTCTCGCCGACACTTTCCCGCCGGCGAAGCGCGGGCAGGCATTCGCGGCCTACGCCATCGTCGTCGTCGTCGGGCCGGTGCTCGGGCCGACGCTGGGCGGCTACATCACCGACAACATCAGCTGGCACTGGATCTTCCTGATCAACGTGCCGATCGGCATCGGCTCGCTGCTCCTCGTCAACACCTTCGTCTGCGAGCCCGAGGCGTTGAAGAAGGAGCGTGCGGCAAAGCTCAAGTCGGGCCTCAGTGTCGACTGGGTTGGCTTCCTGCTCATCGCCATCGGGCTCGGTTGCCTCGAGGTGACGCTGGACCGCGGCGAGCGCGAGGACTGGTTCGACAGCAACTTCATCCTTGTCACGGCGGCGCTGTCGGCGACCGCGCTGATCGCGCTGGTCGTGTGGGAGCTCAACCGCAAGGACCCGATCGTCAACCTGCGGCTGATGGGCAACCGCAACTTCTCGATTGCGCTGTTCGTGATGCTGACTACGGGGCTGATCCTGTTCGGGACGACGCAGTTGATCCCGCAGCTGCTGCAGGAGGTGCTGGGCTATTCCGCCACCGACGCTGGACTGGCGATGACCGTCGGCGGCATTGTCACGATCGTCGTCATGCCGCTCGTCGGGGTGCTGACCGGCAAGGTCGATACGCGGCTGTTGCTGTTTCCGGCGCTGGTGGTGACCGCACTGGCGCTGTGGAACCTGTCGCATTTCAACGCCGATATCTCGTTCTGGGACGCAGCGCAGGGGCGGCTGTTCCAGGCGGTGGCGCTGCCGTTCCTGTTCGTGCCGATCAATACCGTCGCCTTCGTCGGGCTGCCCAAGAACCAGACCAACCAGGCCTCGGCGCTCCTCAACGTGGCGCGCAATCTCGGCGGGACTTTCGGCATCTCGTGGGCGCAGACTTTGCTCGCCCAGCGTGGCCAGGTCCAGCAGTCGCGGATCGTCGAGGGGCTGAGCCCGCTCAACCCGAACTACAACGAGGGGCTGGGTAATATCGCCGGGCTGGTCGGGCAGGCGACCGATGCCAACATGACCCAGCTCGGCATCCTCTACAGCCAGGTCCAGAAGCAGGCGCAGACGCTCGCCTTCCTCGACACCTTCCACGCGTTGATGATCTTCGTCATCATCGTCGCGCCGCTGACCCTGTTCCTGCGCCCGCCCAAGCCCGGCGAAGGCGGCGGGGAGGGCGGGGCATGAAGCGCGCCGGCATCCTCCTCGCCCTGCTCGCCAGCGCCTGCACGGTCGGCCCGGACTACGCGCCGCCCGCCCTGCCGACGCCCCCGGCCTACGGCGAGCCGCAGTCGACCGATACGCGCCCGTTCGACATCGCGAGATGGTGGCAGGGCTTCGGCGATCCCGAGCTGAACCGGCTCATCGCCATCGCGCTCGCCGACAGCCTCGACATCCAGACCGCGGCGTCGCGCATCCGGCAGGCACGCACCGACGTTCGCATCGCCCGCGCCGAGGGCTTGCCGACCGTCGATGCGATGGCGGGGGACAATTACATCAAGCTCAGCAAGAACGCCGGCATCTCCTCGCTGGCGAGCCAGTTCGGCGGTGGGGCGAGCGGCGGCGGCGCGGCCGGCGGGGGTTCATCCGGCTCCGGCGGCGGAATCGCGCTACCGGGCGGCGGTATCAACACCTTCTCGCTGGGCTTCGATGCGACCTGGGAGCTCGACCTGTTCGGCGGTGTCCGGCGCGGCATCGAAGGCGCCGTCGCTCGCGTTGATGCGGCCGTGTGGAATGCCCGCGATGCGCAGGTGACGCTGACCTCCGAAGTCGCCGACGCCTATCTCCAGCTCCGCCTCGCGCAGAACCGGGAACTCGTCGCCAAGGCCGAGATCGCCCGCCAGACGCGCAGCCTCGACCTGCTGGTCAAGACGGCTACGGTAGGGCTCGTGCCGGAGAGCAACTTGCTCCAGCAGCGCACGCAGCTTGCGGCCGCGCAGGCGACGCTGCCGCAGATCCTCACCGAGGAACACGTCCAGATGCACGCGCTGAGCGTACTGCTCGCCAAGGCGCCTGACACGCTGACCGCCGAGCTGTCGCAACGCCGCGTCGACCCGCCGGTACCCCCGGTTATTCCGCCCGGCCTGCCCTCCGAACTGCTGCGCCGCCGTCCCGACATCCGCGCCGCCGAACGCAATCTTGCCGGCGCTACCGCGGATATCGGGGTCGCGGTGGCCGATCTCTATCCGAAGCTGTCGCTAACCGGCGCGGCGGAGCTGCTGTCGTCGTCGCTGTCGAAGCTGTTTACCGCGGACTCGATCCAGATCACCGGCGGCGCGGCGCTCAGCTTTCCGCTCCTCGACTGGGGCCGCCGCAAGGCGACCGTCCGCGCCCGGCGCGAGGCCGCGACCCAAGCCTATCTCGATTATCAGCGGACCGTGCTCGCGGCGCTGCGCGACGTCGACGATGCGCTGGTCCGGATTGCCACCGAGCAGCAGCGCGTCGCGGTGCTCACGGCGGGCGTCGTCGATGCCGAGCGGTCCGTCCACGCCGTGCAGGCGCGCTATGTCTCCGGCCTCGAGAACCTGACCGCGGTCCTCGACGCCCAGCAAGCGTTGCTTCAAACGCGCGACACGCTGGCGCAAAGCGACGGTGCCCTGCGCCGCGACACGGTCTCGCTCTACAAGGCGCTCGGCGGCGGCTGGTCGGACATGCCCGTCCCCGATGCGCCCAGGCCGCGCGATAAAAAGCGCTTTCCGGACGCCACAGGCGCTTCCGGATCGTAAGCGTCAGCTGCCGAAGCGCACAGTCCCGGTCAGGCCCCAGACCCGCGGCTTGGCATAGACGCCGCTGGCGTTGCCGGCGAACAGCGAGCTGTCGTAGCCGTAGACCCGGTATTGCTCCGAGAAGACGTTGTTGAGGAAGGCCGCGACTTCCCAGCGCTCGGTCGCATAGCCGATGCGCGCGTTGACGACGTTGTAGCTGCCTTCGCGCTCGACGGGGGCGCACAGCACGGTGAAGCAGAACTTGCCAGAATGCTGCGCGTCGACCTGCACCGAGGCAGTGCCGCCCGCGACCGCGAATTCGTAGCGGACCAGCGCGTTGCCGGAGAAGCCGGGGGCCTGCGGCAGGTCGTGGCTGACCACGGTGACGAGGTCGGGGAGCGTGATGTCCTTGACCTTGGTATCGAGGAACTGCGCACTCAGCTGCAGCGTCAGGCCCTTGACCGGCCGGGTCGCGAATTCGGCCTCAAGGCCCTTCGACCGCGCCTGCTTGTTCACCACCGTCTGCACCGTCGCGTACTGCGCGAACGCCTGGTAGTCCTTGTAGTGGTAGTAGAAGGCCGCGACGTTCAGCGTCGTCCCGGGCGCCAGCGTCATCTTCGCGCCCGCCTCGTAGGAGTCGAGCTTCTCGGGCTTGTACGGAATGCCGTTCAGCGTCGCGACTTCGGAGCCCGGGAAGGGCGTGCCGGTGCCGAAGGTGAAACCGCCGGACTTCGAACCGCGGTTATAGCTCAGGTACAGCAGGATGTTGTCCGTCGGCTTGTAGTCGGCTTCAGCGCGCCAAGTCAGGCCGTCGTAGGTCGGTGTCGCGTCGGCGGTAGTGGTGATAATGCCCGTGGTCGGCTGGAGCACGCCGAACGAGCCATAGCCGACCTGATCGGGGTTGAAGATGATCGACACGCCGGTCGACGGCTCGGACGCGAAGTAGCGGCCCTTCTTCTTGTCATGCCAATAGCGGATGCCGCCGATCAGTTTGAACTGGTCGGTGATCGCGAACTCGTCCTGCGCAAAGACGGCGAAGGAGCGCGTCTTCTGCGAGAAGTCGGCGCGCGGGTCGTAGCCGTAGAACGGGTCCGAATATTTCCCGAAATAGTCGCCGTTGATCAGCATGCCGAAGGCACCGAGGGTAAGCTGGTTCCTGCCGAGGTCGGCGTTCAGGCGGATCTCCTGCGAGCCCTGGTCGATCTTGGAGCCCTGGTAGAAGTAGATCCCCGCCAGCGGCGAGGCGTCGGCGTCCTCGGTGTAGAACTTCTTGCCGTGCTGGTAGTCGGTGATCGAGATCAATGAGATCCGGTCGGTCAGATTGGCCTCGATCTTCAGCGTCGCGCCGAAGTTGCGGCGGTCGACATAGCTCGGCGCGGTCGCTGCGGTCTTGTACACCGAACCACCGCGCGTCGGGTCGATCGCGTCGTTGCGGTAGCCTGAACCGGTCTCGCCCGGGCCGGTGCCCCAGTAGGCGCAGCTTTCGTTGGGGCCGAGGACCTCGCCTTGGAAGTTGGCGTTCGGGCAAGCCGCGATCAGCGGGTACATGCCCGCCTGCCGCTCCTTCGGCGCGCGCAGGTAGCGCAGCGTCAGGCTGGTCTTGATGTCCGACGTCGGCTGCCAGGCGATGATGCCGCGCAGGGCATAATGGTTGTTCGCGCCGACGTTCTTGAAGCCCGGGTTGATGTTGTCGATATAGCCCTTGTCGCGGTCGCGGATGCCCGCCAGGCGGACCTGCAGATTGTCGGCGAGCGGGCCGGTGACCGCCGCCTCGGTGACAATCTGGCCGTAGCGCCCGACGGTCACCGTCGCATAGCCCCCGAAATCCTTGCTCGGCTGGTTGGAGATGAACTGCACTGCACCGCCCGTCGCATTACGCCCGAACAATGTGCCCTGCGGCCCGCGCAGCACCTCGACCCGCGCCAGGTCGAAGACCGGGAAGCTGGCGAGGTTGATCGAGCTCGAATAGCTGTCGTCCTGATAGACCGCGACCGGCGGTTCCTGCTGGTCGCCGTAGTCGTTCTGGCTGACGCCGCGAATGTTGTAGACCACCTGCGCGGACGAATAGGCATTCATCTTGAGCGTCGGGATCGCTCGCGTGATGTCGCTCGCGGACGTGATGTTGAAGTCCTTGAGGCTCTCGCTGGTCAGCGCGGTGACCGCGATGCCGACGTCCTGCAGCCGCTGCTCGCGGCGCTGGGCGGTAATGACGATATCGCCGGTATCGGCTTCCGCCGCTGCCGCCGTGACCTGCGCCACGAGCGGGACGGGACAGGCGGCCAGCACGCCGAGCCATACGGCTGCCCCGCAACGGATCGAGCGATTTAACTTGACCATGTTGAGGCCCCCTTGATCGAAAGGTTGCAGCTTTCGCCAATGTCGTCCTGCACATTTGCGACATCTTCGGTGACAATCCGACAGACATGCTGCGCTGCGAAAACTTACCCGCGAGTTGTGCTTACCGTGCCACGGCGGCGTATCGAAACACCGGAGCGGTCGTCGACTGGCGCCGGTCTGTACTCGGCGAACAGCCGAAGGTCCGCCGATAGAGACGCGAGAAATACGCCGGCGAGGCGAACCCGCAGGCGATCGAGATGTCGGTGACGCTGGCCTCGGTCTGCTGGAGGAGCTGGTGGGCGCGCGCCAGCCGCAGCAGCAGGTACTCGGCTACTACCGAGCGCCCGAGCTCGCGGTCGAAGCGCCGCTCGATCTGGCGCAGCGACAGCCCGACATGGGCCGCGATCGCGTGGCACGGTAGCGGCTCCTCGAGATGGTCGCGCATGATCGCCTGCGCCGCCGCGACCCGGGCATCGGCGACCGCGAGCCGCGCCGCGCGCGCCGGGCGTTGCGGGCTGGCGGCGTCGCGCGCGCGACCGAGCAGCAGATGGTCGGCGACCTCACCTGCGAGTTCGGGCAGGCCCTGCCAGCCGATCCACGCCACCATCAGGTCGAGGATCGCCGCCGCCCCGGCGCAGCTCAGCCGCCGCCCACTGCGCGCGAACAACTGGTCGACGGCGCGGACCTTGGGGTAGCGTTCCTCGAAGCCGACGCGGTTGTCCCAGTGGATCGCCGCCTCCAGGCCGTCGAGCAGTCCTGCCTCTGCCAGCACCAGGCTGCCATTCTCGATGCCGCCGACTTCGGCCCCGGCGCGCGCCGTGCGGCGCAGCCAGGCGAGGACCGCCGCGTCGCGGACGACGTGGTGCGGATCGAAGCTCGCCAGTACGAACACCGTCGCGCTGCCCGCGGCGCTGGCGAGGTCACCGTCGACGGGCGCGAGCACGCCGTTGCTGGCGCGGACCGGCTGGCCGTCGCGCGACACGATCGTCCATTCGAACAAGGTTCGCTGCTCCAGCCAGTTGGCGAGGAACAACGGCTCGATCGCCGCGGCGAGGCCGAGGTGCGAGAATTCGGGCATCAGCAGGAAAGCGAGCTTGTGCACGACGCGGAGGGTAACGCCGACTGCGGGCGCGCCTGTAACGATTTCGACACCACGGTGACGTTTTCCGGCAAGTCATGCGGGACTGGTTCGCTAGGGTTGGCGGCAGCCGATCATGCGAGACACGCCGATGGACACCGACGCCCTATGGACCGAGGCCGACCAGCAGGCCGGTTTCGCGCTGCCGTCGCGCTATTTCTACGACGAGGACATCTACCGGCGCGAGCGCACGGAGATCTTCTTCAAGTCGTGGCACCTGGTGGCGCACGTCAACGAGCTGCACACCCCCGGCGCGTTCGTCACCCACGACATCTTCGACCAGAGCGTGCTCGTGCAAGCCGGCAAGGACGGTACGATCCGCGCCTTCCACAACGTCTGCCAGCACCGCGGCAACCGGCTCGTCGAGGCGCGTCGCGGCACGTCCCCGGCGACCGTCTGCGGCTATCACGCCTGGACCTATGAACTCGACGGAGCCTTGCGCGGTGCGCCCCGCAGCGCCTGCGTTCCCGGCTTCGACAAGGCCAAGTTCGGGCTCAAGCCGGTGCGTGTCGAGGTCTTCGCGTCCTTCGTGTTCGTCAATCTCGATGCTGACGCCCTCCCGCTCGCCGAGACCGCACCGACCGCGGAGGCGATCATCCGCCGCTTCATCCCCGACCTCGACCGGCTGGTGCTGATCGAGGAGGTCGACGTCCCCGTGCCCGCCAACTGGAAGGTCATCCAGGAGAATTCGATCGAGGGCTATCACTTCGATTACTCGGGACCGCACCATAAGACGCTGGTCGATTTGATCGATTTCGCCGGCTACGACCTGCAGGAACACGGCGACTGGTGGACCTATATCGGGCCGCCGAAGCCGGACACGACCGAGGCCTATGGCGTGCCGCTGGCGAGCGCGACCTGGCAGACCGACGCGTTCTTCAACATCGGGCTGTGGCCGAACACGACGATCTACGCCTTCCCCTATGCGGACGTCGTCGGCACCTTCATCATGAACCCGACCGGCCCCGAGACCTCGTCGCTGCGCTTCGGCTATTACGGGGTCGAGGGGCGTATCCTGCCGGAGGTCAGCAAGGCCTGCATCCGCTGGATGAACGAGGATCTGGGTCCAGAGGACATCCGCCTCAACGTCTCGAACCAGAAGGGCCTGCGCTCGATAGGCTTCGACCACGGCGTCTACATGATCGGCGACGGCCTCGACAACCGCAGCGAAAAGCTCGTCCGTCATTTCCACAGATTGTGTCACGATGCCGTCAACCGCTGAGGCCTACGACTATGTGATCGTCGGGGCCGGGTCGGCGGGGTGCGTCCTCGCCGCGCGGCTGACCGAGGATCAGGCGGTGCGCGTGCTGTTGCTCGAGGCGGGGCCGCCGGACCGCAGCTGGCGCATCGACATGCCAGCGGCGGTCGGCTCGCTGCTGTCGTCCGACCGCTTCAACTGGGCCTATGTCTCCGATCCCGAACCGCATCTGGGCGGGCGGCGGCTGGCGCATCCGCGCGGGCGGGTGCTCGGCGGCTCGTCGTCGATCAACGGCATGGTCTATATCCGCGGCCACGCGCGCGACTACGACGGCTGGGCACAAGCGGGCCTCGCGGGCTGGAGCTACGCCGACATCCTGCCCTACTTCAAGCGCGCCGAGGGGCACCTGCTCGGCGGCGATGCCTATCATGGCGGCGACGGGCCGCTGGCAGTGCACGCGCCCGAGATCGCGGCCACGCCGCTTGCCGCCGCCTTCGTCCGGGCGGCGGCGGAGGCCGGCTATCCGCTGTCGCCCGACGTCAACGGCGCGCAGCAGGAGGGTTTCGGCCGCATCGACCGCACCACGCGCAACGGCCGCCGCTGGAGCGTCGCGAAGGCGTACCTCTACCCGGCTCGGTCGCGTTCCAACCTCGTCGTCCGGACCGGCGCGCTCGTTCACCGCATCGTCGTTGACCAGGGCCGCGCCGCCGGGGTCGTCGTTGCGGTTGGCGGCACCACGAGCGAAATCCGGGCGACCCGCGAGGTCATCGTCGCGGCGGGCGCGATCAATTCGCCGCAGCTTCTGCAACTGTCGGGCATCGGCGATCCAGAGCATCTCGCCAGCGTCGGCATCCCGCTCACCCACGCGCTGCCTGCGGTCGGTGCCAACCTCAACGATCATCCCGATATCGTCATCCAGCACCGCTGCCGCGACGCGAGCTCGCTGTTCGGGATCAATCGCGGCCTGCGCAAGGTTGCCACCGGCCTGCGCTGGTTCGCGCGGCTGGACGGCCCCGCTGGCTCCAACCACTTCGAGGCGGGCGGCTTCCTGCGCAGCCGCGCCGGGATCGAGCATCCCGACCTCCAGCTGACCTTCATGCCGATCGCGATCCAGCCCGGCACGGTCGACGATGTCGGCGGCCACAGCTTCCAGGTCCATATCGACCTGATGCGACCGCGCAGCCTTGGCCGGGTACGGATCACCAGCGCTGATCCCACGACGCCGCCTTCGATCCTGTTCAACTATCTCGCCGATCCGCAGGACCGGGCCGACCTGCGCCAGTCGGTGCGGCTGACCCGCGAAATCCTTGCGCAGCCGGCGCTCGACCGGTTTCGCGGCGCGGAGATCTTTCCCGGCCCGGAAGTCGCCAGCGACGACGCCATCGACGCCTGGCTGAACGACGCGGTGGAGACCTGCTATCACCCGGTCGGTACCTGCCGAATGGGCCGCGACGCGCTCGGCTCGGTCGTCGACGGGACCTTGCGCGTCCACGGCCTTGAAGGCTTGCGCGTCGTCGATGCCTCGATCATGCCCGCGATTGTCAGCGGCAATACCAACGCCCCGACGGTCATGATCGCCGAGAAGGCGAGCGACATCATCCGGGGCCGGGTACCATTGCAGCGCGAGGACGTGCCAGTCTGGATTCACCCGAAGTGGGAGAGTGCGCAGCGATGACCGGGTTCGATCATCAACAGGCGCGGGTCGACCTCGCCGCCGCGTTTCGCTGGTTCGCGCGGCTCGGCATGCACGAGTCCGTCGCCAACCACCTGTCTATCGCGGTGTCGGACGACGGCGCGCGCTTCCTGGTCAATCCGCGCGGTCGCCATTTCGCCCGCGTCCGGGCGAGCGACCTGCTGCTGCTCGACGCGAACGACGCGGCGACGATGGACCGGCCCGACGCTCCCGACCCGACCGCCTGGCACCTGCATTCGCGGCTGCACGCATTACTCCCGCAGGCGCGCTGTATAATGCACCTCCATTCGAAGTACGCGACCGCGCTCGCCTGCCTCGCCGACCCGTCGATGCCGGCGATCGACATGAACACCGCGCGTTTCACTGGCCGGATGGCGATCGACGACGCGTTCGGGGGCATGGCGCTGTCGAACGCCGAGGGTGACCGCGTCGCCGGGCTACTCGGCGGCGGCAAGACGGTCCTGCTGATGGCCAATCACGGCGTCCTCGTCGTCGGGCCGACGGTGGCGGACGCGTTCGACGAGCTGTATTATTTCGAGCGTGCCGCCGAGACGTTGTTGACCTGCTACGCCACCGGTCGCGCGTTGCGCATCCTGCCCGATGCGGTGGCGCAGCGGACCGAGGTCGATTGGCGCAGCTACGGGCAGTTGGCGGTCGACCATCTCGCGGAGGTCAAGGCGATCCTCGACGTCGAAACGCCCGACTATCGGGGATGAACGGGCGGCGTCGTGAAAGCCGCGCGGCGTCCTGAAGATAATGCGCCGAACGCGAGCACGATCAACCAGCCGATGAGGCCGCAGCCACCGAGCCAGATCAGGAAGCCAGCGGCATCGCCGACCGCGATAAAATAAGCACCCGGGAGGCAGATGAGCGCGGCGAGCAGCCAGCGCAATGGGGTGCCCCGCGCGGCGATCCGATTCCCGGCGGCGCGCCGCCGCTTCGGATCGCTCCGGCAAAGGCTGATTATCAGGATCGCCGAGACGGCGATGGCGGCGAGCGGGGCGGGGATCATTCGGCGGGCTGCAAGGCGACAATGTTCGACGGCCGGTCCTGCGGGTCGCGGACCAGCAACCACAGCATCCCTCCGCCCGCGGCCGCCAGCGCAATGTCGACCGCGATGATGACCGGCTGGCCGGCATCAAAGGTGTCGGACCAGCCCGGACCGCCGGTCGCGAGCCGGACCACCGGCAACGCGAGCAAGGTCGCGCCGGTGACCGCCTTGAGCAGCCGGTCGAGCTGTGTATTCGAACGTGCCACGAAGCCGCCGGCGACTGCCAGGCCCGCCGCGATCAGGAAGGCCGCCGGCGTCCAGTAGACCGCCGAACCCTGCGGCATCGCCAGCAGGAAACCGACCGCTGCCGCTGCCAGTCCGAAGGGGAGGCCGAAGCCGACAACGGTGACCGCGCGCTCGAGCCAGTCGAGCGAACGCTGGCGCTCGCGGCGGCGTACCAGCCACAGCCTGAGGCCGGTGAACGTGACGTAACACATCGCAAAACCGAGGCCGAACCACATGGCCTTCGACAACACTCCAGCGAAATTGCCGAAGTGCACGGGCCCCATGATGCCGGCCGCGGTCCCGCCCATCGACGGCCGGGTGCCGATCAGCGGCTTGATGCGGTCGAAGTTCGCGGTGGCGCCCGAATACGCGAGGGTCATCGGCGCGAGGTCGCCCGGTCGGGCCGGGTGAAAGGTGGTCACGGCGGCGTCGGCGCGACCGAAGTTCTCGATCGTCATGAAATTCGGGGCTTCACCGGTGCGGCGCGTCGCGTCGCTGGTGAGGCGGTCGAGGTTGCCGAGTGGACTAGGCGTTGTGTTGGTCTTTGCGGGATTGCCGAACACCGCTTCGCTCAGGGCTTGCTGGTCGCCGCCGAACGCCGCCATCGCGACGATCGGCACGCCGATGGTGCCGAAGAACGAAAAGAAGCTGCCCGTAAACGCCAGGACGAAGGCGAATGGCAGGCTCCAGGTTCCGGCGACGCTGTGACGGTCGCGATTGGCCAGCACTGGGCTGACGTTGCGCCGCAGCGTGAAGACGTCCTTGAACAGATGGCGATGGATCAGCAGGCCGGAGATCGCCGCGACCAGCATGGTCAGCCCGAGGATGCCGGTCAGCAGCAGCCCCCAGGGGTCGGGCAGGCGCAGTCGGACATGCGTGTCGACCAGGAAGCTGCTCAGCGCATCGTCGTTGCGGGGACCAAAGACATCTTCGCCGGTGCCTTCGCGCTGGCTGACGATCCGGCCGGCGCGGTCGAGCTGGTAATAGATGCCGCGGCTGGTCGGCTGGCCACCCGGCGCGACCTCGTCGTGATGAAAGTAGGCCCCGAGGCCGTGGTCGCCGACCTCGAACAGGTTGATGTCGGCGCGGTATTTCGCGGGCGTGCGGGCAGTAAGCTCGCGGACGGACCGGTCGATCGGTCCCTCGAACGCTGAGCGCGTCTCGACGCGTCCGGCGGACCAAATGCCGATCTCGTCGGCGAACACCGCCGTCATGCCGGTCAGCACCACCGCATACAGCAGCAGGCCGAGCACGATCCCAGACCAGCCGTGGATGGCGACGAGAAGCTTGGTCTCGTGCTTGGGCAGGTGGATCATGAAAGCGGCTTCACGGCGGCGACCGGGCGGTCGAGAAACTTGTCCGCGATCAGCGCGGCATGGACTGCGAACAGGCCGAACGCGACCAGTGCGACGCGGCCGATGCGAGGGTCGAGGCAGGCATGGAAGAACAGCGCCGCCCAGATCAGCGGCACCAGCAGCAGCGGCAGCACGAGGTTATCGATGCCAGCAGCGCCGCCGGGCAGCCACAACGCCATCCCCGCCATGACCACCAGGGCAACGAACACCGCACCGGGTCCCGCAATGCCGATCCGGACCCATTTCGTCACAGCCGAAGACACGATGACCAGCCACCCCCTTGGTTCAAGCGGCAGGTGTCGCGATGTGCATCGACCCGCCGGTAGCGAAGCCGATAACACGAGTGATAACTATTCTCAATATTAACTGAGAGGCGGCGTCAGGCCCTCGCCGAGTTACGACTAGGCGTCGATCGCTTCGCGGATCAGCCTTCGCGCCCTCGTCGACAGTTCCTGGTAGGGCAGCGTCGAATCGAGGTCGACGATCCGTGCCCCGTTGAAACGAAGGCGCGGCGTCACCGCGACCTTTGCTATCAGCGAGTTGAGCTTGTGGTCGGGTTTCCGGCGATAGGCGGTGGCGGCATCGATGTTGAGCCTGATCACGAGGTCGGGGCGGTAGTCGACCATCAGGTCGTACATCCGGCGCTCGCGGCTCGCGAGCCAGGCGACGAACCAGCCGCCGGCACGCGCGGCGGACAGTCCGGGGCCGTCGTAGAACCCCATCACTTCGGTCTGCGGGTAACGGTCGGTGACGACGATCACGCCGCGCCGCCGCAGCGCCAGCACCCTGCGGAAACGGCGACGCCTTGCCAGCGAGAAGCCGAACACGACCAGCGCGGTCACGACACCGGGAATTTTCTTCCCGGCCGTCCGGGTCTGCGTCGCCTTCTTCGCAAGCTTCGCTTCGATTGCCGGTCCGACCAGTGGCCAGCGCTTGATCCGCTCGCCCATCTCCCCCGAGCCGAGGCCAAGGTAGCATAACGCGACGGCGTGATCGGTCCCTAGCCAGCCCGTGACGTCACTCGACAAGGTGCTCTTGCCCGCGCCGTCGCAGCCGACGATCGCGATCAGGGGGGCCAGGTTTTCAACCGCATCGTCGCGAAGGAACTCGTTGATCGACGCAAAGCCAAGGACGAGTGCCGCGATTCCGGAAGAGCCTTCGAGCAGCAGATGGTCGCTCTGGGTCTTGAACAGCAGCAGGGCCAGTATTGCAAAACCGAGGGCAGCCAGGCCGCCGAGACGCGGATTGAAGCCGGTGGCTGCGCTCCCTCGGCCAGCTATTGAGTGTCCGATCATCGCGCTCCTTCAAGGAAGCCGAGATAGGACGTCGACGCTAAATTGTCACAAATCTGCAAAGAAAAATGCATATTGCGTCATTATGACGCATGCGGGTTCAGGACCAGGGGTCTTTGCGGATCGCGTTTTTGGGTTGCCGAGACTAATCGGGACGCGGGTAATGCGCCGTCAGGACGTCGAGCCGTCGCCGAATCTCGGCGGGGAAGGCGAACTCCTCGGTGGCATAATCCTGGAGGCCGCTGTGGCGCCGGACGATCAGCTCATCATGATAGCGACCCATCAAGCCGTTGATGACGCTCAGGTATGCGAAGACATCGTCGTGGTAGGCCGACGGGTAAAGCGTCGCGAGGCCGACGTAGAGCGAAGCCTGGCGACTGATGATCTTGCGGATGTCGTGGAAGTCGCGACCGGCTGTGTGCGAAAGCGCCAGCCGTGACCGGACAGTCTCCATCTCCCCAACGACATAACGCCGAAAATCCGCGACGGTGGTGGGCTGCAGTCCGTCGAATTCATGCTCCAGCGCGGCGTAGGCCGGCCGGGTCAGCAGCAGCCTGACCAACAAGGCGCGGTAGCCGATCGCGGCCCGGCGGTTGTTTTTGAAATCATCCTGGAGGTGGCCCATCACCGCGGTGATGAAGTTGAAGCGCCGGGGATAGCGGTGACGCGCGTCGGCGTTGGCGAAGGCGAAGCGCAGCTGCTTGAATTTCGCCCGCGCGTACTTGAACGCAAGCTGCTCGTCGCGGTCCAGATGCCGCTCCGCAAACAGATGCGCGATGGTTCGGTCGAAGGCCACACGGTCGACACCCGTCGCCCAGACCTGGTGGCAGATCCGGAAGCACTCGATCAGCTGGTCTTGCGTGTAGTCGAAGTGAACCACGGGCATCGTGTCGACCGACAGGTCGATATCGTCATTGACGAGCACCCGGTCGAATAGCGCCGCGCACTGCCCGGTCGTGAAGGGCGGGCGGGTGCGCCACGAGGCCAGTGGTCTTTCGTTCGAACTCATCAAGCAGCTCTCGTTGTGTCGGGTGGCCGTTCGATCAGGCGGCTGGCGAGGGGACGGCTCTCCCGACCGGCCAACCGTAGTTTTCGCGGCTCCGGTAGCTGGTGAGGACCGGTAGAAGCCGGAAAACCGCCAACGCGACTGTACCGACAATGAAGGCCGCCCCGGCTCCCGGCAGGCCGTAGCGATAGCTCAGCACCGACAGTGTCGCGAGATACAGGGCCGTCCCGGCCGCCTGCGCGACCAGCGCGGCCCGCTGGCGGCCGACCATGTAGAGCAGGGACTCCAGCGGGAAGCTCGCCATCGCGACGACCAGTGCGACGACCATCGCGCTGAGCAAGCCGTAGGCAGGAAGATAGCGGCTGCCGAACGCGAAGGCGATTACGGGCTTGCCGCCGAGGACCACGACCGCGACGACGGCGACGCCGACCAGGCCGGCGAACATTCCGGTTCGCAGCGCCAGCTGCCAGGGTTGCTTGGTCGCCGGATCGAGACGCATGATCTCGGGATAAAAGCCCTTGGTCAGCAGGTTGGCCGGCTTGCCCGCGGTGTCGATCAGGGTGTTGGCGATCTTGTACAGACCCGCCGCGACCGGTCCGAGGATGCCCGCGACGACAAGATTGCTGAGCTGACCCCACGATGCATCGAGCGAGATCGCGATGTTCGTCGTCCAGGCGAAGCTCCAGGAATCGGGCAGGCGACGCGCGGTGCGACGCAGCCCCGGACGCAGTGCGCCGAGCATGTCGCGGCGGCGCAATTCGCGGACCGCCATCCACCACAAGGTCAAATCGCCGGCGAGATCGGCGATGTACCAGGCGGCGACGAAGCCGACGAAACCCGTGCCTGCCAAGTATGCCGAGCCAGCGCCGACAGCGCGCAGGATCGGGGTCGCGAGTTGCTGCGCGGCGAGCAGGTCGAAGCGGTCGAGCAGGCGCAGGACCCCGGTCGGGGTCGCCGCCGACATCGTCGGTACCAGCGTGCAGTAGAAGAAGGCGATGCCGAAATAGGCGGCCGGGATCTGGAAGATGCTGGCGAGGAACGGCAACGCCGCCATCGCCAGCACCATGCCGACCAGGCCGCTGACGATGTCGAGGCCGAAGGCGAAGCGGATGGCGTCCTCGGCCCGCGCCGTGTCGCCCTGACGCATCGCCGGTGCCCCGTATCGCAGGATCAGCTGCCAGCTTTGGAACTTGACCAGCGAACCGGTGCCGGTGGCATAGGTGTGGACGATCATCAACACGCCGAACAGCTCCGGCCCGAGCCCGCGTCCGGCGCTGGCGAGCGCAATCAGCCCCAGCCCCGCGCCGATCAGCTTGGTCGACCCGAGATAGCCGGCGTTGCGCAGAACGGCGCGGAAGACCCCGTCTGCGAACCACTTCCTCATGAGCGTGACTGTCGTGCCATTGCCGGACGCCATAGCCCGGTTTCGGTCGCCCGGTCATCAGGGCGTGATGCGCCGGCAGTTCGGTTGTGCGATCCGCAGCGGGCCATTAAAGCCCGGCGGTAATGCGCGACCCCGACCTTGCCCCGCTGATCGCCGTCGTGGGGTCCGACGGCTCGGGCAAGTCGACCGTCTGCGCCGCGCTGGTGGAGTGGCTGGGCGAGCAGCGGCCAGCGGAGATCCGGCACCTCGGGAAGCAATCTGGCAACCTCGGCCGTGCCATCGCGCGCGTGCCGCTGATCGGCAAGGGTGCCGACGACCGCATCGTCGCCAAGGCGAGCAAGGCGCGTGACGACGACGGTCCGGGCGGAGTCACCGCGATCGTCATCTACCTGCTGTCGATGCGCCGGGTGCGCCGGTTCCGCCGGATGCTGGCCGTTCGTCGTCGCGGCATCGCGATCATCGCCGACCGCTATCCGCAGATCGGCGTGCCCGGTCCGATGGACGGCCTCGGCCTGTATGCGCCCAGCCCGAAGAGCGGCATCGCGCGCTGGCTCGGCCGTCGCGAGCGTGTCCATTACCAGTGGATGGAGAAAACCGTCCCGGACCTCGTCATCCGTCTCAATGTCGATCTCGCCACCGCGTCGGCGCGCAAACCGGACCACCGCTACTCGTCGCTTAAGGCCAAGATCGAGGCGGTCCCACTTCTGTCCTTCAATGGCGCGCCGATCGTCGATATCGATGCGACGCTGCCCTTGAGCGAGGTCCTCGCCCAAGCCAAGGCGGCGGTGGCCGCGACGCTCGAACGGATCGCCGCGGAGCGCTCAGCTTAGTTCAGCGCTCGCGCGCTATCGTTGGCACCCCAAGCCGAAGAGCCGTGTCGCAGGCTTAGCCCGCATCTCCCTCGGTATTGCCGTCGGCGTCGGCTCCGAACTCGGTGGCGCGGGTCTGTGACACTGGTTCCCGCCCGTCGGCTAGCCTGGCCACGGCGATCGCCGCGGCCGGGGACAGGCCGTCGCCGCCACCTGCGGCATGGTCGAGGATCTGCGCTTTCATGCGCGGGTCCCAGAAGTGCCACAGGTGATCGTAGGTCGCCGCCGGGGCGTTGCCCGGTTGCTGGTGGTCGAACTCGGCAGCGATCTGGTTCGCCATGCGGACCAGACGGTCGATCGTGGTGGCGCTCATTCGGCGGGCACGAGCGGCTCGGCGATGCGCTTGGACAACCGGCTCCGCTCCTCATAACCGACCTGCCAGTCGGTCGGTCCATTCGAGCGCCCGACCTGCACCGCCGTGACCTTGTACTCGGGACAGTTGGTCGCCCAGTCGCTGTTGTCGGTGGTCACGACGTTGGCCTGCGTCGTCGGGTGGTGGAAGGTCGTATAAACGACGCCCGGCGCAACCCGGTCGGTGAGGTCGGCGCGCAGCGTCGTGTCACCGGCGCGGCTCGCGACCTTGACCCAGTCGCCCGCCGCGATGCCGCGCTGCTCGGCGTCGTGCGGGTGGATCTCCAGCATGTCCTCTTCGTGCCAGCGGCTGTTCTCGGTGCGCCGCGTCTGCGCGCCGACATTGTACTGGCTAAGGATGCGGCCGGTGGTCAGCAGCAGCGGGAAGCGCGGCCCGGTACGCTCCTCGGTAGCAACGTATTCGGTGCGGACGAATTTGCCCTTGCCGCGCACGAAGCCGTCGAGGTGCATGACCGGGGTGCCCTCGGGCGCGGCGGCGTTGCACGGCCACTGCACCGAGTTGAGCTTGTCGAGCAGATCGTACGACACGCCCGCGAAGGTCGGCGTCACGGCCGCGACCTCGTCCATGATCTCCGACGGATGCGCGTAGTTCATCGGGAAGCCGAGTGCCTGCGACAGCTTCTGGGTGATCTCCCAGTCCTCGAAGCCGTTGCGCGGTTGCATGACCTTGCGGACCCGCTGGATGCGGCGCTCGGCGTTGGTGAAGGTGCCGTTCTTCTCGAGGAAGGTCGACCCGGGCAGGAAGACATGGGCGTAATTCGCGGTCTCGTTGAGGAACAGGTCCTGCACGACGACGCACTCCATCGCCGCGAGGCCGGCCGAGACGTGGCGGGTGTCGGGGTCGGACTGAAGGATGTCCTCGCCCTGGATGTACAGGCCCTTGAACGTGCCATCGACCGCGGCATCGAGCATGTTGGGGATGCGCAGGCCCGGCTCACCATCGAGCTCTACGCCCCACAATTCGAGGAACATCGCCCGCGCGCCGTCGTCGGAGACGTGGCGATAGCCCGACAATTCGTGCGGGAAACTGCCCATGTCGCAGGCGCCCTGGACGTTGTTCTGGCCCCGCAGCGGGTTCACCCCGACGCCGTCGCGACCGATGTTGCCGGTGACCATCGCAAGGTTGGCGATCGCCATGACGGTGGTCGAGCCCTGGCTGTGCTCGGTGACGCCGAGCCCGTAGTAGATCGCGCCGTTGCCGCCGGTCGCATACAGCCGCGCTGCGGCACGCACGTCGGCGGCAGGCACGCCGGTCATCGGCTCGGTCGCTTCGGGTGCATGGCGCGGATCGGCGACGAACTCGGCCCAGTCGGCATATTCGGACCAGTCGCAACGCTCGCGGATGAACGCCTCGTCGGCCAGCGCCTCGGTGACGATGACGTGCGCCATCGCGGTCAGCACGGCGACGTTGGTGCCGGGGCGCAGCGCCAGGTGATGCTCGGCCGCGATGTGTGCGGAGCGGACGATGTCGGTGCGGCGCGGGTCGATGACGATCAGCTTGGCGCCCTGCCGCAGCCGCTGCTTCAGCCGCGAGGCGAACACCGGATGCCCGTCGGTAGGGTTCGCGCCGATGATGACGACCACGTCCGTCGACTCGACGCTGTCGAAGTCCTGCGTACCTGCGGACGTGCCGAAGGTCGTCTTGAGGCCGTAGCCGGTCGGCGAGTGGCAGACCCGGGCGCAGGTATCGACGTTGTTGTTGCCGAACGCCGCGCGGATCAGTTTCTGCACGAGGAAGGTCTCCTCGTTGGTGCAGCGCGACGAGGTGATGCCACCCACCGAACGCATGCCGTACTTGGCCTGGATGCGCTTGAACTCGGACGCGGTGTGGGCGATCGCCTCGTCCCAGGTCACTTCCTGCCACGGCTCATCGATGCTGGATCGGATCATCGGATTGAGGATGCGCTCGCGGTGGTTGGCGTAGCCCCAGGCGAACCGCCCCTTGACGCAGCTGTGGCCGTGGTTCGCCTTGCCCTGCTTATGGGGCACCATGCGGACCAGTTCCTCGCCGCGCATCTCGGCGCGGAAGGTGCAGCCGACGCCGCAATAGGCGCAGGTGGTGATGACCGAGCGATCGGGGGTACCGACCTCGATGACCTTTTTCTCGGTCAGCGTCGCGGTCGGGCAGGCGGCGACGCAGGCCCCGCACGACACGCACTCGCTGCCGAAGAATGGCTCCTCCTGCGATGCCGAGACGCGGCTGCCGAAGCCGCGCCCGGCGATGGTCAGCGCGAAGGTGCCCTGGACCTCGTCGCAGGCGCGGACGCAGCGCGAGCAGGCGATGCACTTCGAGGTGTCGAAGGTGAAATACGGGTTGGACTCGTCCTTCGCCAAGGCGAGGTGGTTCTCGCCGGTATAGCCGTAGCGGACATCGCGCAGGCCCACCGCGCCGGCCATGTCCTGCAGTTCGCAGTCGCCGTTCGCCGGGCAGGTCAGGCAGTCGAGCGGGTGGTCGGAGATGTAAAGCTCCATGACACCCTTGCGCAGCTTCTTGAGCTGCGGGGTCTGGGTGGTGACTTTCATGCCCATGGCGACCGGCGTCGTGCACGAGGCGGGCGTGCCGGCGCGGCCGTCGATCTGGACCAGGCACAGGCGGCACGATCCGAACGCTCCGAGCACGTCGGTCGCGCACAGCCGCGGGATCGTCGTGCCGAGCGTCGCCGCGGCGCGCATAACCGACGTGCCCGCGGGCACGGTCACGTCCTGCCCGTCGATGGTCAGCGTCACGTCGGCGGCGATGCCGAGCGGCGGGGCAGGGGTTCCGAGGTCGATTTCGCGGGCGAAGCTCATGGTCGCTTACTCCGCCGCCAGCGCGAGGGCGCGGCGGTTGAAATGCTCGGGGAAATGGGTGATCGCGCTCATCACCGGGTAGGGCGTGAAGCCCCCCAGCGCGCACAACGACCCGAACTTCATCGTCTCGGCGAGGTCGGCGATCAGCTCGAGGTTGGCCTCCGGCCGGTCGCCGGCGATGATCTTGTCCATCGTCTCGACACCGCGGGTCGCGCCGATCCGGCACGGCGTGCACTTGCCGCAGCTTTCGGCGGCGCAGAACTCGAAGGCGAAGCGCGCCATCCCGGCCATGTCGACGGTGTCGTCGAACACCGTGATGCCGCCGTGGCCGATGAGGCCGCCGGCCTTGGTGAAAGCCTCGTAGTCGAAGGGTGTGTCGAAGAGTTTTGGTGGGAAGTATGCGCCTAGAGGGCCGCCGACCTGAACTGCATAGACTGGGCGACCGCTGGCGGTGCCGCCGCCGATGTCGTTGACCAGCTCGCCGAGCGTGATGCCGAACGGCGTCTCGTACAGGCCAGGATGGCGGCAATTGCCCGCCAGCTGGACCGGCATCGTGCCACGCGAACGGCCGAGGCCGACCGCTGCATAGACCTCGGGACCGTCGGCGAAGATGTGCGGCACGGCGGTCAGGCTCAGGACGTTATTGATCACGGTGGGCATGCCGAACAGGCCCTTATGCGCTGGCAGCGGTGGCTTGGCGCGGACCTGCCCGCGCTTGCCCTCGATCGATTCGAGCAGCGCGGTCTCCTCACCGCAGACATAGGCGCCGGCACCGACGCGGACCTCCATGTCGAACTCGCTGCCGAGCCAGCCGCGCCGGCGGGCGCCTTCGATCGCGATCTCCATCGCCCGGATGGCGTGCGGATACTCGGAGCGGATGTAGACGTAGCCATAGTCCGCGCCGACGCAGAGAGCGGCGATGATCATGCCCTCGACCAATTCGAACGGATCGCCCTCCATGATCATGCGATCGGCGAAGGTGCCGCTGTCGCCTTCGTCGGCGTTGCAGACGATGTACTTGCGCGGTGAGTCGGCCAGCGCGACCGTGTCCCACTTGATCCCGGTCGGGAAGCCCGCGCCGCCGCGACCGCGCAGGCCCGACGCCTTGACCAAGTCGATGCGCTGGGTCGGCTCGAGTGCGCGGGCACGCTCCAGCCCGAAGCCGCCGCCGTGGGCGATGTAATCGTCCATGCTCGCCGGATCGACGATGCCGCAGCGCGCGAAGGTCATCCGCTGCTGCGAGGCGATGAACGGGTGCTGCTCGGGGCGACCGATGCGGAGGGGGTGCTCGCCACCTTCGAACAAGCCCGCAGCGACAAGACCCGCGACATCGCCTGCGCTGACCGGGCCGTAGCCGATGCGCCCCTCGGAAGTTGTGACTTCGACTAGCGGCTCGAGCCAGTGCATGCCGCGCGAGCCGTTGCGGATGATGGTCAGCTCGATGCCGGTCGCGAGCAAGGCGGCGACGACCTCGTCGGCTCCGCAGGCCACCGCGACGGCATCGCCTGGGACATAGACCGTGATCATGCCGCGATCCCGTCGATCAGCGTGTCGAGGCGCGCCGCCGTCAGCCGGCCGACGATCTGCCCGTCGAGCATCGCCGACGGGGCCGCGGAACACAGCCCGAGGCAATAGACTGGCTCCAGCGTCACCACGCCATCGGCTCGCGTCGAATGCATCGGCGTTGCAAGGCGGGCGGAGGCCTGCGCGATCAGGTCGTTGGCGCCCATCGACTGGCAGGCCTCGGCACTGCACAGCTTGAGGACGTGGCGGCCCGCGGGCTTGCGCCGGAAATCATGATAGAAGGTCAGCACGCCGTGGACGTCGGCGCGGCTCAGGTTGAGACGATCCGCGATCACCGGCACCGCAGCATCGTCGACGTAGCCGAAGGCGGCCTGGACGGCATGCAGGATCGGCAGCAGTGCACCCGGTTCCTTGAGGAACGGGGCAATCACGGCATCGAGTGGTGCGTTCTCGGCACTGACGGCCACCCGGGCACGGGCAATTTCCCGGTCGCCGGCCTCACGATTTCGCCTGTCGCTCTTCTTCAAAACTTAACTCCTCCCCCGGGTAATGCTGGGCGCGACGCCCTCCAGGGTCAAATCGACAAGCGACATGATCGATGGGCCTGCTCTATCAAGGCTCAGCGCGGGTTAGGCTGGGCTGGCGCTCAAGCCTGCTATAGGTCCGGTCGATGCAGCTACGATCCGTCGAATATTTCTGTGCGCTGGCCCGCGAGGAGCATTTCGCCCGGGCGGCGGCACAATGTGGCGTCAGCCAGCCGACCCTGTCGGCGGGCATTGCGGCGCTCGAGCAATTGCTCGGCCACCGACTGGTGGTGCGCAACCGCCGCTATGTCGGACTGACGCCGGAGGGGCAGGCGGTACTGCCGCTGGCTCAGCAGCTGATCGCCGCGTTTGCCGCGATGCGCCTTGCGGCAGCGGGCGACCGCGGGCCGCTGGAGGGCGAATTGCGGCTCGGCACGATACCGGCGGCGTTGCCATCGATCGGCCCGATCACGCATGCGCTGAGCCAGCGTCATCCGGGCCTGCGCGTCTCGATTACGTCGCTGAGCTCGCGCCAGATCGACCGCGGTCTCGAGGAGTACGAGCTCGATGCCGGCATCACTTATCTCGACAACGAGCCGTTGCCCAACGTGCTGCAGGTCGAGCTGTACCGCGAGCGCTACATCCTCGTCGCCCATCGCGACATCAAGGTCAGCGACCCGCTAAGCTGGACCGAGGCGGCAGCGCTACCACTGTGCCTATTGCCGCTGTCGATGCAGAATCGCCGTATCCTCGACGCCAAGCTCGCCGCGGCCGGAGCCACGGCGACGCCGCAAGCGACCGCGAACTCCTACGTCGCGCTGCTGTCGATCCTGCACATGGGGACCCTCGCCAGTATCCTGCCGGACACGTATGCGCCCTACATCGCCGGCAATCCGTCGCTGGCCCGGCACGTGATCACCGGGCAGGAGGAAGGCACCGCGGTCGGGCTGGTGGTGCGCGACCGGCAGCCGCTGGCACCGTTCGCCCACGCCGTTTTCGTCATCGCCCAGTCGGAACTGATGCGCCGGACCTTTGCGCAGGCGCTCGGTCCGGTTGCCAGCAACCAGCCCGGCTTCAATCCGTAAGCCTGATACGGACGACCGGCATCTTCGACGTCGGCAGTCTCAGTAGGACAACTTGACGACGTGCCGGCCGCTCGTGGAGGGCCACGTCACCGCCCCGGAAACGACGTCCAAAGCAACGCCATCGATCTCGAGAACGGTTGCAGCGGCAGGTGCAGCGCGCTTGATCTCGATCTCATAGACGGCGTCACCCAGCCGGAGCGTTGCCGAAATACCCGGCCAGTCTTCGGGCAGGCACGGATTGAGGTGGATCATACCGCCGACCCGCTTCAGCCCGAGGATGCTCTCGATGCCGGCGCGGTACATCCAGCCCGCCGCGCCCGTATACCAGGTCCAGCCGCCGCGGCCGTTGTTCGGTGCCACCGAGTAGATATCCGCTGCGACGACATACGGCTCGACCCGGTAGTGATCGGCGGTCGCGGTGGTCAGGGCATGATTGATCGGGTTGAGCAGGTCGAACAGGGCGACCGCACCGTCTCCGTCCCCCATCCGGGCGGCGGCGACGATCGTCCACATCGCGGCGTGGCTGTACTGGCCGCCGTTTTCGCGCAGGCCCGGCGGGTAGCTGCGGATGTAGCCGGGGTCGTGCGCCGTCTTGTCGAACGGCGGGGTGAACAGCTTGACCAGACGCTGGGTCGGATCGACGAGATGGAGGCGCACCGAGGCCAGCGCCTGCGCGGCGCGCGCCGGGTCGGCGGCACCGCTGATCACCGCCCAGGTCTGCGCGATCGAGTCGATCCGGCATTCGTCGCTGTCCTTCGAGCCCAGCCAGGTGCCGTCGTCGTAGGTCGCACGCCGGTACCATTCGCCGTCCCAGGCGACCGCCTCGATCGCGGCGCGCAGGTTCTCGGCATGCTCGCGCCAGCGGGCGGCGCGCTCGGGCTCGCGGACGTCGGCGAAGGGTGCGAAGCGGTTGATCGCGTGGATCAGGTGCCAGCCGAGCCAGACGCTCATGCCCTGGCCGCCCTCGCCGACGCGGTTCATGCCGTCGTTCCAGTCGCCGCCGCCGATCAGCGGCAGGCCGAGCGCGCCAGTCATCGCCACCGACTGGTCAAGCGCGAGCGCGCAGTGGGTGTACAGTGAGGCCCGGTCGAGGCTGGTTTCTGGCTGGTAGAAAGCGTCGTGCTCGTGCGGTTCGAGGTGCCGGCCGACGAGGAAAGCAATCGGGGTCTCGAGGATCGCGCTGTCGCCGGTGCTCTCGACATAGTCGGCGACCGAAATCGCCAGCCAGCCGCGGTCGTCGGAGATGCGGGTGCGGACGCCGCGCCCGCTTTCAGGGAGCCACCAATGCTGGACGTCGCCCTCGCGGAACTGACGCCCGGCGGCGCGCAGCAGGTGGGGACGGACCAAGTCGGGCCGCGCCAGCAGCAACGCGCCGCCGTCCTGCAACTGGTCGCGGAAACCGTACGCGCCGCTCGCCTGGTAGAAGCCGGCACGGCCCCAGACCCGGCAGCCGAGCACCTGGTAGAGCAGCCAGCCGTTGAGCATAATGTCCATGGCGCGGTCGGGGGTACGCAGTTCCACGGTGCCGAGCGTCGACGTCCAGTGTGCGGTGGTGCGCGCCAGCTCGGCATCGAGGTCGGCGGCACGCCACTCGTGGACCAGCACGCGCGCCGCGTCGCGGTCGGCGGCCTGTCCGATGGTCCAGACGATTTCGCACGACTCTCCCGGTGCCAGGGTGACGTCGGTGGTGAGGACGGCGCAGGGGTCGTGCCCGGCCCCGGCGCAACCGACCAGAGGGGTGTCGTGCGCCAGCGCCGCGGGATGGACGAGGCTGCCGCCGCGCCCGATGAAGGCAGCTCGGTCGCAGGTCCAACCGGTCTGGCAACCGTCGAGATCGGCAAAGGCGATGCGGGTGCCGGTCTCGGGGTCGAACGGGTTGCGCGCGAACAGGGCGCCGGTCTCGGCATCGCGCTCGGTGACGATGTGCGACGCGGTCTTCGACCTTGCCCCGCCCAGCACCCACTCGGCGTAGCCGGTCACCGACAGCCCACGGGTCCGGTCCGAGCGGTTGCGCAGCGTCAGCCGCGCCAGCCGCAGCGGCGCATCGAGCGGGACGTGGACCAGCAGGTCGCTCTCGATGCCGTGCCCGACGGCGTGAAAGCGGCTGTAGCCGAAGCCATGGCGGGTGATGCGCGCGCCGCCCGCGCCCGCCGGGGCCAGTGTCGGCGACCACACCTGGCCGGTATCGAGGTCGCGCAGGTAAAGCATGTCGCCGGGCGGATCGGAGGCAGCATCGTTCGACCACGGCGTCAGCTGGTTCTCGCGGGCGTTCCCCGACCAGATCGCACCGAGCGCATCGGCCGACACCTGGCAGCCGAACTCCGGGTTGGCGAGGACGTTGATCCACGGTGCCGGGGTCGTCTGGCGGTCGTGCAGGATCATCGCATATTCGGTGCCGTCGGCGTGGAAGCCGCCGTAGCCGTTCCAGAACTCGACCGTCTCCTCGAGCGGCAGCGCGGTATCGGGCGGGCGGCCGGCGCGCGGCGGGCGGCCGGTCGGGGGGGGCACCACGACGACGGGCGCGGTCAGCGCCTCCGGCCGTTGCAACTGGCGGCGGAGCGTGCCGCGCTGGGCCAGGAACTCGACCCGCGCCAACGCGCGCAGCGTCGCCACCTGCTGCTCGAGCATCAGGTCGGAGCGCAGCGTGTAGACCTCACCCCGCACGCCGGGGGGCGCCGGGCGGGCCCGCACGACACGGACCGCGTCCTCGATCGCGGTCTGCAGGTCCTGGATGTACGACGCCTTGCGTTCGTTCAGGATGACGAGGTCGAACGCCAGGTAGCGCGCCTGCAGAAACTCGAAGGCGCGGAGCAGGTCGGAGACAACGGCCAGGTCGCGAGGGTCGTCGATGCGGACGATGACGATCGGGAGGTCGCCCGAGATGCCGTGGACCCACAATGCCGATTGCGGCCCGGCGGCAGCTGCCACCAGCGCGGGCGGGGGTGCATGGGCGGCACCGGCGTTGACGATGTGCCCGGCCAGCCGCTGGAAGTCGGCGGCGTCGCCGGGATCGAGCTTGAGGAAGCGGCGCTCGATCTGCGCCTGGGTCCAGGCGCCGACCTGTGCGCGGTCGAAGGCGCTGGCGTCGCTGTGCCGGTCGATGGCGTCGATCAGGTCCTCGCGCGACGCGGCGGCGATGGTCCAGAAGGCGACGCGCACGGTTTCGCCCGGCGGCACCAGCACCGGGCAGCGCAGGACCAGCGCGGGATCGAGCACCGTGCCGGCATGGCCTTCGAGGTCACGCCCGAGGCCGACGGGATTGGCCGCCGAATGGCCGCGCCCGAGGAAGCGGCTACGGTCGGTCTCCCAGATCGATGGCGCGACCACCGCCCCCTCGATAACCGCGAGGTGCGCGACCCAGATCGACGGATCGTCCGACCCGCGCGGCCGCCGGTGCGCGACCAGTACCGGGCCTTCGAGGCACTCGGTCTCGATGAACATGCGCGCAAAGGCCGGGTGCCCGAGGTCGGTCGCCTGGGCGCCGACGGTCAGCTCGATGAACGACGTCAGGTCGATCTCGCGCGGGCGGCTGCCACGGTTGGCAACCGACACGCGTCGCACTTCGGCGTCGTCCTCGGGTGAGATCAGCACTTCGGTGGTCGTCGCCAATGCGCCGTCGCGGCGGCGGAACTCGGCGCGGCCCTCCGCGAAGACTGCGGTGTACTGGGTCGGCTGGGCACCGAGTGGGGCAAGTGTCGCCGACCAAGATTCATGGCTCTGGCGGTCGGTCACGTAAAGCCACGAGCCGTGCCCGGCGACGACCGGGTCCTCGCGCCAACGGTTGATGGCGAGCCCGTGCCAGTGGCTGTAGCCGCCGCCGGCGCTGGTCAGCAGCACCGAATAACGCCCGTTCGACAGCAGGTGGACGGGATGCACGCCCTCGGGCCGGTGGCTATAGACACGGGTCGCGCCAGACTCGGGTGGCCGGTCGGTGGCGGTCAGCGCGGCTTCCTCGGCACGTGGGCTGAAGGTGCCGACCCCGCGTGGCGGGCGCTCGTGGAGAAGCAGCGCCGTTGCGCGGATCATCGGTTCCGCATGGAACGCGTCGCGCAATTTGCCGCCGTCGAGGGCGTTGGCGACCGCGAGCAAGGTCATGCCCTGGTGGTGCGCCATGTAGTTTCGCACGATCGAGAAGCGCTCCCCGTCGGGGACGCGGCTAGGGGTGAAATCGAGGGCTTCGTAGAACCCCATCGCGCCGCGCCCGCCGATCGCCGTCAGCGCCGCGAAGTTGTCGAGCGCGGCGGCGGCATCGACCATGACCGCGAGGCCGGTCGCGTAGGGCGCGATCACGAGGTTCTCGGACAGGCCGCGCTTCAACCCCAGCCCGGGCACGCCGAAGTTGGAATACTGGTAGGTCATCTCGCGGTCGCGAGCGTTGTAGGCGGACTCGGAGATACCCCACGGCACGCCGGCCTCGCGGGCATAGTCGCGCTGGCGCTGGACGACGAGGCGGTTCGAGGTTTCGAGCAGGCTGCCATCCGGCGCGCGCATCAACAGCGACGGCATCAGATACTCGAACATCGACCCCGACCACGAGATCAGCACCGAGGCACCGCCCGCCGCCGTGGCGCTGCGGCCGAGCCGGAACCAGTGTCGGGCCGGGATGTCGCCCTTGGCGATGGCGAACAGGCTGGCCAGCCGTGCCTCCGAGGCGAGCAGGTCGTAGCAGCTTTCGTCGCGCCGGTTGTCGGCGACCGACCAGCCGATCGACAGCAGCAGCCGCTCGGGGTCGACGAGGAACGCGAAGTCCATTGCCATCGCCATCGCCCGCGCCGTGGTCGCGAGGCGCGTCGCGCGGGTCATGCTGTCGGGGTCACGCCACGCCCCGAGCAGGTTGGCGAGAGCGATCAGGTGGCCGGCGAGGTTGCCGCTGTCGACCGCCGAAACATAGGCGGGCTCCAGCACGCGCAGGTCACGGGTGTCGTACCAGTTGAAGAAATGGCCGCGGAAGCGGGACATGCGGCCGAGCGTGGCAAACGTCGCTTCGAGCCGGTCGAGCGCTTCGATAGGCGGGCACCAGCCATTGTTGCGCGCGGTGGCGACGACCAGCAGGTACAGCCCGATGTTGGTCGGCGAGGTCCGCCCGGCGACGACAGGTTCGGGCGTCTCCTGGAAGTTGTCGGGAGGCAGGTGGTTGTGCTCCGCCGTGACGAGTGTCGTGAAGAACCGCCATGTCTGCTGGGCGATATCCTCGAGCTGCGCACGCTGGCCGGCATCGAGCGGCGGCGCGGTGGCGATCGGGCGGGGCTGGCTGACCGCCCAGGCGATCGCCGGTGCCGCCAGCCACGCCAGCGCCAGTGGCACGACCAGCGGCGAGATACCCGGCTGTACGAAGATCGCCACCCCCGCCACGACGAGCGCTAGCACGACCGACTGGCCCATGAAGCGGTAAAGCTGCCAGATGCTGGGGTTGGGCGACGCACTGGCCTTGGCCGCGGTCGTCCACTCGAGCAAGTGGCGGCGTGTGACGAACAGCCGGATCAGCGTGCGGACGATGGCATCGACCATCCGTACCGCCTGGTCAGCGACGGTCACCAGCTGCAGCGCAAGGACGCCGAATGCCGACCGGATATCGCCGCCGGTGGCCCCGAGATGCGCCCGCAGAGGCACGTCGCGCCGCCGCCGCGCCAGCAGCAGCGAAGGCAGCGGCAGCAGCGGCGGGATCGCGATCAGCAGCAGCACGCCGAGCGTCCACCGCGCGGAGGCCAGCGGCGGCATGAACCAGGCACCGATCAGCGCCGCGAGGATCGCCGGGGCGACCAGCGAACGGCGGAGGTTGTCGAGCATCTTGGCGCGACCGGTGCCCGGCAGATTGTCCGCCGCGGCTCGCCGCAGCGTCAGGATCCACGGCAGCAACTGCCAGTCGCCGCGAACCCAGCGATGCTGGCGGCGCGCGGCGGCGTCGTAGCGTACCGGGAAATCTTCGACGACCTCGATGTCGGAGACCAGCCCGGCGCGCGCGTAGACCCCCTCGAAGAGGTCGTGGCTGAGCATGGTGTTCGGTGGCACGCGCCCGGCCAGCGACGCCATGAATGTGTCGATCTCGTAGATGCCCTTGCCGGTGAACGAGCCTTCGCCGAGCAGGTCCTGGTACAGATCCGAGGCGGCCGATGCGTACGGATCGATCCCTGCCGGGCCGCCCGCCAGTGCCTCGAAACGCGACTGGCCGCGCCCGGTCGGCAGTGCCACGGCAACGCGCGGCTGCATGATGCCATAGCCCGAAACCACCCGCCGCAGTGCGACGTCGAACTGTGGGCGGTTGAGCGGGTGCGCCATCTTGCCGATCAGCCGGCGGGCGGTGCCGAGCGGAAGCTGGGTGTCGGCGTCGAGAGTGATGACGTAGCGCACCCCTTGGGGGACCTCCGGTGAACCGCCGTCGGCGGTGCAATAGGAGGTGTCGGTCGCGCCGCGCAGCAGGCGGTTGAGTTCGTGCAGCTTGCCGCGCTTGCGCTCCCACCCCATCCAGCAGCTTTCCGCCGGGTTGTACTGGCGACGGCGGTGCAGGAACAGGAACCGCGGGGCGCCGTCGGTCGGATAGCGAGCGTTCAGTGCGGCGACCGCAGCCTGTGCGCTGGCGAGCCGCTCGGTCTCGCCGGGCAGGGTTTCGCTCGCCGCGTCGCCGAAGTCGGACAGCAAGGCATAGCGGACCGCGTCTTCGCGGGTCGTGAGATGGTGGACTTCGAGGTTGGCGATCTCTTCGGCGACTTGGTTTTTCCAACCCATCAGGATCGGCACGACCACCAGCGTCTGGAGGTTAGCGTCGACGCCGTCGTCGAGTTCCAGCGCCGGGACGATGCGCGGTGGCAGCAGCGTCGCCATGATCCGGTTGACGATCGCTGTGGCAGTCTCGATCGCCAGGATCAGTGCCGCGCCGATCATCGGGATCACGAACCACCAAGGCAGCGCCGCCGTGGCAAGACCGCCCAGCGGAACCTGCACGAGCAGCACTGCGGCGAGCATGATCAGCGCGATATAGACCTTGATCCCGCCGCTCCGAAGCCAGCGTGCGAGACGGGTCCCGACCGGCGGGACATAGTCGATGTTGTCCTCGAGTTCCGCTCGGCCGGCGCCGACCAGATAGAACCCCGGATCCTTGTCGACGGCGTTGTGCCCGACGCGCCCGTTGGCCAGTGCGAGCGCGCGCACCGCGACCTCGTCTTCAGCGTAGGCGGAGCCGCGCGACAGCTCCTCGAGGGCGTTGCGGTAGAGATTGCGCGACGGGAAATCCATCTTGGCAAAGTTGCTGCCGTCACGCAGCACCTGGTCGGGAAGGCTGAGCGCCTCGACCATGTCGCCCCAGTCGGTCTCGGCGATCGCGCGCATCGCCATGATGACGTTGCGGATCGAGGCGGTTGAGGCGATCAGCGCCCACTGCGCGACGGTGTCGACCTCGGCGATGCTGCTGCCTGCCGCGACGGTCCGGGATTCGAGCCAGCGCCGCGCGATTTCGCTGCGGTCGTCGACATCGCGCAGCCGCAGCGCGAGCTGGCTGACAAAGGCCGGCGGCTGCGCGCTATCGATCGTGGTGAGGCTGGCCAACGCGGTCGCGTCGCTGGTTGCTGCGAACAATGCGTCGGCGAACGCATCGGCGCGGGTGCGGTCCTGCTCGTCGGTGATCGCCAGGTCGGCGAGCCTGCGCAGGTTTTCGACGAGGACGAGCTGGAGCGAAATCGCCAGCGCCCACAGCTCGCCGATGGTCAGCGCATTGACACGCTGGTACGCCGCCACGAAGCGCCGCAGCCGCTCTTCCTCGAACAGGCTGTCGCTGTGAGCGACATAGGCCCAGGCGATGCCGAACACGCGGGGCAGGGTGGCCAGCGGCCCGTCGGCAAGCTTGGGCAGCTGGCGGTAGAAGTCGGGCGGCAGGTCGTCGCGGATCTTGCGGATCTGCTTTTCGACGATGTGGTAATTGTCGATCAGCCATTCGGCCGCGGGTGCGATGGGGCGGTCCAGTTCGAGTGCATGGGCAGTTTCGCGGTAGGTCCGCTTCAGTGCATCGGCGTTGTCGTCGAGGCGGGTAAGCAACTGGCGAGAGCGGGTTGCGCCCGGCTCGATTCGCTGCGCCCCCGCGAGCGAACGGCCATGGTCTTCAAGCCGTTCGACACCGAAAAGTTCGGCGCGAACCGGCATGCGCTCCTGCCAGACCGATGCCGTCGGGCCTCCCCTCGCCCAGTTTCGGGATATCGAGCCTGGTGAGGAGGTCTTGACTGATGGTGCCACCCAGCATTGCTAGCGCGAGTTTGGGACACGCTGCTAGTGCCAATTGTTCGCCTTAAGTAATGGTCAACTGCGAGTAGCGACGAACTGCGGAGAGGACGGTTCAGGCGAGCCGATCACCGGAGCCAACGCTCGCCGCAATTCGAGGCGGCCTAGCGGTGAAACCTCGGTCAATCGGCTGGTATCGGCGTCGGCTGGGCGGATTGGGGCGACGACCCCTATGAGTCATGTCGCGCCAGAGCAGAACCGGTAATAAGAGGGGCGACGAATTAGATCCCCAAGGAGAGACCATGTCCGACGCCGCCTATACGCCGCCGCGAGTTTGGGAATGGACCAAGGCCAACGGCGGGCGCTTCGCGAACATCAACCGCCCGATCGCCGGCCCGACCCACGACCAGGAGCTGCCGGTCGGCAAGCACCCCTTCCAGCTGTACTCGCTGGCAACGCCGAACGGCGTCAAGGTCGCGATCATGTTCGAGGAGCTGCTGGCGCTCGGGCATACCGGGGCCGAGTACGACGCCTGGCTGATCCGGATCATGGACGGCGACCAGTTCGGCAGCGGCTTCACGGCGGTCAATCCCAACTCCAAGATTCCAGCGCTGGTCGATCACAGCACGCCGGTGCCGACCCGAATCTTCGAATCCGGGGCGATGCTGCTTTACCTTGCGGAGAAATTCGGGGCGTTCCTGCCGTCGGACCATGCGCAGCGCACCGAGTGCCTGTCGTGGCTGTTCTGGCAGATGGGCAGCGCGCCCTACCTTGGCGGCGGCTTCGGGCACTTCTACGCCTACGCACCCGAGCGGATCGAATATTGCATCGACCGCTTCACGATGGAGGCCAAGCGCCAGCTCGACGTGCTGGACCGCCGCCTTGCGGAGAACGAGTACATGGCAGGCGACGCCTACTCGATCGCCGATATCGCGATCTGGCCGTGGTACGGGGCCGTCATCCAGAACACCATCTACGACGCGGCGGAGTTCCTCGATGCCGCCAGCTACGTCAATCTCGGCCGCTGGACCCGGCAGATCGGCGAACGTCCCGCGGTCAAGCGCGGCTGGCTGGTCAACCGCATGTTCGGCCCGCCCGAGGTCCAGCTTCACGAGCGCCACGACGCCGGCGACTTCGAGACGCAGACACAGGACAAGCTCGTGCCCCAAGGCTGACCCAGCCCATTGGCCTAGCTGTGCAGGAGGCCGGTCATGGCGCGGACGTTGTTACCCGGAAAGACCGTCCGCGACACCCGCTCGGGATCGAGCCCATAGGCCTCCGCCGTAAGTCCGAGCATCAGCGCGCGCAGGTCGGTCGTCGGTCGCAGGTCGCGGTTCTGGTACAGCTGCGACGGTGCGAGGCCGGGCCACTCGGCGATCACCCGCCCGCCGCGCACCGCGCCGCCGGCGACGATCGCCAGTCCACCGGTGCCGTGGTCGGTGCCGCCGGTGCCGTTCACTGCGGCCGTTCGCCCGAACTCGGTCGCGGCGAGGACGACCGTCTTCGACCACACCGGGCCGAGACCGAGCTTCAGCGCCGCCAGCGTGTCATCGAGCTGCTTCAGTTGTGTGCCGAGCCGTCGGACTTGAGCGGAATGGGTGTCCCAGCCGTTGATCTCGATCGTCGCCAGCCGCGGGCCGGCGGGCTTTGCCAGGAAGCTTGCGGCAAGCTTGCCCAGCGCCGCCGGGGCCATGGTGCCCGGACCGTTCGCTCCGGCGAGCATTCGCGCATCCATCGCCGCCGACCATAACGGATGCAGCTGCGGATCGGCGGAATACAGCGCCCCGACCCGGGCGAGCAGGTCGTCGCTCGCGTCGGGCAGCGCCGACGGCGCGTAGCTGGAGACCGGCGCCTTGCCCCGCAAGGCCAATGGCACGGTGGCGGCGATGGCGATTGCAGGGTCCTGCGGGACCATTCCGCCGAACCGGTTGAGCCAGCCATCCTTGAACGCAAAGGCGACGGTGCCGCCGGTTTCGAGGACGTTCTGCGCGTCGAAGTGCGAGCGCTCGCGGTACGGTGAGGCGACGGCGTGGACGAACAGCGCTTCACGACCGGCGTACATCGCGGCGGTCGCGGTCATTGCCGGGTGGAGCGCGAACAGCGTGTCGAGCTTGGTCGACTGGCCCTGCGGGTCGGCGAGTGCGCCGCGCAAGCCTGCGTACGCCGGATCCCCGACTGGCGACACCACGGACAACCCGTCCATCGCGCCGCGCAGGATGATGAAGACAAAGCGGCGGTCGGTCGGCGCGTTGGCCAGAGCGAGGTGCGGGCTCAACGCGACCATGCCGGTCAGCGCGGCGCGGCCGAGAAGTGTGCGACGGCTCAGCATGGTCATCTCCGCATGAACTCAGGTGCGACGAGCAACAGTGCGAGCGCTTGCGCCGGTGATGCGGCGCGCGCGATCGCCGCGCTCGTTTCGGGCCTCAGCGTGCCGGGCAGAAGGCGGCGTGCGAGCATTCGGGCGTCGAGCCGGTCGCCGATCGTCGCCGCCAGCCGCTGCGCCACCTCGACCCGGCGCAGCAGCGCATCGGGGGCCGCCCAGCTCGGGGCAGTATCGTCCCAGCCGGCCGGTGAGCGCGGTTTCCAAATCGACTGGCCAAGGTCCCTCAATTCAACCACGAACTTGAGATCCGGTGCATCGGTAACGCCGACGCCGCGCAGCGCCGACACCAGCCATTCCCAGGGTGTCTTGAACTTCGCCAGCGACCGCGACCAGATTTCGGGCGCGTCGATCAGCGTCTCATACACCCGCGACAGATCGCCCCCGGTCTTCATGTGTGTCGCCGCCAGCCGTTCGACCAGCGCCGGCGGCGGCACGTCGCCGGCGAAGTGCCGAGCCAGCTTGGTCGCGAGATGGTGCGCGGTCGCCGGATGCACCGCGAGGTCGGCGAGCATCGCGCGTCCTTGCGCGTCGCCGTCCTGCCGGTAGGTCTTGCCGAGCAAAACCCGCTCGCCGGGCTGATGCCAATCAGGCTGGAAAACGAACCCACCGTCGACGGCTGCGATCGCGGTCGTCGGAGGCAGGAAGCCGCCGACACTCCAGCCCGTCAGCGCCCGTGCCAGTTCCTGGACATCTGCTTGAGAATAGCCGCTACCGACCCCGAGCGTATGCAGCTCGAGAATCTCGCGCGCCAAATTCTCGTTGAGGCCGACGCTCTTCGTCCTGGCCTGGCGCAGCGACGCGCGGCGTTGCACGGCGCTGTCGGGTCCGATCGACTGGATCTGGTCGAGATACGACAGCATCGCCGGATGGGTTTCTACCGCCTGCAGAAGGTCCCCGAAGCGACCGAACACATTGGGCCTGATCGCCTCGAACTCGAGCGTGCCGGCCAGCCCGAGCATCACGACATTGTCCGCCGAAACCGCGAAGTGGTTTGCCCAGAAGTATGTCAGCCGCTCGGCGAACGGCGCCGGCGTGGTCAGCGCCGCCAAGAGTCGCGCTCGCTCCTGTGCCTCGTAGCTATCGCGGTTGAAGTGGCGAACGTCATGCTGGAGCGGCTTGCCCGGTGTCGCCGGCTTGGCGAATGCGACTGGCATGACCGCGGCCGGGGCGGTGGATGGGGCAAGCCCCGCGTTCGCGGCACGCTTGGCCTTCATGCTCGCGGCTCGCACCTGCGTAGAATACTCGTGCCACGCCGCTGCAAGCGCGGAACTGTGGGGCGTAGCGGCGATAACTGTGGGGCGGGGGTCGAAGTGGTGCTGCTGGGCGCGGAGCCAGGCTTTCGGGTCAGCCGGCGGGGTTTCGCCAGCGCGGGCACCGAGGCCGAAGCGGTTCAGGGCGATCGCGGCGCTCACTGGTTCGGCAGGCATGCCGAACATTACGCGCGGAAGTGTTGATATCCTCTGTGTGTGCCCAGCCGATTTTTGGCTCAGCGGGTTCCGGCTCAGGCGATTTCCGGCTTGGCCATCTTCAACTCCGCTGTGCTGCAGCCTGTTGCGGTTTGCGCAGCCAGGAGAGCAGGAAGGGCCTGAGGAACTGTGACGTGCCATTTGGCGTCGCGATGTCGATACTTCGCGTCTGGAACTGCCGATAAATGACGACGCTCAGGATGGCCGCGTAAAAGCACCACACCGAGGCGAAGGCATAGCCTTTGACGAGATGGACGATCGTCAGCCCGACGACGTTCAGCACGCCGTAGACCCTGACGACGCGATGGCTCGACAACAACAGCGCGCCGCACGTGGCGAGGATGTAGAGCAGCGACACCCAGAGCACGCTGGTCATCGGGTTATGATAGGCGATCGAGTGGTGTTCGATGAATGCCTGCGTCGGAAACAGGATCACGCCGGCGATGTCAAAGGCAAAGACGACCGCCCCGACCAGCGTCAGCCCAAGGATCACCAGACGCCGCCAGCCGGGCGGCTCCATCAGCGCCACCGCCGTCGGCATCAGCAACGGCAGGACACCGAGCGCGTAGAACGTGAACATGAAGACGACATGGTCGAGCGCGAAAATGCCGATCCTGCCCTCCAAGGCGAACCAGACCAGGCCTTCGGAAAACTGGTGCGCCGCGAACAGCAACGGGACCGCGGCAAAGAGCAGGGCACGCGGCTCGCGGACATGGCGCAGCGTCGCCACTCCGATGATCCCGAGCCCGCCGGCGGCGATGAAGCTGGCGGTGGCCGAAAAGCACATTCGCAACGCCCCCGGGCTATGGCCGTACAACCCTGTGCCGTGCGCCCCCTCGCATAGCCAGCGCAATCGCATGGTCGATACGGTGTGGCCCGCGCCTGCCGGCAGAGGCGATGTTCGACTATTTACCCGCCACAAACTGCCGCCGGATATATTTGCGCGCTTGTCATTCCGCGAGGCCCGGTCAGAGTGGCGTCATGTCCGACTATGCACACTACGATCACGTCGTCGCTATCGAAGCGGCCGACATCGACTTCATGGGGCATGTCAACAATGCCAGCTACCTGAAGTGGATTCAGGCCGCCGTCATCGCACACTGGCAGCGGTTCGCACCCGCCGAGGCCGTCGCCGATCACCTGTGGGTCGCGCTCAAGCACGAGATCACCTACCGCAAGCCGACGTTCCTCGACGACGACGTGATCGCGACCGTGGTGCTGGAAAAGATCCACGGCGCCCGCGCGTTCTACGAAACCATCATCAAGCGCGGCGAGGTCGTCCTCGCCGAGGCCAAGTCGAGTTGGTGCTGCCTCGACGCGCAATCACTGCGCCCGGCGCGCCTTGCCAGCAGCGTCATCGAGCGGTTTCTCGGCAAAGCCTGAGGCGGGGGCGGCAACCCGGTTCCAAATGGTTGCGGCGGGCTAGCACTTTCCTGAGTTTACCGCCGACAGCTGGCTACGCTTAGTGGCCGGATGAACCCCCCTTCCGAACTCGACCCCAAAGCAGACGCTGCCGAACTCCTGGCCGAGCGGCTCGAACGCCTCGGCCTGCCGCGGGGCAGCTACACGGTCAAACCCCTCGACCGCCTGCGCAAGTTCATCGCCCAGCGGATGACCGACAGCGCCCGCGACATCCCGCACTTCCCGCTGTCGATGGACATCGGCCTCGACGCGCTGATGGCGGCGCGCGCGAAGCACAACGTCGGTGATATGCCGAAGCTGTCAGTCAACGACCTGGTCGTCAAGGCGGCGGCGCTGGCGCTGGTCGACGTCCCCGAAGTCAACGTCAGCTATACCCCCGACGGCATGCTCCAGCACGCCCATGCCGACGTCGCGGTGGCCGTCGCGGTCAAGGGCGGCCTGACGACTCCGATCGTCCGCTCCGCCGACACCAAGCCCGTCGCCGCGATCGCTGCCGAACTCCGCGATCTTGCCGCGCGCGCCGCCAAGTTCCGGCTCCAGCCCGACGAATACACCGGCGGCACGTTCACCGTATCCAACCTCGGCATGTTCGGGGTGACGAGTTTCGGCTCGATCCTCAATCCACCGCAGGCGGCGATCCTGTCGGTCGGTGCCGGGCGGCGGCGGCCGGTGTTGGTCGACGGCGGGCTTGCCGAGGAGCAATTCATGACCGTCACCCTGACCTGTGATCATCGCGCCCTCGACGGCGCGACCGGCGCGCGGTGGCTGCAGGCGTTCCGTGCTCTGGTCGAAGCGCCCGATCGTCTGCTCGCCGACTAATTTGCCGACGGACCTTGGCCAGCGGTTTGTGCTGCGTCGCCTCGACGGAATGCGCTGGTTAGAAGCGATGGGAGCGCTCGCGTCCGCCCTCAGGACGTGTCTCCGCTTAGCAACACAGCGCGCCGTTCTTGCGGTTTCGAGAGTTCCGACGGCGGGTCGGGCGCGCGTGTCACCATCTCGCAATACGCGTGTCATGACTCCGTAATGTGTGCCCGCCATGGCCCCGGTGCGCCCAGCTCAGGGCAGAATCAAAGGCCGGGAAAATGCAGCTGAAACATCTCTATCTGCTCGGCAGCGCCGCGCTGTGCACCGTATTGCCGTTCCGTACCCTGGCGGCCGACTTGGCTGCCGCCGACGCAGCCAGCGACGCAGCCGCCGCGACCGACGACACCAGCGCCGACATCGTCGTGCTCGGCTTCGGCCAGAGCCGCCAGGTCCAGTCGGTGACCAGCGACGACATCGCCCGGCTCACTCCCGGCACCAGCCCCATCAAGGCGATCGAGAAGCTGCCCGGCGTCAACTTCCAGTCGGCCGATGCCTTCGGTGCCTATGAATGGTCGGCGCGGATCTCGCTGCGCGGCTTCAACCAGAACCAGCTCGGCTTCACTCTCGACGACGTGCCGCTCGGCGACATGAGCTACGGCAACTACAACGGCCTGCACATCAGCCGCGCCCTGATCTCCGAAAACCTCGGCAGCGTCGAGGTCGCGCAAGGTTCGGGTGCGCTCGGTACCGCCTCGACCAGCAACCTCGGCGGCACTCTGCAGTTCCATTCGCGCGCGCCGTCCGAGACCTTCGATATCGTTGGTTCGGGTACCTACGGCAGCGACTCTACCTACCGCGGCTTTGTCCGCGTCGACAGCGGCGACATCACCGGCAACGGCCTGCGCGGCTACCTCAGCTACGGTTATCTGAAGACCGACAAGTGGAAGGGCTACGGCGAGCAGAAGCAGCACCAGGTCAACGCCAAGCTCGTCCAGGATTTCGGCGACCGCGGCTCGATCACCGGTTTCTTCAACTTCTCCGATCGCCGCGAGCAGGATTACCAGGACCTCAGCCTCGATATCATCAACCGGCTCGGCTACAACAACGACAACATTTCCAACAACTTCCCGCTCGCGCAGCAGTTGGCGCAGGTGTACGACAATCAGGTTGCAACGGCGGGCGGCAAGCCGTTGCCGTACCCGACTGCGGGCATTGCGTTTCCGGCACCCTACAAGACCGTCGACGACGTCTATTACGACGCCGGCGGCCTGCGTAAGGACTATCTGACCGGTGCCACGATCGACGCGCACCTGACCGACCGGCTCGAGTTCAAGCTGACCGGCTATTACCACGACAACAAGGGCCAGGGCGTCTGGTACCTGCCTTACCAGCCGACGCCCGGCGGTTCGTCGCTGTCAGTGCGGACCACCGAGTACGGCATCCGGCGCGGCGGCACGATCGCCCGCCTGTCCTACGACACCGGCGCCAACCACCTTGATGTCGGCGGCTGGTACGAGTCCAACACGTTCCGACAGGCACGCCGCTTCTACGGTCTTGCGAACCAGGCGACCCCATCGCGCCCGACGCTGCAGTTCAACACCGACCCGTTCTTCACACAGTTCGACGTCAAGTTCGATACCGAGACGATGATGTACTACGTCTCCGACAAGCTCGATCTCGGCGACAGGCTCACGGTGACTGGCGGCTGGAAGGGCTACAAGGTCATCAACTCGGCGCATCCCATCGTCAACACCGGCGGGCTGGCCACGGGCAAGATCGATGCGACCGACTGGTTCCTGCCGCAGGCGGGCGTGCTGTTCCGCGTCACCGATCACGCCGAACTGTTCGGCAATTTCACCCAGAACATGCGCGCCTTCGTCTCGGCGGCGACCTCGGGACCGTTCGCGGCGACACAGTTCGCCTTCGACACCGTCGGCGGTAACCTCAAGCCAGAGCGCTCGAACACCTACGAGGCCGGCGGCCGTATCCGCAGCGGCGGCTTCCAGGCGTCGATCGCGGGATATTACGTCGACTTCAAGAACCGCCTGCTCAACATCCCGATCGGCAACGGCCCCCAGGGGCTGGCGACCGGGCTGGCGAACGTCGGCGCGGTCCGGACCTACGGCGCCGAAGTCAGCGCCACCTACCGCATCGCCAAGCCGCTCTCGCTCTATGCCTCGTACGCGTACAACCACTCTAAATATAAGGACAATGTCGTCGACGTGAACGGCAACGTCCAGCTGACGGGCGGCAAGTTCGTCGTCGACTCGCCCGAGCACATGCTCAAGGGCGAGATCGCCTACGACGACGACACGTTCCTCGCCCGGGTCGGTGCCGACTACATGTCGAAGCGCTACTTCACCTACAGCAACGACGAGTCCGTGCCTGGTCGGGTTACCCTCGATGCCAGCATCGGCTACCGCATCCATGGCCACGGCTTCATCAACGGCGTGTCGATCGAGGGCAACGTCACCAACCTGACCGACAAGCGCTATGTCTCGACGATCGGTTCGAACGGCTACACCTTCAGCGGAGATAGCCAGACGCTACTGGCGGCTGCACCGCGCCAGTGGTTCGTCACGTTGAAGCGCGGGTTCTAAAGATCAGCTCTGTTCAGAACAGTGGCACAGGCGCGGGCATTCGCTGAACGCAGTTCATGTTCCTGTGCTACTGGTCTGGGCATCCTCGCTCATATTGCCATTGCGGCAACTGATCTGACTGACCACATCCGCCTCGGCAGCGAGGCGGATATGGGCAGCATCGACCGACGCGCCGGCAGTCGCTGGAACTTGGAGTCGGTCAGATTTGGCCATACACGGCGGCATGCTGCTCCATTGGCTTCGGCTTCGGTCGGATCGCACAGGTGATCAAATTGCCTGAGGCGGCAGAGCTTGTCGCCAGCTTCGTCCGCCGCAGGCTTGCCCGATTTCCGCAGCGTCCGCAGCTTGTCGGTCTGTGCGGCGCCCAGGGCAGTGGCAAGACGACGTTGGCGGCCGTCCTTGCCGCGCGTTTCAATCAGGCCGGCTGCCGAACCGTGGTGCTCTCACTCGACGACCTGTATCTCGGTGCCGCGGAGCGGCGGCTGCTGGCCCGCGAGGTTCATCCGATGTTCGCCGTGCGCGGCGTCCCCGGCACGCACGACGTCGACCTCGGGACAAGCCTGATCGAGCGCTTGCAGCGTCCCGGATCAGTGAGATTGCCGCAGTTCGACAAGGCAACCGACGATCGCGCGCCCGAAAGTACCTGGCCGGTCGTCGAGGCACCCGCCGATTTGATCCTGTTCGAGGGCTGGTGCGTCAGTGCTCGCCCGCAGCAGGCTGCAGAATTGACCAAGCCGATCAATGCGCTCGAGGCCACGCGTGACTCCGCGGGGGTATGGCGAGGCTATGTCAACGAGGCGCTTACCGGCCCGTATCAACGGCTGTTCGCTCCCATCGACCTGCTGGTTTTCCTTGCCGCGCCGAGCTTCGAGATTGTGCGCCAGTGGCGGGGGCAGCAGGAAGATGACCTGCGCAAGCGATCACGAGTGGGCGCGACAGGCCTGATGAATCCCGAGCAAATCGATGCGTTCATTCAGCACTACGAGCGGCTAACGCGCCATATCCTCGCAGAAATGCCGAGCTACGCCGATCATGTCTTGTGCCTGGATGAGAGCCGCAATGTCGTTGCCGCACCCAATGGGGGCGACTGGCCCGCGCTGACGTAACAATCTACACGTCGCTGGGCATTGCGGCGCAAGACCTTGCTACTGCGGCTCGCGTTCTCGACCGCGCTCGTCGGCCGAGCGCCGGGCGCGCGGCCAAGTTTTGCAGGGGAGCGGACGATGACGGAGCAGGGCTTGCAGAGCAAACGGCGGCCGGCAGCCACGGCGAAACAGGTCATGCCGGAACCGGGCGGCCCGGAGCTCGAGACGGGCGACGGCTGGCTTACCGAGTTCCTGCCCTACCAATTGTACCGTGTTACCAATCGCCTCAACATGCGGCTGCAGAACCGGCTGCGCGCGATCGGCATCAGCGCATCACAATGGCGGGCGCTCAGCGTTCTGCGCGCGCACGGCACGCTCACGATCGGCAAGATCGCCGAGCATGCTTTGATGGAGCAGCCCACCGTTAGCCGCGTCGTCGATCAACTGGAGCTGGACGGGCTCGTCGTGCGACGCATCGCCGACGCCGATTCGCGTCGTATCGAGGTTCGGCTGACCGCCAAGGGTGTCGCCGCTTTCATCGATATCCTGCCGTTCGCGATGCGGCACCAGAAGCTCGCCTTCGAAGGCTTGAGCCCCGTCGAAATCCTGACGCTGCGCGAACTTCTCGCGCGGATCGAGCGCAACATCGACCTGTACGACTGATCCCGCAGGGCAGGCGCCGGATCGGCTGCGATCAGCGACAATGGCACGATTGGTCACCGTCGATGAGGCGATGATCGATTGACGCACTGCAGCAACTACGTGACATTCGTAAATCTCGGTGGTTGGCGGTGAATTTCGCCACGGGTCGGATGAGCGCGCAACCAGCCTGTCCATCCGCTGGGATGGCCGACAAGGAGGGTGTATGCTGGAGACGATCGAGCGTGAACCCGAGATGCCGCCACGTGTCGGCGAGACCGTCGTTCGCGGCGTAATTCCGCGCCTCAGCGGCGTCATGACGCTGTTCTATTACGACGACGTCGCTGCCGCAGCGCGCTGGTACGCGGCCAATCTCGATTTCGAAAAGGTCATCGACTACGATTGGCTGACTGTCTTTCGGGTCGTCGATCGCAGTTACCTCGGCCTTGTCGCCGCCGGTGCCGGCAGCCAGCGGCCCGTTGCCGGCGCGAACAAGGGCGCAATGATCAGCATCGAGACCACCGATCTCGACAAATGGCACGACCGCTTCTTCCGGGCGGGGGTCGCGGGCACCGGTCGGGGCCTCGATATCGGCTGTGACGGCCAGAGCATCGAGTTCAAGGTGCAGGATCCCGGCGGCTATACCGTCGAGTTCTTCGAGTGGATCGATCCCCCGATCGCCTGGACCGATGGCGACGAACAGCGGCGACGACTTTTGCGCCTGTTACCCCTCGCAGACTGACCACAGGGTCGCGCGTCGCTCGAGAGTGAATGCATACTCGCGGAGGACCTGGTCGACGCACCGATAATCATGAACAAATAGTTTCATGAATTATCATATGCATAATCAAGTTTTAGGCTTGAATGATTATTGGTGCTGTGTACGCTGTGTCGACAAAGGGGAACACAGGCCATGCGCGTTACACGCTTTCTTACAGCGATCGCCGGCCTGCTCGCGTCCGCCGCTTTTGCCGCGCCGCCAGCCGTCATCCACGCCGGACAACTCCTTGAAACGCCGGGCAAGCCGCCGCTGGTGCAGGCGACTCTGGTGGTGGTCGATGGCAAGGTGCGCGAGGTTCGCCAGGGCTTCGTCGACCCAGCAGTGCTCGGCCTGCCTGCCGCAACCAAGGTTATCGACCTGTCGCGGATGTTCGTCATGCCGGGCTTCATCGACCTGCATGTCCACCTGAGTTCGATCGGAATACGCGACGCCGCGGTTCGCAAGCCGACGGAGTATTTCAGCCTGGTTGGCGCGCATAACGCCAACACGACGCTGATGGCCGGCTTCACCACAGTCCGCGACCTGGGGTCGATCGGCTACACCGTGTTCGCGCTCCGCGATGCCATCCGCGACGGCCTGGTGCCGGGGCCGAAGATCCTCGCGTCCGGTGATCCGATCAGTCCGACCGATGGCCACGCCGACAATCACGGCTACCGCGAGGACGTGATGAACGCGATGCTGCGCCGCGGCGTCTGCGACGGTGCCGACGACTGCCGGCGCGCCGTCCGTGCCGCGGTCAAGCGCGGCGCCGATGTCATCAAGGTCATGGCCAGCGGCGGGACGCTCGACGAGTCCGACGCCCCGACCGACAAGCAGTTCACCGATGCCGAACTGCAGGCCATCGCCGAAACCGCACACGGGCTCGGCCGTAAGGTCACCGCCCACGCCCATGGCAAGGACTCGATCGACGCCTGTATCCGCGCCGGCTTCGACTCGATCGAGCACGGCATGTGGGCCGACGCCGAGACGCTGAAGGCAATGAAGGCCAAGGGCATCTGGTTGATCCCGACGGTCTATCCGATCGACTATGTCGGCGACACACCCGAGAAGGTGCGCGCCGGGCCGATGAAGGACCTGCCGCCGGTCTCGCTGGCCAAGGTCATCGCGCTCGGCAGCCAGCCGAAGAAGCTGGCGAAAATGGCGCACCAGATCGGCACCAAGATTGCCCTCGGTACCGACGCCGGGGTCTATCCGCACGGGCAGAACGCCAACGAGTTCGTCGAGTATGTCACCGCCGGCATGACGCCGATGCAGTCGCTGATCGCCGGCACCTCGGACGCCGCCGAGGCCGGCGGCATCAAGGGCGTCGGGCGGCTCGAGCCGGGGATGGCGGCCGACCTCGTGGCGCTGGCGACGAGCCCGCTCGACGACATCCGCGCGGTCCTCGACGTGCCCTTCGTCATGCGCGACGGCATCGTCTTCAAGGACGGCGGCACGGCCGTCCCGATCCAGCAGTCGCGCGTCGAAACCGACGACGTGCAGGACGCCTACTGACCTCCTTTCGACAGGAAAAAGCGATGCAGACGGTCCGGGCGATGCGCAGACTCCTACTCGGTGCGGCGGCGACGCTGGCGCTCGCGGGCATCGCGCGCGCCGATACCTATACGATCGAGCATGTCACCGTGATCGACGGCCGCGGGTCGCCGCCGAAGCCCGACATGACCGTCGTCGTCGACGGCGAGCGGATCGCCTCGGTACTGCCTTCCGCGGTCGCGGGCGCCGTCCGTGGCACGGCGATCGACGGGCGCGGCAAATACCTGATGCCGGGGATGATGGATATCCACATCCACCTGCGCGGCGTCACGCCCGGCATGAACCCCGACGGCACCCACAAGACCGACCGCAAGGTCGCGCAGGCGGCGCTCGCCAGCTACCTGTATGAGGGCTTCACCAGCATCTACGACGCCGGCAACCAGCCCGAGAACATCCTCTACGAGCGCACCGAGGAGCGCGCCGGCCGCATCCAGTCGCCGCGCATCTTCGCGACCGGTAATCTGATCACCTATCCGGGCAGTCACGGCGACTCGATGGCGGTTCGTATCGCCAACTTCGAGAAGGACAAGGCGCTCCTCGACAAGCACATCGCCGAGCAACAGCCTGACGTCCTCAAGGTGACGTACGACGAGGAGGGCTGGGGCAGCCGGCCGATGATCACGCTGATGCCGCTGCCGCTGCTGCAGGACATTATCCAATACTACAACATGCACGGCATCCGCACGACCGTTCACGTTTCCAACGAGCGGCGCGCGATCGAGGCGATCTACGCGGGTGTCGACACCCTCGCCCATCCGGTGATCCAGGGACCGGTCAGTGATGCGTTCGTCAAGCTGATGGCGGTAAAGAAGGTCCCGTTCGCGACGACGCTGACCATAGGCGAAAACTACAGCCGCCTCACCGAACATCCCGAGTTCCTCGACCAGCCCGACTATGTCGCGGCGTTCGCGGCCGACGAGCGCAACAAACTGCGGACCGAAACCCGCGCTGCCTACCAGGCTCGATCGTGGACGTGGTGGATGAAACTGATGACGCCGATCTGCGAGGAGAATATCCGCAAGATCGTTGCCGCCGGGGGAGTCGCTGCGCTCGGTACCGACCAGTCGAGCGGACCGGCGGCGCACCGCGAGATGCAGTTGCTGGTCCAGGCCGGGCTTACACCGCTCGAGGTAATCAAGATCGCGACCTACAACGGCGCGGTTTTCCTTGGGAAGGCCGATGACCTCGGCTCGGTCGAGCCGACCAAGCTCGCCGACCTCGTGCTGCTCAACGCCGACCCGAGCGTGAATATCGATAACGCCAGCAACATCGCCCTCGTCATCAAGAACGGGAAGATTGCAGACGAAAGCAAGATGCCGCTGGCAGGTGGGGTGCAGAAGAGACGCTACACAGCGAAGTAATCAGTCCCCCAATCCGGGAACCAAGATATCGATAAATCGCCGCTCTAGCAGCGGCGCATAGGCTGCTGGCGTGATCGTGACGTTCGAGACGACCGTATAGTTCACAGAATAAATCCTTACGGCGGGTCACCGACCCGAGCAGTCAAGTTTTGCTGTTGCTTTAAGCCTGAAGGGACGTAACATATGATTCTGAATATGCTGGCGCGGGGAGGCGCGGCACAGAGGGGAACACCGGACATGACGAGAAGGTCATCATTTTGCGCGCTCGCTACGGCCCTGCTGGCGTCGCCCGTCGCCGGCATCGCCGCTCCCGCTGCCACGGCTGACGTCACCGCCGCAGCGGCTGATGATGCCCTTGGCGGCGATATCATCGTCACCGCCCGCAAGCGCGGCGAGGAGCGTCTGCAGGATATTCCGGCGTCGATCTCGGCGCTCAGTGGAGACACGCTGGCGAAGATGGGCGTCTCCAAGTTCGAGGACTTCGCCTACAGCGTCCCCGGCCTGACCTTCACCGACCAGGGCCCCGGCCTCAAGCGCTACACCCTGCGCGGCGTCCAGTCGGCGGGGCAGGAGCAGGTTGCGGTCTATTACGATGAGGTCCCGATTCCGGGCATCCAGAGCTCGAGCGGCGACAGCGGCTCGCAGATCGGCGACCTCAACCTCTACGACATGGAGCGTATCGAGGTGCTGAAAGGCCCGCAGAGCACGACCTTCGGGTCGAACTCCCAGACCGGCGCGATCCGCTTCATCACCAAGAAGCCCGACCTGCACTCGGTCAGTGGCTCGGCGAAGGTCACGGGCGCGGCCGTCGCCCATGGCGATCCGAACGGCAGCATCTACGGCATGGTCAACATGCCGCTCGTCGACAACGTGCTCGGCATCCGTGTCGTCGGCTACTATGACCGGACCGGGGGCTACATCGACAATACCCGTCTCGGCCAGAAGAACATCAACTCCGACGACACCTATGGCGGGCGCGGCATTCTGCGTTACGAGCCAAGCACCAGTTTCTCGGTCGACGCCGAAGTCTGGCTGCAGAAGCGCAACACCCACGGCAGCAGCGACTACAGTCCGTACGACACGTTCCACCAGAGCGGCGACACCAGCAATCCCGGCTACAAGGACAATGTCCCGAGCTTCGCATATTTTCAGACTGGGGAGTTCAAGAGCGGCAACTACGTGGAGACGCCGCGTCCGGATACGCAGCAGATCTACTCGCTGACTGCCAACGGCGACCTCGGCTTCGCGCAGCTCACCGTCACCGGCTCGCTGTATAAGCGCAAGCTGCAGTTCTACCGCGACAACAGTTTCTCGGTGATCTCGCTCGGGGTCGGCCCGGTCGGCGCGACGTGCCCGGGCAACAAGCCATGCGTCCGCGCCGACCTGTTCCCCGAACTCACCGACCAGACCCAGAACCTTAACCAGAAGGCGTTCGAGGCGCGGTTGAACTCCAAGGGCACCGGCCGTTTCCAGTGGGTTGCCGGCGTGTTCGCCCGCGACCGCCAGTCGGGCTTCCGCAGCTATTCACCGATGGTCGACAGCGACGGCCAGATCATCACCGCCAGCACGCCGCCGACCGGCTTCTCGACCGCGGTCGGTGCCGGCATCGAGGATTGCAACCCGTGCGCGTTCGCCCGGGTCAACACCCGCAGTATCAAGGAGGCCGCGGTCTTCGGCGAAGGCACCTACGACCTGACCTCGTGGCTCGAGGTGATGGGCGGCCTGCGCTACTACGATGCCAAGCAGCGCGATCACGGCCTGACGCTGTTCCAGTTCCCGACCTTCGGCAGCACTTTGCCGGCACCGTACGACCGCAAGCTCGACGAGCACCGCCTGATCAAGAAGGGGCAGATCTCGGTCAAGCCAACCGAGGACATCAGCATCTACGCGCTCGCCTCGCAGGGCTTCCGCCTCGGCGGCACCAACCAGTCGGCGGCGGTCCAAATCCCCGACGGCTACGAGTCGGACTCGCTGTGGAACTATGAGCTCGGCTTCAAGTCGACGTGGTTCAATCGCCGGTTGATCTTCAACGCCGCGCTGTACCAGATCGACTGGAAGAACATCCAGGTATCGGGCCGCGATCCGACCGGCTCGTTCGCCTTCATCGGCAACGCTGGAGCCGCGAAAATCCAGGGTGCCGAGGTCGAGGTTCAGGCCCGTGTCGCCGAGGGTTTCGACGTCAGCGGTGGTTTCAACTGGCTTCCGAAACGCGAGCTGACCGAGGACCAGATCAGCACGGATATCGCCGCCCCGGGCAAGAAGGGTGACAAGATCCCGCGCATCCCGGCGTTCACTGCGACTGCGTCGGCGCAGTACACGGTCGCGCTGCCGGTCACGGGCTGGACCGGGCTCCTGCGCGGCGACTATAGCTACAAGGGCAAGACCGGCACCGAGCTGCGCCCGACTTCGGCGACATACCGGACACAGCATGCATACAGCATAGTCAACCTGCGTGCCGCCGCCAACAATCTCGATAATGGAGTCGGCATTGCGTTGTTCGCCGACAACATCTTCGACAAGGCTGGTGATGTCTACATCAGTGCCGCCGCCGTGACGCCCACCACCAAGTACACGAACCGCCCGCGAACGATCGGCGTCGAACTTACAAAGGCCTTTTAGGACGCGGCTATATCTTGGACGTTACGCCCCCACGAAGCGCAGCCGTTTAGCAATCGCCCGGAGTCAGAAGACGTTGCAGAACGGCAAGACCGTACGAGCAAGCCTGCTAGCTTGTGCGTACGGTCATCCGTGTCGCGCCTCGGAGCTGGATTGCATGCCTCCAGTACCGACCGACCACAGCAAGGAAGCCTCTCGGCGCAGGGATCAACGCTCGGCGGTCATCGCTGCGTAGGGCCGGGCATGCTTGACCGCGTCGTGGTAGCAGCGCTGCTCGGCGAGCCTCAGCCACCGGCCGGCACTGCCGAAGAAGCCGATGTCGCAAACCGAGCGCGCCGCGGCTCGGACTCAGCGATTGAGCGCGGCGCGCCCTTGAGGGGTCGACAAATCCAGGTCTGCGTAGCTGACGGTCTGAACTCGGACAGTGTCGGCGAGCGCCGGGTTCTCGACGATGGGGCTCGCTCCCGCCGCGGCGGCGAGGCAGAGGCCTGCGCAGATCGCCGTGCCGAAAATGCCGAGGGCGGCGCGCACGATGGTGTGACTAAAATTGAGGGACATCGCTGACTCCTGGATCTTGGGAAACGTCGTCGCGCTGGCGGTAACCGCCCCGGCGGAGCGGCGACTGCCCAGCCAGCGTCTCAGCCCGACCACGGCTTGACCGAATATGGCGGTCCAGTCGTGGTTGTGGTCGGCGAGCAGCCGGGTCGCTTGGTGGTCGAGGATCATGGCAGTCTCCCGTCGCTGGCGGCCACCGACCGCGCTCTCGATTTGCCTCCGCTGGGGTAGATCGGCCAACGAAAGCTTGGACACGGGCGATAAGCTCAGCTTATGGTCTGCCGATGCGCCGTTTGCCGCCTCTCGCTGCTGTCCGCGTGTTCGAGGCGGCTGCGCGCCACCTCAACTTCACCACCGCCGCCGACGAGCTCGGCATGACGCAGGCGGCGGTCAGCTATCAGGTCCGCGCGCTGGAGGAGCGGTTGGGGGTGCCGCTGTTTCTCCGCGCCAAGGGTAGGGTAACGCTATCGGATGCCGGTCGCCGCGCCGCGCCGCTGGTCAGCAGCGCGTTCGACGCGCTCGACGGTGCCTTTGCCGCGCTCCGCACGGAGGAGGCGGGAGTGCTGACCATCAGCAGCTCGACGACCTTTGCCTCGAATTGGCTGGCACCAAGGCTTGGCGGCTTCCAACTCGCCCAGCCCGACATTGCTGTGCGGCTGCACTCGTCGAACACGATCGTCGATTTCGCCCGCGACGAGGTCGATGCCGGCATCCGGTCGGTACGCGCACCGGGCCCGGGCCTTAACGCCGAGCCGCTGTTCACCGCCGACGTCACGCCGATGGCAAGCCCCGGCTTTCTTTCGCGCCACCCGATGCGCGTCCCAGCCGACCTGCTGACGGTCCCGCGACTGTCGCCCGACGACGACTGGTGGCCGTTGTGGTTCGCCGCGGTGGGCCTCGCGCCCGACCCTCAGCGCGCCGGGCTAAGGCTCGATTCACAGGTGATCGAGGGCGCGGCGGCGATAGCGGGACAGGGCATCGCCATCCTCAGCCCGCAGATGTGGACCCGAGAGCTGGCCGACGGCCGGCTCGTCGCGCCGTTTGCAGAACTCGCCTCGACGGGCGCCGGTTTCTGGCTTGTCTGCCCCGAGGGCCGCCGCAACGTCGCCAAGATCAAGGCGTTCCGTGCCTGGCTGCTCGCTGAGGTCGCGGCTGTCGTCGCTTGACGGCGCCGCCGGCTTTCTTCGAACCGACGCCCGCTGCCGAATTTTGCGCCTTCCTTGGAGTTTGGCGATCTACTCCGCGCAGCTGACGTTCAATCGGCATCGCATCGGCCAGTGATGAGCGGTCGCGCTGGGCTCTGTTAACCATTACGAGACAAATATGTCAGAATTCTTTACATAACGCGGGCCTCGTTAAGGCTACGAAACGGTGCAACATGTTGATTCGAAACACTTATAGCAGATGGCATTATACTTGCATTAAACGTTGCAAGGCGTCGCTTCGTACGAAGCTTAGCTGACACTAAAAGATACTTCCTAGGCCGGGCGCTCGGCGTGTGGCCTGCAGAAAGAACTCGCATGACCAGTATGCTTAAGCTTATCACGACCGCTGCGTTTCTCGGCTCCGCGTCCATCGCATCGGCTGCCACCACCCTGTATACCTTCGACGACGCTGCCTATCAGAGCGTCTTCTCGTTCAGCCCATATGCGTCGGTCGTTTCGGGCTCGCTGCATAACAAGTATGCTGCGCCGACGATCGCGGGCGTGGCTGATGCTACCAAGTATCTGGCCGTTCTCGGCGGTGGCCAGGCGACCTTCACCCAGGCTATCGGAAACATCACCACCGTCAGCTACGACTGGGGATCGATCGACCGGTTCAACTCCGTCAAGGCCTACAGTGGCGACACGCTTGTTTCGACGATCTACGGCTCGGCATTCCCGCCGGCCACGGGTGACATCTCGTCAGCCGCGACGAACAAGTACGTCACGCTGAACTATGCCGCTTCGGCGAACATCACCAAGCTGGTCTTCGGTTCGGACACCAACTCGTTCGAGCTCGACAACATCTCGGTCACGGCCGTCCCCGAGCCCGCCACTTGGGCGATGCTCATCGCCGGTATGGCTATGACCGGTGCGACCATGCGCCGGCGTCGCGGCGTCACCGTCGTCGCCTCATAAGCCGATGGCCGCGGTCCTGACGGACCGCGGCCAACTCGCTGGATTGCGAGAAGCACGGGGTGGGCAACACCCGCCCCGTGTTGCTTACAGGCCGTCGAGACCCTTGCTGACCAGGATATTCACCGCAACACGGCGGTTCTGCGCCTTGCCTTCGACGCTGTCGTTGCTCGCCAACGGATCGGCCTCGGCCATACCGGTCGGGGTCAGCATACGGTACGGTTTCCAGTGGCACGCCTGCTGGATATAATTGACGACGCGGCTCGCCCGCTTCTCGCTCAGCTGCTGGTTATATTCCTCCGGTCCGGTGGAATCGGTGTAGCCGACAACGAGTATCAGGGCATTCTTCATCCCCTCGGCGGTAGCCGCCGCGGCGCACAGATTGGCCCTGGCCTCGGCGGACAGCTGCGCTTTGCCGGTATCGAAGTTCACGTTCGTCGTGCCCTTGATGTTATACTGGTCGATGTCACCCATCCGGCCGCGCAGAGCGCCGGTCGCCGCAGTCTGTTCCTCGAAACCCTGGGCGGTACCGGTCCGGATCATCGTCGCGGTCTTGAAGTCGTTGTTCCGGAAATTGATCTGGCTCGCGACCAAGGCGTCGCCTGCCTGCATCGTCTTGACGGCGACTGGCAGGCCGTTGAGCAGCGCGGTCGAGGCAAGCGTGCTCCGACCAAGTCCGAGAAGACCCGTGCTGGCCTTTACCCGGGTCGAATCGTTGATGGTGATAATTGTCTTTTTGCCATCGGCGGCAGTAACTTGCATCTGGTCGCCGCTGCGAGCCGAGATCACACCCTTGATGTCAGGCCCCCTGGAGGCAGGCGAGGCTGGCATGGTCGCCCTGAGCTCGGCTTCCGGCGCGGGTTGCTGCGCAGACAAGATGCCCGGTACCGACGTGGTCAGCATGGCCACCAGCAAAAAGGCACTCGGCCCCTTGGAAATTGTGCTCATTAAGGCATCTCCATCAAACAATACCGGCAGCAATGCGTTGATATTCTGCTGCTTTTCCGCAGCAAGGTATCGATCACACACTAGGGATAAGCAGTCGATTACGGACAGGGCATCCGCAGCATCTGTCCGACCGTCCGCGTCTTGGCGCGCCTAGCAGTCGGTCCCCCTCCTTTTCGCTGCATGATCTACGCAGCGCACATGGCGAATATGAACAATAGACGCATGGTTGGTCTGGCCATCCTTTCTGGCGTATGAACGCTTCAGGATACAGGGCCAATGAAGTCGTTGACTCGAGCGGATCGTGCGGCAAACCGTTGTTCGTGCCTACTGCGCACTCAACCGTGCATTTTACAGATTTGCTTGATGCTTCTTTATTGCCCGGCGCTGGGCCAGCTTGCGCCAAGCTTCTGGGACAATGCCGTCAGCTCGGGGCCCGGTTCGAGGACTACGGTCTGGCCGCCAGCACCGACAAAGCCGATCTTGGCCTCGTTGAGCGCTTCGATGATCGCAATGTAGAGGTCACTGCGGACGCGAACGACGTCGCGCTGCGAGGCGACGAAGCCGAAGGCATTGAAGTTGACCGACCCGCCGGGTGTCAGCGCATCGACGAAGACCTTGGGACCAGGATCGTCGAGAACCTCGGTGGACGCATCGAGGACGTTGCGGATGACTGTGATGGCACGCGGTGCGTCGCCCGCCGCGCCGATCGATACCTGGAGCTGGACCCGGCCGCGCGGGTCGCCGAGCGTCTTGTTCTGGACCGGCTTCGAGATGAGGTCCGAGTTCGGCACGATCAGCGTCGTGCGGTCGGCTTGCAGGATCTCGGTGGCGCGGACCCGGATCCGCTTCACGTCGCCCTCGACGCCGCCGACGTTGACCAGGTCACCGACCTTGATTGGGCGCTCGACGAGCAGGATGATGCCCGAGACGAAGTTCTGGACGATCTGCTGGAGACCGAAGCCGATACCGACCGACAGGGCACCGGCGATCAGCGCGATCTGGCTGAAGCCCAGCCCGGCGGCGGTAAGTGCCCACAGCACTACGGCGCCGACACCGAGGTAGCGCACGCCGGTGCTGACCGAATTTCGCACCCCTGCATCCCAGTCGGTGACCGGCAGAAACCGGCGATCGAGCCAGCGCTGGGCGAGGTGGACGAGGCCCAGCCCGAGCACGAGGCAGGCAATGCCGGCCGCGAGCGAGCGCGGTGACAGTTCCAGCGAGCCTATCCGAAGCCCTTGCCCGACGCCGCCGATGTGGGCGGTGAGCACGTCGCCGTTGCGCCCGAACGGCGTCAGCGCGAGGCTGAGTGTACCGAGCACGATGAGGATCTGCAGCACCGCTGCGGTCACCACACCGAGTTGCCGGACAGTCGGGTGACTGAGTGCCAGCGTGTTGATCAACAGTCGCCCGATCCAGCCGCCTGGACGAAAGAGTTCATCAATCGCGTCGTCGGTGAAGCGCAGCAGCAAGTAGGCCATCGCGGCGAGCACGCTGACCCAGAACATCTGCGTCGAGACCAGCAGCGCGAGCGTCGAATAGCCGAATACCACCGCCCCGACGGTCACCGTGACGGCCAGGGTCAGGCCAAGCGCCACTAGCGTGACACCGGCCCCGCGCGCCGGCAGCGCGCTGTCGTTGTCCGCGGCCTCCGGGCGATCCTCGCTAAGCGCCAGCAGGATCAGGCCGGCGATCGCGGCATAGGCGAGCGAGGTGACGCAGTTGGCAGCGACGGTCGCGGCTAGGCTGGCCCCGACGACGTTGTTGACCTGGCTGATCAGGAACCCGGCCCCGGTAAGCAGCGCGGTCAGCCACGACAGCGACCGGGCGCGGCGCGCCATTCGCTCCGACACCAGCAGCAGGCGCTCGGAGGGGGTCCTGCCTCCCGCCAGCTGGCGGCTGAGCGCAAGCACTAGCGCTCCCCAGAACACCGCTATGACGGTCGCGTGCGCCAACGTGCCCGCCTTCTCCGATAGCAGCGAGGCCCAGTTCAGCCCGAGATTGACCGCCACCGCCGCCAATCCAGGGAGCATCGTATTGACCAGCGCCGTGGCGAGCGCGCGGGCGGACTGGTGAAAACGTCGAACCGGTCGATACCTGTCCGTGAAGCGGCCGATCAGGCGGAGCAAAGCCTGGCGCAGTAGCACCGCAAGCCCGAAGGCGAGCGCCAGCGACAGAGTGACAAGCAGTACTGCCCGCGTGTCGATCGCAGCGACGGCGGTATCGAACGCGTCGCTGGCCAGTCGCGACAGGCGCTGCGTGTCGGCCTCCAGGGAGTCACCGAGCGAGGTCCAGAACTCGGCCTCGAGCGGGGAAGCGGTGCGGTCGAAGGTGCGGGCATCGAAGGCGGTGCGGCGTCGCTGCGAGACCTCGGTGAAAATATGGTTCGCGGCGAGCGCCGCCTGACGCGCACGCTGCAACTGGCCGACAAGTAGCTGCTTCTGCCCGAGCAGCTCGTGCCGTTCGCGGCGCTCGTTCGCGCCGAGCCGCTTGCGCGGCTTCCCGTTGGTCATCGACAGCGGGCGCAGCCGGACATCCAGCGCGAGAATTTCACGAGTGCGTGCTCGGGCAAATGTGTCGGCAGCGGCCTGTGCGGCAGCGGTCTCCTCGCGCAGGCGCGCCAAGCTGGAGTCGGTGCTGGCACCGACCGCCTGCTTCTGCAGGTCGGCAACGTCGCGCGCCAGCGCGGCAAGGCCAGCCACGTTAGGATCAACTCGCGGAAGCGTGACCGGCTGGACGTTCGGGGTGGCCTGCGGCGCCGAAACAGTAGGGGCTGGCGGAGTCGCCACAACCTGCGCCTGCGCGACGGGCCCCGCCAGTGCCGCAACCGCAATAAGAGTGCCGGCTAATCCCGCAGTCAGTCGCCGCAAAGTCACGCCGGCGCCGAACCGGCCACGCCGCCGTCCAAGCCACGGTTCATAATTTCTCACGGTTTTCATGCCCTGCATCAAACGCCCGCAGAGTGATGATCGAAACAAATTCGCCCGGATTCGGGACGAAGGGTTCTGGCGAAGGGATCAACGAGTGGCACCGCATGAGCCTTCCGGCCACCATTGGACATGCCCTATACCGACCGGAGAGACAGGACAGGCGGGGTTACGGCGACCCCCGCTTCACCGCACCTGAGCCGGGCACCTGCTGCCGCTGATGGTCGCCGCGGGTGCCGCGAGCGGCGTCGGCACCCGGACTTAATTTGGAGAAGGTCTTTGAGACCGCGATCTCGGGGTTCCGCCTCGACTGGATTGTTGAGCTACAGGACCTAACCGAGCGGCATTTCCCGTGCGGTAGCGCCCGTCGCCATTGATCCCGACGGCAGGTCACCAGCGCGGATCTTGATCAGCCCGTGAAGCGGTACGTCGGTCCCGTTGACGCGGACGACAACGACCCGCGCGCCGAGCTTGTGGCTACCCGTATGCCCGAGCTCGTAGACATGACCGGCAGCCGGGCTGCCGCGCGGGATCACGACGACACCGTTCAACGACACGTCGTCGGCCACCTCGAGATAGATTTCGTCACCGGTCTTGTTATCGGCGGCGCTGAGCGGAGCCATCGTCATCAGGTGGACGACCGTGCCGCGCGGCAGGACGCGTCCGTCGGCGTGCGGAATGGTCGACGCGGAGAGGTTACCCGCCGCAATGGCAGCGATTGCTGCCGTCAGAAATGCTCGAACCGAAACCTTCATATCATCAACCTCGTAAGCTCTGCATCTTGTGCTGCAGTGCAGCATTCCGTTGTGCGGTGCAACAAAGTTTGCCAAATCGGTCATCGAAGCAATGCATGAGGACGCGACAACAGCCTGCCGGTTTGAGCTGGAAACGGCGCGATCCATTGTCCTCCGAGCGAACTCGACAGGGCCTGCCTTAAGCACGAATTTGGGGTGTCCTCGCCTCGGTGCGGCCGAGCCACTCCAGGGCGCGTACGTCACATTCTCTGCGAGAAGCGCCCGGTCTGGAAGTCGCGCCATAGCATGATCAGCACGGCCATCGCCGCCGGACCCACGAAGAGACCGAGAATACCGAGCGTCTCGACGCCGCCCAGAATACCGATCAGCACCCACAGGAACGGCAGCTTGGTCGCCTCGCCGATCAGGACGGGACGCACGACGTGGTCCGCGACACCGACCACCACCAAGCCGATCACCACGATCGCAATCGCTGCTCCAGCGGAGCCAGCGGCGAGCAAAAGCAGCGCGGCGATACCGATCAGCACGGCCGCTCCGAGCGGAATCATCGCGGCAACCGCCGTCAGCGCTCCGAGGAGCAACGGGTGCGGCACACCCAGCACAAGATAGGCAACCGCGAGCACCGCACCTTCGCCGATCCCGACGAGGACGAGGCCGTTGATGGTCCCGCGGATCGACGCCAGGACCTGATGCTCGACGCGGTCCCCCGACCTACCGAGCAGACGCTCGCCCGCGAGCCGGAAACTGCTCGCCAGCGCCTCGCGGTCGCGTAACAGGAAAAAGAGCGTCAGGAGCGCGAAGATGAGGACGACGAGCCTGTGCATGAGCCCGATGCCGAACGGTCGCGACTTGTGAAGCGCTGCGGCGTTGATGTGATCGAGTGTCGCCGCCGCAGCGTCGGGCGTCACAAGCGCGTTCTGCCACCAGCTGGCGATCGCATTCTTGCCGAACGGGAGCCGATCCGCCCAGGCCGGTAGCGGTACACCGTGAACGCGCGCGTCGGCGATCCACGTCGTCACCGAGTGGATCTCGGCAACACCCTGAACGAAACCGATCGCGAGCGGGACGACCACGAGCAGTGACAGGGTGACGGTGAAGATCAGTGGCAGAAACCGCCGGTACCGCGGAAACCGCCCCACGGCGCGTGTGTAAAGTGGCTCGATGGCGACGGCGAGGATTGCTCCCCAGACCAGCGGTCGAATGAAGGAGCCGGCGATCCATAGGCCGAGGCATCCGGACGAGATGACGAACGCCAGCCAGGCGAGGCGTTGCGACCGGGTCAGGCCGTCGCTGCTGCTTCCGAGATCAGGATTACTCGCTTGGTCCATGGTCCGACCTGCCACCGCACCCGCCACCATGTCCAGCCGTCGATGCGCGTCGGTCGGCCGGTCTCGGTGTATCAACGAGGGGAGGGCGACCGCCTTGATCTCGTCCGGGATCGGTTACAGACACGGCGTTTCACGCGCACGGCCCGTTCGGCGTCTTCAGTCACAAACCGGGATGATCAATGATTGCACTGGGCCGCATGGCGCGACCGCTCCAGCGTAAGTGCACCTCCTGTCGTCGGTCGCAGACAGTGGCCCTCAGCGTGCTTTACTACGTCACCGTTCCCAACAAGGGCGGCGGCACCCGGCGTGACGGCGGATTCAATTGCCGGTTCTGCGGGCAACAGAATCTGGTGGCGCCGAACGAATTGCCAGTAGGCGTCCTGACCACGCTGCCCAGTCAGGCGGACCGACTTCTCGCGACCGAGACCTCGGCGGCAAACCCAGTTAGCGCTCCGGTCCCAGCGCCTGTCCCGGCCGCGCCAGTCAAATCGGCAGTGAAAGCGAAACCGCAGGCGAACACTGTGAAGCCGCCGGCCTGGGTCACAGGTGCCGAGGCAAGACAGCTGCTGCTCGGTGCTTACCAGCGGACGAAAGAATTGACCGCCTTCACGCGCCGCGCAGACGGGACGCTGCAGGCCGGTACTCTCGTGCCTCCGAAGGCGGGCACCGATCTCATCGCATGGCTCGACCAGATCGCGTGCGAATTGCTCGTGCTCGGCGGCGTGAATGGCGATGGCTCACGGTGGAAGGCAGTGTTTCATCCATCTGCCGGTGCCGCGACCTTGGCTCGGGAGCCGGGCGGGCCGGAGGGTGATGGGGCCTCATGATGCGGACCTCGATCTCGCTCATTTCGCCATGGTCTGCCAAATAGCTCGACGGTGGTGAAGCTGAGGCCACCGGCTACTGGGATGCGCTGATTGTCCCGAAGTAATTGTCGAGAAACACCTGCTTCGGTGTCTTGAGCCGCACCCGGCTGGCCCAGGTCCACACCGTGAACTCCATGGTCTCGCCGTCGACGCTTGGCGTGATCTCGCTCAACAGCACGACCCAGTGGTTTGGAAAATACTCGAGGGGCGACCAGTTGTGGGCGGCCGGGCCATCGATGGCGCCGACAGTTTCACTCTCCTTGAGCAGATTGGCGTGGATCAACATTGCGGTATCCGTGCCCTCGGCAACGCTGAGATCGGTCGCGTTCGGGATGCCGGGGTTGGACGCCCAGCGGCCGTTGTCTTCGACCGTCGTCCAGATGCCGGTCTGACGCATCCAGTCGGCGATTTCCTCCGGCCGTGTCATGCCGGCCAGCAGTTGGTCGGGATCGCCGTTCCAATCCGGTTGCCAGAAGGGCTGCAGCGTATTCCGGATCGCGCCGAGCATCATCCATTCGGCCTGCGACGCGATGCGCCCATGGGTCTCGAGGTCGGCGAAATCGGCGGCGCGGAGGTCATCGCTGGCGGTCACGGTGAAGTTGCCGATGGATCCGCTGCCGGTGTCGAACAGGTCCGTAGCATAGTGGGCCACCGCGACCGGGTCGCGACCGATCGCCATGACCAGCAAGGCGGCCGGGCCGCACAGGTTGAGCGCGCCCTGGTCGATGCTGCGGTAGCCGCTGCCGATATCCGCCGCGGTCGTGGGCGCGAACAGCCCCTTCAACCGCTCGGCTACCGTAGCGCGGTCGAGGCTCGCCCACGCACCGGTTTCGGTGCTGTCCGCGAACGTCGCGATAATCGCCTGCGCATCCTCGAACGACGAGCGCATCGTCGTGTCGCCGATCCGGTGGTCGGCCATGAAGTCGGTCAGCTGGTCGGCGTCGTTGAACCAGCCGGTGTCGGTCTTGTCCGGCGCGGTATCGGTATCGCCCATGGCAAAGTCCTTTCAGGTTAGCCCCAGTGCAAGGTCGGCATCGCGTCGGGGGTCTTGGGCAGCCGCTTGCAGATGAAAGCGAGGATCGAGATGTCGTCGCGCGGCGGCGGCGGCGGCGGCGGCGCTGGGGTCGGTGTCGGTGTCTGTGTAGGCTGCGGCTGGGGCGGGTCAGCCGGCCCGACCTGTATCGGCACATGCAGACGGTTTGCGAGCACGGCGTTGATCAGTCCGGGATTGAACTGCATGCTGATACTGGGCCGGAACCGCATCGGCGCGATCGCGCTGCGAGCCACCGATTCAGGCGCAACGGCGAGGCTCTGCCGATCGAGGCGTCGGAACGCGATTTGAGCGTTGATCGCGATCGGTGGCGCCGGCGCGGCGGTCGACGGCGCGCGCTCCAGCATGATGCGCGGCGTGAACTGCAGGTTGCGTCGCGTCAGGCGGTTGGCCGCGAGTGTAAAGCGCAGATCGACGGGGCCTGCCGGCGCGGGGTCTGCCGCGCGCTGTGTCACCTCGAGGTTGCGGATGAACACTACGGCCGTCGCATATGCGGGACAGGCCCCGCCGGGAGGATCGCCGCCGTCCGAAAGGTTCAGTTGTGGATCGTCGCTGCGCCAGATCCTGGAGGTCAGTGCGCTGCTGTTGAACCATGGGCGCAAGATCGCCACCGACCGGTAGTCGAAGGATACGTGTTCGACCGTGCTCGTGCTGCCGTCGAGCACGACCTTGAGCTCCGCAGGCGCATTGGCAACGAGGTTCGCCATCTCGCCCGCCGACAGGTCGAAGTGCAGCCAGGTCCCATCGCTGCCGAAGTCCTTGGGTGAGAGCCCGGTAGGCGCGTAGTGACCGCCACCGGCGGCGTCGGAAAGCAGGTCGACGTCGGGGTTGAACGCCGCGGCCCATTGCTGCCAGCGCGGACGCGGATCATTGACTGCCGCATCGTGCTCGGCCTGGAGCGCCGCGTCGATATCGTCGCGCCGGCCCAGCGTCTTCCAGTCGTTCTCGGCGGACGCGAGCGCCGTTCTGAGTGCCGGCTCCTCGACCTGGAGCCAGTGCCGCGCCGCGTCGGCGTCCGTCGTCATCTCGCCCGTCAGCTTGTGCGCGCCATAGTCCTCGCGCGCGACGATCCAGGCGTCGCGGTACTGGCGGTAGGCGCGGTAAGCGGCGGTCTCGGTGCGGGTGCCGTCGCTTGCCGTATCGTACAACAGGGTCTCGGCGGCGGCTGCCTGGTCAACGGCGGCACTGCTGCTGCCCGCGACTTCGGCGCGCGCCAGCACGTCGCCATAGACATCCCACAGGTAGCGGTCGCTGTCCGGACTGGCGACCATGTCGCGCGGCAGGAAGTTGACGGTCCGCGCAAAGTCGGCGGCGGCAGCATAGTCCGCCGCCGTCTGCGGGGCCGCCAGCGCCGCCAGCGATGGCACCGTATAGGTCAGTGGCGACAGCAGCGGAAAACTGAGGAAAACGCCCGCGTCGGTCGCAAAGACAAGCTTCGACTTCTCGATCAACGCGAGCTGGACATAGGCATCCATCGGTGGCCGCTCCCTGTCGTGAACCTCAAATCCAGTTGGCGGCCGGGATTTGCGGGTCGGGATCGGGGCTTTTCGGCATGACGTGGCACTTGAAACCGATCAACTGCATGCCGTCGACGGACATCGTGTTGTTCTCGAACTTGAAGCCATAATCGCGCGACGTACTGCCCGACCCCGACTTGTGCGAGCCGCTGCCGCCGACGAAGAATGGACCGAACGCCATCGCCGCACCAGCGCTCGTCGCCTGGCTGTGGGCGGTTGTCGCGTAGTCCGAAAAGCCGTGGGAGTTACCGAAGCTCAGCGACAGCTTGCGGATGAAGATCGCGGTCGTCGGATACGCTGGCATCTTGCCATTGGGCGGCGAGGCCCCGTCGGACAGATGATCGCTCTTGGTCAGCACGTTGTTCGCATCGAACCGCCAGCCGTGACTGGTCAGGAAGGCGGTACGCAGCCACGGTCGGGCGATCGGGATCTGGGCGATCTCGAACGACATGCTGGTCTGGCTGGAATCGACGGTGCCGTGATACTCGCTGTGGCTGTCGGATACCGAATGCGAGGCGTGGACGCCGAAGCCGAGGAAGCCGCCGCCGCCGCCGCCCGACGATTTCGACCATTGGTAATCCGAACTGCTCTGGCTCGAGAAATCTCCCGCCGAAAAGCCGAAGCGCGTCCAGCCCGTCGAGGTCGCGAAGCTGCCGGGGACCAATGATGTGAAGAAAAAGTCGCTGCCTGAGACCGGGCTGGTCAGTCGAGCGTGCTCGAGGTCTTCGACGTACTGCTGCTTGAGCAGTGACATGTCACGCCGCGACACTTGCTCGATGTAGGCCGCGATTTTTTCGTAGTCGTCCTTGTAGCCGTTACTGACCCAGTCATCCATCGCCGCACGGACCTTGTTGCGATAGATATTGGCGTTGATCGCCCAGTCGTGGATAGCGCGCGAGTCGGTCGCGGTCAGTGCGTCGATGCGACGGGCATTATACTCGAGCGCGGCGTCGTCGTACGCCGCCATCTTGGTAAAATAGGCTTTCTGCAACTCGCTCGGCTCGGTGGTCGTAACCTCCTCGTCGGTGATCAGGTCCTTCTTCTTGACGACCGTTTGCAGCAGGCCACGAAACTTCGCTATCTTGTCGACGACGTCCTGCGGCAACTCGGTCTTCATGACCTGGCTCATGCGCAGCGTGTAGTCGTAGATGTCCGAGAGCGTGCCGTCGTTGCTCTGCACCGCCATCTGCGCGAACTGGCCGTTGGTGGAACTGGCGACGTCGGGAACGAAGTCGAGCGCGCGCGCTAGGCTCTCGGCTTGCAGATACATACGCATCGTGTCCTGCGCCATCAATCCGTTGAGCTGCTCCTGGGTCAGCACAGGTGGTGCGGGCGGCGGCGGCGGGGTCGTGCCGGCTGCGGCGGCCGTCGCGGCAGCTGCACTTGGCTGCATTCCGTCAACGGCGGCCTTCTTGACGACGCCGGTCAGGCCTTGGGTCAGGAATTCGAAGTCGCTGACGTCGTAAGGAATTCCCGGCGTGCACCAGCTGAAGAAATTATCGGCCGACTTGGGTACGGTGTCGTCGCCGTTGGTCAGGACATTGTAGAGCTTGCCCATGATCGAATTGGCCAAAACACTAGGTTCGATATCCGCCATGCCACTTCCTTTTCACGACACACGAAAAGACCGTCGCGCAGGACTGCACGACAATAGATGCTAAGAAATAATTAAGGGTCTCAAGCGCTAGATTCAGAACCCTAATATGATCGGACCGCGGGGGCCCGAACAGGAACTAATCACGACTGGCGCATGGTGTCATGGACGGTAACAACCGGCCCAACACAGCTACTTTGCGCCGTGGCTTGCGACTCGCTGTACTGTGTAGCCCTGCACCGCGTCGTGAACAAGAGAGTTGCCAACGGAAAAATTGTTTTGTTTTATTCACCACAGCGAACCGAATACGACTCGGTGTTGCGTTGAGTCGCGCCGCCAGACGCGACGCTGGCGAGGGGAGCCGTTGATATGGCCCGATTTGCGATGCTGGACGTTTTTTCCGGAATGCCGAACCCGGTCTGGCCAGCGGATGACGATCTCGTCGCTCCCATGCTGGACCGCGCGGCACCCGACACGGACGAGGCACCACCCCTGGGTTATCGCGGGTTTCGCATCGTCGACACCGATACCGACCCGGAGCAACTGACCGCGACGACAGCCGACGCGATCGGGAATTACTCCGACGTCGCCCGTATCTTTGGCAGCCCCGACGACGAACAGGCATTGCTGGAGGCCGGCGTGAACGCCGGGGCGATCAGTGATGATCTCCGCGGCTACGTTGCCGATGCGATCGGCAGCCCGTCGTCGTCGGGTCCGGCGGTGTCTGCGATCGCCGAACCGTGCCCGCCATGCGGCGGCATCGACGCGCCGAGCTATGATCCCGGGTACTGGAACGACCCGTCGCGCCAGCGCTTCAACAACTGTTATGCCTATGCCAACAACAACGCGACCGGCACGTTTCCCCAGCCGGGTCGCGGTACCCGGGCGATCTTCACGACGCTCGACTGTGCCGATGTCGGCGCTGCCTCGAACCGCGACGGCCTGGTGACGACCAGCACGTTCCAGGCCTCGCGCGCAGGCTGGTATGTCGCCCTGGTGATCTGGCCGGGCCAGGATTATCACTGGTATCGCCAGGACGACATCGGTTGCTGGTCGCACAAGCCCGGCCAGACCGCGGCCCGCGATGTCGACAGCAGCGGCCGCAAGATCACAGATCCGCAGACCTGCGACCGCGGGCCGTACACCGATTTTTGCACCTTCATGGTCAGTGACGCCAACGTAAGCATTGCATGACCGGGCCGGTGTCGGTCGTCGCGACGGCACTGATCTATTCCGGGCGTCCGAACCCGTCGTGGCCAATCGCGCCAAAACCAGCCGCCGAAATCGCGGCGGCGCTCGACCGCATGCCGAGACTAGTCGGCCGCAACCAGGACTTGGGCGGTCTCGGGTACAGCGGCGTCGCGGTCGAGATCACCGACCCCAGCGGTTACCAGCGGCATTGGAGCCTCTTCCAGGGCGTGGCGAGATCGGCTGACCACAGTTTCGCCGATGCCGATCGGCGGATCGAGGACATGGTCGTGCGAACAGTCCCGAGCGCGACACGCGAGCAGCATCAGGTTCTCATGGCCTTGGCCCAAACTCGCTGAGCACCGGGCGAAAAGAGTAGGGCGCGGGCGCTATCGTGACCCCGGCGACCGTTTACTCGAAGCCGACGATCGCGTGCGGAACATAGGGCTTCTCGAGACGCGCTATCTCCTCCTGGGTCAGGCCGATTTCCAGCGCTGCCAGGGCGTCGTCCAGATGCGCGGTCTTCGACGCACCGACGATCGGAGCCGACACTTCGGGCTTGGCGAGCACCCAGGCCAGCGCGATCTGCGCGCGCGGGACGCCACGCTCGGCGGCGATTTCCGCGACCCGCTCGACGACCTTCCGATCGGCGTCGGCGGTGCGGCGGTACAGCATCTCGCCGAACTGGTCTGCCGAGGAGCGCTCGGTCGCCTCGTCCCAGTCGCGGGTCAGGCGGCCGCGCGCGAGCGGGCTCCACGGGATGACGCCGACACCCTCGGCGGCGCACAGCGGCAGCATCTCGCGCTCCTCCTCGCGGTACAGCAGGTTGAGGTAGTCCTGCATCGTCGAAAACCGCGTCCAGCCGTTCGCGTCGGCGACGTGCAGCATCGTGGCGAACTGCCACGCGTACATCGAGGAGGCCCCGATGTAGCGCGCCTTGCCTGCCTTGACGACGTCGTGGAGCGCTTCGAGCGTCTCCTCGATCGGCACGTCATAGTCGAACCGGTGGATCTGATAGAGGTCGACGTAGTCGGTGCCGAGCCGGGTCAGGCTGGCGTCGATCTCGGCCATGATCGCCTTGCGGCTGAGCCCCGCGCCGTTCGGGCCCGGCCGCATCCGGCCGTGCACCTTGGTGGCGATCACCAGCTCGTCGCGTCGCGCGAAATCCTTAAGCGCACGGCCGACGATTTCCTCCGAGGTGCCGTCCGAATAGACGTTGGCAGTGTCGAAGAAGTTGATGCCGGCTTCGACCGCCCGCTGCAGGATCGGGCGGCTGCGCGCCTCATCGAGGGTCCACGCATGGTTGCCGCGGTCGGGCACGCCGAAGGTCATGCAACCGAGGCACAGCGGCGACACGTCCAGCCCCGTCGAGCCAAGCTTCACGTAGTTCATGATCGTCTCCACTCGATTTGCCGATCGTCCTCCCACGACCGAAGACGCGGAGCCACTGTCAGAAAGAGGTCGGTGAGGCCCTTCGAAACCGGCGCGGCACGAGGGTCAGCGGCATGTCGCGCGAGGCTTCGATTGCCTCGGCCATGCGGTAATGGTCGGGGGCCTTGGCACAGGCCGGGTCGGTCGCCGCGGCGTCGCCGGTGAGCGCGAGCGCCTGGCACCGGCAGCCGCCCCAGTCGATCTCGCGCCGGTCGCACGAACGGCAGGCGTCGGGCATCCAGTCTGTGCCCCGGAAGCGGTTGAAGGCGTCGGAACCGGTCCAGATCGACGCCAGCGACTGGTCGCGGACGGAGGGAAAGACGAAGCCCGGCAATGTCTCGGCGGCGTGGCAGGGCAGCGCCTTGCCCATCGGCGAGATGTTGATGAAGCGGTTGCCCCAGCCGCCCATGCAGGCCTTCGGCCGCGCCGCATAATAGTCGGGCACGACGTAGTCGATGGTGATCCGCCCCAACAGCCGGGCCCGCGCGGCCTCGACCGCGGCGGTGGTGTATTCGAGCTGCTCGAGGGTCGGGAGCAGCGCGCCGCGGTTGAGCAGCGCCCAGCCGTAATACTGGACATGCGCGATCTCGATCCGCTCGGCTCCCAACGCCTCGCCGAGGGCGATCATGTCGTCGATGCGGTCGACGTTCTGGCGGTGGACGACGAAGTTGGCGGTCAGCGGCAGCCCGGCCTCGCGGATGCGCCGCGCGGCCTCCAGCTTCTTGGCATGGCCGCCGCGGTAGCCGCCGAACAGGTCGGCCTTGTCGGGCAGGACGTCCTGGAAGCTGAGCTGGATGTGGTCGATCCCGGCAGCCAGCAACTCGGTCATCGCGGCGTCGGTCAGCAGCACGCCCGAGGTGATGATGTTGGTGTAGAGCCCGATCGACGACGCGTGTGCGACCAGCGTGACCAGGTCCCGCCGCGCCATCGGCTCGCCACCCGAGAAATGCACCTGGAGAACGCCGAGCGCCGCCGCCTCGTCGAGCACCCGCAGCCATTCGGCGGTCGAAAGCTCGCCGGCGGGTGCATCCAGCGCCAGCGGGTTTGAGCAATAGGCGCATTGCAGGGGGCAGCGGTGGGTGAGTTCGGTGATCAGTCCCATCGGCGGGGCTGGGGCAGGGGCCGGAGCCCGGGCAGGGGCCAAGGGCGGCGCGACGACGTCCGGGGCGAGCTCGATCATAATTGCACGGCTCCGCGCGCCGACAGCGTCTCGAGCGTTGCGAGAACATCGGTCGCGATCAGTTCGGACGGCGCCTTGAAGCGGATGGCGAGGTCGTCGGCGATCGCACCGATCGAACGCGAACCGTCGACCAGCTTAAGTATCTCGACGGCAATTTCGTCGGGCATGAACAGCTTTTCCGGAGCAAGCAGGACCCAGGCGTCACGCACCGCGTCGAAGCGGAATTTCACCCCGCGGCGGAAACTCGGCACGGTGGCGAGGCCGCTCATGCGGCCGGGACGAAAGCGCCGGGCGGCACCAGCTTCGGGGCGACATAGGCGAAATACAGCGCGTCGAGCTGCGACCACAGGACATCGCATTTGAACCGCAGCGCCGCGAGCGTCGCCTGCTGCTTCTCGGGCGTGTCGGCATGCTCCTTGACGTACGCCAGCGCGAAATCGCTGTCCTGCGGCGCCTGGGTCAGGCGCGGCGTGAAATAGGCGAGCGTGTCGGGCGTGATCCAGTCGTAGTTGGCGAGCATGCCCGACACCCGCTCGGCGATGATCGAGGTCGAGAACAATTCGGTCAGCGACGACGCCACCGCCTCCAGCAGCGAGCGGTCCCGGACAAAGTGCACGTAGGCGTCGACGGCAAAGCGTGTCGCAGGCAGGATTGCCGACGTGCTCGAAACCAGCGCGCGGTCGAGCCCGACCCCCTCGGCGAGCTTGAGCCAGCGCTCGATGCCGCCGGGCTTGGTGCCGTCGCCGTCGTGATCCTCGATCCGCCGCCGCCACTCGCGCCGAAGCTCGGCGGTCGGCAAGCGCGCCAGCAGCGTCGCGTCCTTCGCCGGGATCTGGCTCTGGTAATAATAGCGGTTGAGCGCCCACGCCTGGACCTGCCCGCGTGCCAGTTTGCCGTCGTGGAGCAGCCGGTGGAAGGGGTGGAGGTTGTGGTAACGCTCCGCGCCGATCGCACGCAACGCGGCCTCCAGCCCGGCCGGGGAAAGCAGGATGTCGGTCAAATCTCGAACCTCATGCCGTCTTCCGCGACCGTCCATCCGGCCGCGACCGCAAGACTGCGCTCGGGCGAGTCCGCCAGCAGGACCGGGTTGGAATTGTTGATGTGGATCATGATCTTGCGCTCGACGACGATTGGCTGGAAGGCGGCGAGCGTGCCGTCGGGGCCGGACAGGCTCATGTGGCCCATGCGCCGACCGGTCTTGGCGCTGAGTCCGGCGCTGACCATCTCGTCGTCCCGCCACAGGGTGCCGTCGAAGAACACCGCCTCCGCGCCGTCGATCCGTGCGGCCAGTTCGGGGGTCATCATGGCGCAGCCGGGAATGTAGAACAGGCGGCGGTCGCCCTCGGATATCTGCGCCGCGACGGTGGTCTCGTCGATGGCGATCGCCGGCATCGCATCACCCTGCTCGAGGTAGAGCGGCACCTTTCCCGGCACGGCGAACAACTCCACGGTCAGCCCGCCGGCCAGCGCGACCGGCTCGTCGAGCTTGAGCGTCACGCGCGGCACGACATCGCGCGCCAGCACCTCGAAGATCGAGTTCGCATCGAGCACGGCATGGATCCGCGACGTCGCGTACAGCGTGAACGCCTGGCGCTCGCGCAGGGTCAGCAGACCGGCGATGACGTCGATGTCGCCGCCGGTCAGGATGATCCCGGCGATCGGGGTCGAACGCGTCTCGCCCCGCGGATGCAGGACGGTCGTCGCGCCGATCTGCTCGCGCAGGTCTGGCGAGGCGTTGAGCAGATACCAGTGTTCGCCGTCGCCGCTGACGGCGATGCTGGCCTGGGTCCTGGGAAGTGCCAAGGGGTCACCCGCGCGGGCGCGCCGACAGCCTGCTGCATTGGAGTTCCACTGCGGGAATCCGCCGCCGGCTGCCGCCCCCAGCACCACAGCCTGCATCGCGTATTTAGTCAGGCAGTTCGGCGCACGCGTAGCAGTTGATCTCGGCACCGAGTGCGATTTCGACGATCTTCGGGGTTTTCCAGGTCATGGACGGTCCTCCAACAGCGCGGCCGATTGCGAACCTCTCGCCCGGCCTGCTGGTTCTGCCATATCGGCGCGGCGCCGTATGTAGGTCGATCGGCTTTTCGCCTGCCATTTATCGCGAAACACCGTCATCGCGACGGTCAGATCGGCGCAAAACGAGACCAAAGTATCATAGACTTTTCGTCGCATCGGGTGGTCGGCAAGCGCGCCGCTGGTATGGGTCGGCGCGGCGTCGATACACGCCGACTCGTTCGGGATACGCCATGACAGACTTGCGCACGCTCTATCCGCCGATCGAGCCATATGAGACCGGCATGCTCGACGTCGGCGACGGCCATCTCGTCTATTTCGAGCGCAGCGGCACGCCGGGTGCCAAGCCAGCGGTGTTCCTGCACGGCGGGCCCGGCGGCGGTGTCTCGCCAAAGCACCGCCAGTTGTTCGATCCGGCGCGCTACGATGTCCTGCTGTTCGACCAGCGCGGCTGCGGCCGCTCGACCCCCCACGCCGGGCTCGATGCCAACACCACCTGGCACCTGGTCGCCGACATCGAGCGCCTGCGCATCATGGTCGGGGTCGAGCGGTGGCAGGTGTTCGGCGGGTCCTGGGGCTCGACGCTCGCGCTGGCTTATGCCGAGGCGCATCCCGCGCACGTCAGCGAGCTGATCGTGCGTGGCATCTTCATGGTCGGCCGGGCCGAGCTCGACTGGTATTATCAGTTCGGCGCGTCCGAGATCTTCCCGGACAAGTGGGAGCAGTTCCTCGCCCCGATCCCCGCCGACGAGCGCCACGACCTTGCCGCCGCCTATCGCCGCCGCCTGACCGGCAGCGACACCGCCGCGCAGCTCGAGGCGGCGCAGGCGTGGGCACTGTGGGAGGGGCAGACCATCACCCTGCTGCCCGACGCCGGAGTCACGTCGGGCTTCGCCGATGCACATTTCGCGCTGGCCTTCGCGCGGATCGAGAACCATTATTTCGTCCACAACGGCTGGCTCGAGGAGGGGCAGCTGCTGCGTGACGCCGGGCGCTTGCGCGATATCCCGGGGGTCATCGTCCAGGGCCGCTACGACATCGTCTGCCCGGCGCGCACGGCCTACGAACTGCACAAGGCCTGGCCCGGCGCCGCGTTCCACCTCATCGAGGGCGCGGGCCACGCCTATTCGGAGCCCGGCATCCTCGACCAGCTGATCCGCGCCACCGACCGTTTTGCCGGGGCGCAACGCGCCGATGGCTGACGGTCGCGGCCCGACCGCCAGCATCGAGACCGCGGACTCCTTCGAAACGGCCGTTGTGCCGGGGGCGGAGACCGGGGCCGGTGGCCTGCCGACACCGCGGCGCTATTGGGCGGTCGTCGCGATCTGGCTGGCGATGGCGATGTCGGTGCTCGACAGTTCGATCGCCAACATCGCCCTGCCGACGATCGCCCGCGACCTCGGCGCGAGCGCGGCGTCCTCGATCTGGGTGGTCAACGCCTACCAGATCGCGATCACCAGCAGCCTGCTGCCGATCGCGATGCTCGGCGACATCGTCGGCCACCGCCGCATCTACATGGTCGGGCTGTCGGTGTTCGCCGTCGCCTCGATCGGCTGCGTCCTGTCGCAAAGCCTCGGGGACATCGCGATGGCGCGCTTCGTGCAGGGCTTCGGGGCTGCCGGCGTGATGGCGATCAACGGCGCGCTGGTGCGCTTCACCTACCCACGTTCGATGCTCGGCCGGGGCATCGGCTACAATGCCCTGGTCGTCGCGGTCTCCTCTGCCGCCGGCCCGAGTATCGCCGCGGCGATCCTGTCGGTCGCCTCGTGGCGCTGGCTGTTCGCGGTCAACGTGCCGCTCGGCCTGCTGTCGCTGGTCATCGGCTATCGGTGCCTGCCGATCACGCCCCGCAGCGGCAACCGCTTCGACATCTGGTCGGCGCTGCTCAATGCCACGACCTTCGGCGCGGTGTTCCTCGCGGCATCCGATGTCGCCCACTCGACGCTGTCGCTGCTGACCGCACTCGAGGTCGCCGTTGCCGTTGCCGCTGGCGTGCTGCTCGTCCGGCGGTCGCGCGGTCAGGTCGCGCCGATGGTGCCGCTCGACCTGCTGCGGCTGCCGATCCTGAGGCTTTCCTATGCGACCTCGTCGCTGTCCTTCGCGGCGATGATGATGGCGGGCGTCTCATTGCCGTTCATCCTGCAGGCGCGCTTCGGCTTCGACCGGGTCGAGACCGGGCTGTTGATGACTCCGCTGCCGCTGGGTGTCGCGGTCGCCGCACCGATTGCAGGACGGCTGGTCGAGCGTTTCCCCGCCGGGCTGCTCGGCGGCATCGGGCTCGGCCTGCTGGCGCTGAGCCTGGCCGGGCTGGGGCTGCTGCAGCCCGGGTCGGGCGCGCCGATGCTGGTGGCGCTCACCGCGCTGGGCGGCATTGGCTTCGGGCTGTTCCAGACGCCGAACAACCGGACCATGCTCGGTCTCGCGCCGCCCGAGCGCAGCGGCGCGGCCGCGGGGATGCTGGCGACCGCGCGTCTGGCGGGCCAGACCGCAGGAGCGCTCATGGTGGCCCTGCTGTTTCATCGCGCCGGCCCAGCAAGCATAGTGCCGCTGTGGTCGGCAGCAGCGATCGCCTTGGCCGCCGCCGCCGTCAGCATGGGCCGATTGCGCCACCGGCCGTCGCTTCCGGGCAGATCGGCGCCCGGCACCGGTCAGGGCTTCACGAATCGATAGGCAAAGCGGTCGGTCTTGCCCTTGATCGAGGGCGCGAACACCTTGGCGAAGAGCATCATAGCTCCGGGGGGATGACGCGAGGCAGCGGCCGCCCTAAGACCACAACGTGACCGACCGCCTCGCCGCTATCTGTGCCGTGACCCGCGCCGAAGTCGCGCGCCGCAAGGCCGTGCGCTCGCTGGCCGACCTCGACCGCGCCGCCACCGCGCAGACCGCCCCCCGTGGCTTCCGCGCCGCGCTCGACCACGCCGCCAAGGCAGGTTTCGGGCTGATCGCGGAAATCAAGAAGGCGTCGCCCTCCAAGGGCCTGATCCGCGCCGACTTCGACCCGGCCGCCCACGCCCGCGCCTACCAGGCGGGCGGCGCCACGTGTCTGTCGGTGCTGACCGACGCGCCGCACTTCCAGGGCCACGAGGACTATCTGGTCGCCGCCCGCGCCGCTTGTGACCTGCCGGTGCTGCGCAAGGACTTCATGCTCGACCCGTGGCAGGTCGCGGAGGCGCGCGGCATCGGCGCGGACGCCATCCTGATCATCGTCGCGGCGCTCGACGACGGTGCCATGGCCGAGATCGAAACCGCAGCGCTGGAGCGTGGCATGGACGTGCTGGTCGAGGTCCACGATGCCGCCGAGCTCGGCCGCGCGCTCCGCCTGAAGTCGCGCCTGATCGGCGTCAACAACCGTGACCTGCGCGACTTCTCGGTTGACCTGACCCGGACCTACGACCTCGTCGCGCATGCGCCCGCCGGCTGTACCTTCGTCGCCGAGAGCGGCATCGGCAGCCACGCCGACGTCGCCTCGATGGCGACCCACGGCGTCCGCTGCTTCCTCGTCGGCGAGAGCCTGATGCGCGCCGCCGACATCGCCGCCGCGACCCGCCAACTGCTCGCGGCATGACCGGCCTGACCCACCTCGACGAGGCCGGCGCGGCCAAGATGGTCGACGTCTCGGCCAAGGCGATCACCGCGCGCACCGCCACCGCCGAGGGGCGGATCGTCATGCAGCCGGCGACGCTGGCCGCGATCAAGGCCGGTGCGGTCGCCAAGGGCGACGTCATCGCGGTCGCGCGCATCGCCGGCATCATGGCTGCGAAGCGCACGTCGGAGCTGATCCCGCTCTGCCACCCGCTGCCGCTGTCCGGCGTCGAGGTCGCGGTAGATTTCGAGGCCGACGGCATCCGGGTGACCGCGACGGCGCGCACCACCCACTCCACCGGGGTCGAGATGGAGGCGCTCAGCGCGGTCTCGGTGGCACTGCTGACGATCTACGACATGGCCAAGGCGGTCGACCGCGGTATGACCATCGCCGGCGTGCGGCTGCTGGCAAAAAGCGGGGGCCGCTCGGGCGACTGGCGCGCCGCATGAGCGACCTGCTGGCTGTTGCCGAGGCGCAGGCCCGACTGCTCGCCGGCCTCGAGACGCTGCCCTCCGAGATACTCCCGCTAGCCGACGCGGCGGGGCGGCGGAGCGCGGGCGAGGTCGTGGCGCGGCTCACCCAGCCGCCGTTCGCCGCCTCCGCGATGGACGGCTATGCAATCCGCTGGGCCGACCGTGCCGGGCCGTGGCGGCTGATCGGCGAGGCGTCCGCCGGGCACGTCTTCGAAGGCAGCGTCGGGGCGGGCAAAACGGTCCGCATCTCGACCGGAGCGCCGGTCCCCGACGGGGCCGACACCGTCGTGGTGCAGGAGGATGTCGCGCTCGACGGCGACCGCGTCACCCTGAGCGGTGACGGGCCGCCCCGCGCCGGTGCCCACATCCGGCCGCGCGGCCTCGACTTCGAGAGCGGCGCGGTCCTCGTCGACGCCGGGGCGGTGCTGACCCCGACCCGGCTCGGACTACTGGCGGGGGGAGGGCACGGCCGTGTCGCGGTCCCGCGCCGTCCGCGCGTGGTCATCCTTTCCACCGGCGACGAACTCGTGCCGCCCGGGTCGGTGCCCGGTCCCGGCCAGATCGTCAGCACCGGCGGGACGGCACTCGCCGCCCTGTTCAACGCCGCCGGATCCGAGGTCTACGGCGGCGGCATCGTGCGGGACGACCGCAACGCGCTTGCCGCAGCGATCCGCGCGGCCGCGGACGCCGACCTGCTGGTCACCATCGGCGGCGCATCTGTCGGCGACCACGATCTTGTGCGCCCGGTCCTGATCGAGCTCGGCGCGACGATCGATTTCTGGCGGATCGCGATGCGCCCGGGCAAGCCGATGATGGCGGGCACGCTCGGCGGCCAGCGTATAGTCGGGCTGCCCGGCAACCCGGTATCGGCCTACGTCTGCGCTCTGTTGTTCGTGGTCCCGATGCTGAAGCGTTGGGCCGGCGACCCCGAGCCGCTGCCGAAGCGTTTTACTGCCAGGCTGACGGCGCCGCTGCCTGCCAATGATCGCCGCGAGGACTATCTGCGCGCGCGCGCCAGGAACACCGGTGATGGAGTCGAGGTCACAGCGGCAACGCTGCAGGACAGCAGCATGCTCCGCACCCTCGCTGACAGCAGCGCGCTGATCGTTCGCGCGCCCTACGCCACGCCCGCCGTCGTCAACCAAACGGTGTCCTGCGTCGCGCTTGACTTCGTTCCAGGCGTTGCCTAAACGTTCCCCTAAGGTTCCGTTCTAGGAAGGCCCGCGATGCTGACGCGCAAGCAACACGACCTGTTGACCTTCATCGATACGCGCCTCGCGCGCGACGGGGTTTCGCCGTCGTTCGAGGAGATGAAGGACGCGCTGTCGCTCAAGTCCAAGTCCGGGGTCCACCGGCTGATCAACGCGCTCGAGGAACGCGCCTTCATCCGGCGCCTGCCCAACCGCGCCCGTGCCCTCGAGGTGCTGCGGATGCCCGAGACGCGCCCGACCGCAACCGTCCACACCCCCGATTTCAGCCAGCAGCGCTACGCGCCGCCGCCCGCCAACGACGTCATCGAGGTCCCCCTTCACGGCCGCATCGCCGCCGGTCTGCCCGTCGAGGCAATGGAGAGCGACCGATCGCTTTCAGTGCCGTCGACTTTGTTGGGCCCAGGCGATCACTATGCCCTCGAGGTATCGGGTGACTCGATGGTCGATGCCGGGATCTTCGACGGCGATTACGCACTGATCCGACGCTGCGAGACGGCCCGTGATGGTGACATAGTAGTCGCGCTCGTGGACAACGCCGAGGCGACCCTGAAGTACCTCCGCCGCGAGAAAGGCATGATCCGCCTCGACCCCGCAAATTCGTCGCATCAGGCGCAGCACTACTTGCCGTCCAGGGTCAAGGTGCAGGGCAAGCTGGCGGGGTTGCTCCGGCGGTATAACTGATGAGCAGGGCAGGGCGTGAGAAGGCTGCGTAGGGTGTGCACGTTCAGTCCCAGCTTTCCGCTTTGACTGTCGCAGCCCCTGACCGCCGCTTCTTCGCATGCCAAGGGGCCGGCTTCGGCAGCCACGGGTGGTCCCCTAGCCGGGCCGCAACCGTCGCCACCCGCGGCGGATCGAGCCAGATCGCGACTGCGCCCGTCTCCCCCAGCGCTTCGCGGTCGAGCTTAAGCCATCTCGGCGCGCACCAGGCCGGCAGCCGCCGCATGCTGACGACGATATCCGCGCCCCCGCACGCCGGGGCCATCGCCTCGCGCGGCACAACATCGCGGGACAGCGTTGCCAGCAGCCGCCAGCGCCGCCCGCCGGCGTCGAGGTCGGCGACACAGGCATCGATGCTGCAGCGTGCCCCGGGAAGTTCGCTCAGCGCGACGTCTGCGGTGGTTGCGGCGGTCGCATCGCTCCACATGTCGCGAATATAGTCCCCGGCGCGGTCGCGGAGGAACGCGAGCCGGCCGTCGGGAACGAGGTACGCGGCGTGCCGCCCATCGGCGCTGACCAGCAGGTCGGGCGGGCGGGCGAGCAGCGCCACAAGGCCGCCCATCGCCAAGGGCAATATTCCGAGAAGCCGCGACCGGCCCTGCCAGATGCACAGCCAGAGCCCGCCCAAGATCAGCAGCAGGTACGCGCCGTCGGGCATCAGCGGCAGGCGGAAGACCGCGCCGGGCCAGCTCGCCACGACCCGCGCAAGCTCGATCAGCAGGTCCATCGACTTGCCCAGCAGCCATTCGAACGGCGCGCCGATGCCCAGCGCGCCTGCGAGCAGCGCGACGATCAGCAGCGGCATTACGACGAAGCTCGTCCACGGAATCGCGATCAGATTGGCGAACACGCCGTAAACACCGGCGCGGTTGAAGTGATACAGGGCGGTCGCCGCCAGCATCGCTTCCGCGACGAGGCCGGTGACCAGGAGCATCAGCAAGTGGCGGAAGACGCGCACCATCCAGCCCTGATTGTGTACCGGCTCCGCCAGCCAGCGTCCGAGCCGCGACTGGTATAGCGCGACGATCCCGGTGACCGCGGCAAACGACAGCTGGAAGCTCGGCCCGAGCAGGGATTCAGGCCGGATCAGCAGGATCAGGAACGCCGCCGCGGCGACCAGCCGGAGCGTCAGCGCCTCGCGCCCGATGGCGACGCCGACGAGCACGATCAGCGTCGCGATGCACGACCGCACCGTTGGCACCTCGCCTCCCGCGAGCAGCGTGTAGGTGATCCCCGCAAACGCCGCCGCACCCGCCGACAATGCCTTGACCGGGAGCCGCAGCGCCAGCCACGGTACCATGGTCAGCGCCCGCCGCACCGCCCACAACGTGCCGCCGACGACGATGGCGATGTGTAGCCCGGAGATCGACAGCAGGTGCGCGAGACCCGCGTCGCGCATCTCCTAGTTGACCTGGGGCGGGATCATGCCCTGGTTGCCGGTAACGAACGCGGCCGCGATCGCCCCGGCCGGACCGGGCACCGCGGTGGTCAGTTCGGTGTCGATATTGGCGCGGAGGCGTGCGAGGCGGGCGAGGGCGCCGCTCGGTGGGCGCGCGGCGCGCAGGATCGTGACGTCGCCCAGCGGGTAGCCCGTCGCCCCGACTTCCGCGAACCACGCCTTGCGGGCGAAGTCGTAGCCGCCTGGCACGCTCGGTCCCGACGGCGGGTTCAACGCGGCATGAATGGATACGCGCGCGCCCGGCACGACGCCGGGCATCGCCGCGCCCTTGCGGCTGATTCGGATGCGCGGGGGCAGGGCCTTGTCCTCGGGCAGCAGCAGGAAGCGGAAGCGCTCGCCACCCCGCACGATTTCGATACTTTCGACGGTGCCGGTGACCACGCCCGAGAAGCGGTCGGTGAGCACCGGCGCGGCGACATCGGCGCTCCGCCACGCCGCCGATGCGAGGCCGAGCGCGACCAGCAACCCGCCCCACGCCAGCAGTCGCGAAGCGCGTCCACCGAGCGCCAGCCCGCCCGCGACGAGAGCCGCCGCGACCGCCAGCGCGGCCCAGCGCTCGTCCGCCCAGGGCACCACGAACCAAAGCGCAACACCGCTGCCGAGCGCGACGGGAGCGAGCAGCGGCAACTGGTTTCGCTCGGCAAACAGCCACGCTTCGAGGCGTTCGGCGACCGGCCCGCCGAGCCACGCGAAGACGCGGGTTTGAAGCCCGCGCGGGGCCATGCTACTCGCCACGCCCCGCTCCCCTTCCGGGCAGCGATGCGCGTAATCGAACCGAGGTGCAATGGCCGACACGGGACAGGTGGTGACGCGGTTCGCGCCGTCGCCAACGGGCTATCTTCACATCGGCGGGGCGCGCACGGCGCTGTTCAACTGGCTGTATGCGCGCCACCACAAGGGCAAGTTCCTGCTGCGCATCGAGGATACCGACCGCGCGCGGTCGACCGACGCTGCCGTCGCAGCGATCCTCGACGGCATGGCGTGGCTCGGGCTGGATGCGGATGCACCGCCCGTGATGCAGTTCGAGCGCGCGCCGCGCCATGCCGAGGTGGCGCGGGGCCTGCTCGACGCCGGGCACGCCTATCGCTGCTATGCGACTGCCGAGGAACTCGCGGAGATGCGTGCCGAGCAGCGGGCGCAGAAGCTGCCGCTGCGCTACGACGGGCGCTGGCGGGACCGCACCGACACCCCCGAACTGCCGTTCGTGATCCGCTTTCGCGCGCCGCAGGAGGGCAGCTTCACCGTCGAGGACCGCGTCCAGGGCGCGGTGACCGTTTCGAACGTCGAGCTCGACGACATGGTGCTGCTGCGCTCCGATGGGACCCCGACCTACATGCTCGCGGTGGTCGTCGACGATCACGACATGGGGGTTACCCACGTCATCCGGGGCGACGACCACTTGAACAACGCCTTCCGCCAGCTCGCGCTGATCCGCGCGCTTGGTTGGTCGGAGCCGATCTACGCGCACGTCCCGCTGATCCACGGTCCTGACGGGGCGAAGCTGTCGAAGCGCCACGGCGCGATGGCGGTCGATGCCTACCGCGACGAACTCGGCATGTTGCCGGAAGCGATCGACAATTACCTGCTGCGCCTCGGCTGGGGCCACGGCGACGAGGAGTTCATCGACCGGGCGCGTGCGATCGAGTTGTTCGACCTCGACGGGGTCGGCCGCGGGCCGGCGCGCTTCGACCTCAAGAAGCTCGAGAATGTCAACGGCCACTACCTCCGGCTTGCCGACGACGCCCGGCTGATCGGGCTGGTGACGCCTTGGATCGAGGCTGCGCTCGGCTTCTCGCTGGACGTCGCCGGCCGGGCGCGGCTCGCGGCGCTGATGGGCGAACTCAAGCTTCGCGCCAAGGACCTGAACGAACTCGCCGAAGCGACGTTATTCCTGTTCCGTCCGCGTCCGCTGGCGATGGACGAGAAGGCGACGAAACTGTTAAGCTCGGCTCAGGACGGCATCCTCTACGCCGCGCGCGAAGCGCTCGGACAAGTGGGGGAGTGGTCCACGGGCGCACTCGAGGCGGCGATCAAGGTAGTTGCCGAGACGCATGGCCTTGGCCTTGGGAAGATTGCACAGCCGTTGCGTGCGGCAGTTACCGGCCAGAGCACCTCGCCGGGGCTGTTCGATGTGCTGGCGGTATTGGGACGAGACGAAACCCTTGGGCGCCTCGACGACGCGCTCGCTCAAAGCGGAGGAAAGTCTGCATGACAGGCGCGAACATCGCGGTCGACGGCAAGACGAACGACTATCCGGTGCTGTCCGGGACGATCGGTCCCGATGTCATCGACATCCGCAAGCTGTATGGCCAGACCGGGGCCTTCACCTTCGATCCCGGTTTTACCAGCACCGCGGCGTGTGAATCGAAGATCACCTATATCGACGGCGACATCGGTACCCTGCTGTACCGCGGCTACCCGATCGACCAGCTCGCCGAGAAGTCTAGCTTCCTCGAGGTTGCGAACCTGCTGCTCAATGGCGAGCTGCCGACGCCCGAGGGACATGCCGAGTTCAAGCACCTGATCACCCGCCACACCATGATCCACGAGCAGCTGGCGCAATTCTACCGCGGCTTCCGGCGCGACGCGCACCCGATGGCGATCATGTGCGGCATCGTCGGTGCGATGGCGGCATTCTACCACGATTCGACCGACATCCATGACCCCAAGCAGCGCGTCATCGCGGCCCACCGGCTAATCGCGAAGATGCCGACATTGGCCGCGATGGCGTACAAGTACTCGATCGGGCAGCCGTTCCTGTACCCCGACAACTCGCTGAGTTTCAGCGGCAATTTCCTACGCATGACCTTCGGTGTGCCGGCAGAGGAGTATGTCGTCGATCCGATCATCGAGGACGCGATGGAGAAGTTGCTGATTCTCCAGGCCGACCACGAGCAGAATGCCTCGACCTCGACGGTGCGCCTTGCCGGATCGTCGGGCGCCAACCCGTTCGCCTGCATCGCGGCCGGCATCGCCTGCCTGTGGGGCCCGGCGCACGGCGGCGCCAACGAGGCGGCGCTCAACATGCTGCGCGAGATCGGTACGCCAGACCGGATCCCGGAGTTCATCGCGCGGGCCAAGAACAAGGACGATCCGTTTCGCCTGATGGGTTTCGGCCACCGGGTCTACAAGAACTACGATCCGCGGGCGAAGGTCATGCAGGGCGTCGCGAAGCGCGTGCTCGACCAGCTCGGGGTCAGCGATCCGGTGTTCGACGTTGCCCGCGAACTCGAGCAGATCGCGCTCAACGACCCGTATTTCATCGACAAGAAGCTGTACCCGAACGTCGACTTCTACTCGGGCGTAGTGATGTCGGCGATCGGCTTCCCGACGTCGATGTTCACCGTGCTGTTTGCGGTTTCGCGCACCGTCGGCTGGATCGCGCAGTGGTCCGAAATGATGGAAGACCCGGAGCAGAAAATCGGTCGCCCGCGGCAGCTCTACAAGGGGCCGGTGCAGCGAGAGTATGTGGAGCTCAACAACCGTTAGGCCTGTAACAGGCCGATCGTTCGGGCGAACAATGCGCCGCCGACCTTCGGGGCGGCGGCGTTTCGTTGACGGTCAGAAGACCGGCTCATGGATGCCGCACTCGGTTTTGTCCCAGCCGCGCCAGCGACCGGAGCGCGGGTCTTCGCCCGGCTTGACCTGGCTGGTACAAGGCACGCAGCCGATCGATGGATAGCCCTGCGCCTCGAGCGGGTGATGCGGCAGCTTGTGCTCGGCAAAATACAGGTCGAGCGCTGGCTTAGTCCAGTCGGCGAGCGGGTTGATCTTTAGCCGCCCCTCGTCGATCTCGAAGCGGGGCAGGCCGTTGCGGCTGCCGAAGCCCTTACGGCCACTGATCCACGCATCGAACGGAGCGAGGGCGCGGCGCAGCGGCTCGACCTTGCGCAGGTCGCAGCAACCGTCGGGGTCATAGCTCCAGCGCAGGCTGGTCGAATCCTTCTGGGCAAGCAAGTACGGGTCGGGCCGGAAGACCCGCAGGTCGGTGAAGCCGAGGCGCTCCGCCAGTTCGTCGCGGTAGGCGAGCGTTTCCCCGAAGATCTTCTGCGTGTTGACAAAGATGACGGGCACGTCCTGGTCGACCTTGGCGACCATATCGAGCAGCACCGCGGACTCCGCGCCGAACGACGACACCGCCGCGACGCGCCCGCGCAGTTCGCCGCGCAGCAGGTCCGCCAGCATCGCCTGCGTCGGGACGCCCGCGTATTTCGCGGTCAGCCGCGCGACATCGGCGACGGTGAAGGCCGGCGCGGTGTCGATGACGTCCGGGATGCGGGCGGCCTCAGCCATGACGCAGCGCCCAAACCGGCGGTTTGTTGTCCGCCGACTTTTGATAGACGTAGGGGAAGCGCGCCAGCGCCTCCTCGACCTTGGCGGGGTCGAGCGGCTTCACTGGCGCGAAGCTGTCGAAACCGACGCGGCGCAGGAACACCATCTGGTCGAGCAGCACGTCGCCGGCGGCGCGAAGCTCACCGGTGTAGCCCGCCTCGCGCAGGATCTTCGCGGACGAGTAGCCGCGACCGTCGCGGTACTTCGGGAAGGCGACCTCGACCAGCCGGACGCGGCCGAGGCAGGCGATCAGCAAGCGCGCATCGTCGGCGGGGTCGAGGCGGACGGCGGCGGCGTTGCTGTCGCCGAGGAACTCCGCGAGCGGCACCAGCGGGCCATCGTCGGGCGCATCGTCGCGGAAACGCAGCCGCGCGGGCGCGTCGTCGAGCGGCAGCGCGGCAGCGCCGGCGACCGGGCTCTGGTCCTGGACATCACCCATAAACGGCTTCCTTGAACGGTGCGTCGCCGAGGCGGCGGTAGGTGTCGAGGAAGCGCTCGTCGGGGCCGGTGCGGACGGCGCGGTAGCGCTCGATGACCTTCTCGACGGCATCGACGACGCCGGCTTCGGAGAAGCCCGGGCCGAGGATCTTGGCGAGGCTCGCGTCCTCCGCGCCCGATCCGCCAAGGCTGAGCTGGTAGGACTCCTCGCCTTTCCGGTCGACGCCGAGGATGCCGATGTGGCCGGCGTGGTGGTGGCCGCAGGCGTTGATGCAGCCCGAGATCTTGATCTTCATCTCGCCGATGTCGCGCTGCCGGTCGAGCGCGGCGAAGCGCTGCGCGATCTTCTGCGCGACCGGGATCGAGCGGGCATTGGCGAGCGCGCAATAGTCGAGGCCCGGACACGCGATGATGTCGGTGACCAGATCGAGGTTCGGCGTCGCGAGGTCGGTCTCAGCCAGCGCCTGCCACAAAGCGTACAGGTCGGCCTTGCGGACGTGCGCGAGGACGAGGTTCTGACTGTGCGTCACCCGCAGCTCACCGAAGCTGTAGCGCTCGGCGAGGTCTGCGATCAGCTCCATCTGCGCCGAAGAGGCGTCGCCCGGGATGCCGCCGGGGGGCTTCAGGCTGATGGTAGCGATCGCATAGCCGGGCTGCTTGTGCGGGTGGACGTTCTGGTCGACCCAGACCGCGAAGTCGGGGTCCGAGCGGTCGATGTCGTGCTTGGCGAACAGATCGTACTCGGGCTCCGCGAACTGCGCGATGATGCGATCGTACTCGGCCTGCGGCGCGTCGATGCCGAGCGGCTCGAGCAGCGCCCATTCGGCCTCGACCTGGCGCGTAAACTCTTCGACGCCGAGCTCGTGGACCAGGATCTTGATTCGCGCCTTGTAGATGTTGTCGCGGCGCCCGTGGCGGTTGTAGACCCGCAGGATCGCCTCGCAGTAGCTGAGGTACTGGCGGACCGGGATGAACTCCTTGATCCAGTGGCCGATCATCGGGGTGCGGCCCATGCCGCCGCCGACGAGGACGCGGAAACCGAGCTGACCGTCGGGGCGCCCGCCCTCGCGGACCAGCTGCAGACCGATGTCGTGGAGCTGGATCGCGGCGCGGTCGATGGCGCTGGCGGTGACGGCAATTTTGAACTTGCGCGGCAGGAAGCTGAACTCCGGGTGGAAGCTCGACCACTGGCGCAGCAACTCGGCATAAGGGCGCGGGTCGGCGATCTCCTCGGCAGCGGCGCCCGCGAACTGGTCGCTGCTGATGTTGCGGATGCAGTTACCGCTGGTCTGGATGGCGTGCATCTCGACCGTCGCCAGCTCGGCCATCAGGTCGGGGGCTTCCGCCAGCTTGATCCAGTTGTACTGGAGGTTCTGGCGCGTCGTGAAATGCGCATAGTCGCGGTCATACTTGCGCGCGATGTCCCCTAGCATCCGCAGCTGCGGTGACGACAAGGTGCCGTAGGGGATCGCGACGCGCAGCATGTAGGCGTGGAGCTGCAGGTACAGGCCGTTCATCAGCCGCAGCGGCTTGAACTGGTCCTCCGTGATCTCGTTGGCGAGGCGGCGCGCGACCTGGTCGCGGAACTCGTCGACACGCGCGTCGACCAGCGCCTGGTCGAAATGATCATACTGGTACATCAGGCTCTCGCTAGGTCGGGGCGCACGGAGGGGCCGACGCCGCGGATGCGCTCGCGGGCGGTACGGGGGCGGGGCGGCGGGCCGGGCTCGGCATCCACCAGCGCCGCGTCGTTGACGCGCTCGGCGGCTACCGTCTGGTCGAAGATCGGGTCGCCGGGCTCGACCGCGACGGCATCGCGCAAGTGCAGGCTCCACGTCGAGCCGGTCCACCAGAGGACGTCGCCGGTCAGCAGGTCGTTGCCGGTCAGCAGCTTGATCATACTGTAACGACTTTCGAAACGGGGAGCAGTGCGTCGACGGCGACGCCGAGCGCAGCGACATCGCCGACCACCAGCAACGCCGGCGAAGCGATATCGAGCCGCGCCACGGCACCCCCAAGGTCAGCGAGCAATGTCCTAAACCTGCGAGAACCGGGCAGCGTACCGCGCTCGAGGATAGCGCACGGTGTCTCGGGACTAAGGCCGTCGGCGATCAGTTTGTCGGCTATCGCGTCGGCCGCGGACACGCCCATGTAGATGACCAGGGTGCGGCCCTTGCCTGCGAGGCCGGCCCAGTTCTGGTCGCTCAGGCCCTTGCACTGGCCCGCAACGAAGCTGACCGACGAGGCGTGGTCGCGGTGGGTGAGGGGCATCAGGGCTTCGGCCGCCGCACCGAGCGCCGACGACACGCCGGGGACGACCTCGACCGCGACACCGGAAGCGAGGCAGTCCTCGACCTCCTCGCCGCCACGTCCGAACACGAACGGGTCACCGCCCTTGAGGCGCACGACGACATTGCCAGCCTTCGCTTCGGCAACCAGCAATGCGCCGATGTCTCCCTGGGGGAGCGTGTGGCGGGCGCGACGCTTGGCGACGCTGATGCGGCGCGCGGTGGCAGCCGCAAGATCGAGCACGGCGGGGTCGATCAGCCCGTCGTGGACGACCACGTCGGCGATGGCGAGCGCCCGGGCGGCTCGCAGCGTCAGCAGGTCGGGGGCACCGGGGCCGGCACCGACCAGGATAACACGACCGTGGGTTACTTCGCTCATGCAGTGCAGATGGTCGTTGTACCCCACCGTTGAAAGGAAGCCTTTCTACGGCGGGGCGAAGCGGAGTTTACCCACGCACTCGGTAGGAGATCAGCGGTCGTCACTGCAGCTCGCACCCGTTGCCCTAAGCCGCCTTCGGCGCAGCCTCGCGCACGCCCGCATCGACGTGCTCCTCGAACTGCGCGAAATTGTCGACGAACAGCTGGACAAGGGTGCGCGCCTTTACGTCGTAGGCGGCCTTGTCGGCCCAGGTCTCGCGCGGGTTGAGGATCGTCGAGTCGACGCCGGCGACGCTTATCGGAACCTGGAAGCCGAAGAACGGGTCGGTGCGGAACTGGGTTTCGCCGAGCGAGCCGTCTAGGGCGGCCGAGAGCAAGGCCCGGGTGACGCGGATCGGCATGCGCTTGCCGACGCCGTAGATGCCGCCGGTCCAGCCGGTGTTGACCAGCCAGACGTCGACACCGCCCTTGGCGATGCGGTCCCGCAGCAGGTTGCCGTAGATCGACGGGTGACGTGGCATGAAGGGCGCGCCGAAGCAGGTCGAGAAGGTCGCGTCGGGCTCGGTGACGCCGATCTCGGTGCCGGCGACGCGCGCGGTGTAGCCCGACAGGAAATGGTACATCGCCTGTGCCGAGGTCAGCTTGGCGATCGGCGGCAGGATGCCGAACGCGTCCGCGGTCAACATGATGATGTTCTTGGGCACGGGGCCGAGGTTGTCGTCGCTGGCGTTGGGGATGAAGTCGATCGGGTACGAGGCACGGCTGTTCTCGGCGAGGCTGTGATCGTCAAGGTCGATGATGCGGGTGTCTGGGTCGATGACGACGTTCTCGAGCACGGTACCGAAGCGCCTGGTGGTCGCGAAGATTTCGGGTTCGGCTTCGGCCGATAGGCGGATGACCTTGGCGTAGCAGCCGCCCTCGAAGTTGAAGACCGCGGTGTCGGACCAGCCATGCTCGTCGTCGCCGATCAGCGTGCGGCTGGCGTCGGCGGACAGCGTCGTCTTGCCGGTGCCGCTGAGGCCGAAGAACACCGCGGTATCACCGGCCGGGCCGATGTTGGCCGAGCAGTGCATCGGCATGACGCCCTTCACCGGCAGCAGGTAGTTGAGGATCGAGAAGACGCTCTTCTTCATCTCGCCGGCGTATTTGGTGCCGCCGATGAGGATCGTCTTGCCCTCGAAATCGACCGCGACGATGGTCTCCGAACGGCAGCCATGACGGGCTGGGTCGGCCTTGAAGCTCGGCAGGTCGACGATCGTGAACTCGGGCAGGAAGTCCGCCAGCACGGCGGCCTCTGGGCGCACCAGCATCGTGCGGATGAACATCGAGTGCCATGCCAGCTCGGTGATGACTCGGACCTGGACGCGGTGCTCGGGCTGAGAGCCGCCGAACAGGTCCTGGACGAACAGCGTTTCCTTCTGCGCCAGCGCGGCGGCGAAGTCTGCCTTGATGGCAGCGAACTGCTCAGGGCTGATCGCCTTGTTGGTCTTGCCCCACCAGATCGTCGGGCCGGTGACGTCATCCTTGACGATGAACTTGTCGTTCGCCGAACGGCCGGTGTGCGCGCCAGTTTCGACGACGAGCGCGCCGTCCTTGGACAGCAGGCCTTCACCGCGCTTGACCGCCAGCTCGACCAGAGCAGCGGTACCGAGGTTCCAGTGCAACGTCGCCGCAGTCGTGAAACCCTGGGCATCGAGGCCGTGGCGGGATGCGTTCAAAGAAGGTCTCCTAGATCGATACGGCGAGGGCAGCCGCGAGTTAGAGCGCATACAGGACGCACCCCGCCGGCGTCAAAACCGGGAGGTGCACCTTAACTTAAGTTAAAGACCGCGTTCAATTGTATGATAACCGGACGTTACATTCCTGCCATCGTGCCGGGCATTCCCTGGAGTTCGGTCAGGTGCTGCTTGACGACCGGCGCGATGCCCGCCGCCGCCTGCTTGAGCGCCGGCTTGTCACCCGACTGGGCGAAGGTCTGCTGGAGTTCCAGCGCCTGATGATGCGCGGCGACCTGCTGGTGGATGTAGACCATCTCGCGATCGGCGGGCTTGGCCGCCTTCAACTCGGCGATCATCTTCTGCTGGGCGGGTGTCAGCTTGGGCGGCCCGGCCATGACGCCGTCCGACTTGGCCGCGGCCTTCACATCGGCGGTCGACTTGGCGTGGTCGGTGATCATCATGTTGGCGAAATCGCGGACCTTCTGGGTCTTGGCATCCTTCAGCACCATCTCGCTCGAGGTCTTTTCGAACAGGTCGCCAGCGCCGGCCATCTTGACGAATTCGGAGGCGTTCGTGGTCGGCGCAGCGAGCCCCGGAGCGGCGATAAGTAGGCTGGCGATAACGATAATCTTGTTCATGGGGGGCTCCTGGTTGATTGCCGGTGCAACCTGTCTGACCAGCGCTGGTTCCGGTGCCAGCGTGCCGCAGGGTGGGACGCCGTACGCGCCAAGCTTGCCAGCCGGGTGCGCAGGTTGCAGAGCGAGCGTCGCATGTCTTCAGCCAGCGCCCCGCCCGTCGGCTCGACGCCGATCACCCCACCGCCGATCGTGCCCGTGACGATCGCGCTGGTCGACGACGACCGCAACATCCTGACCTCGGTATCGATCGCGTTGCAGAATGAGGGTTTCGCCGTCCGGATCTACTCGGACGGAGTCACCGCCCTGAAGGCGATCGGCGACAATCCGCCCGACCTCGCGGTGCTCGACATCAAGATGCCGCGCATGGACGGCATGGAGCTGCTCCGCCGTCTGCGCGACAAGACCGACCTGCCGGTGATCTTCCTGACCTCTAAGGACACCGAGATCGACGAGGCACTCGGCCTGGCGATGGGCGCGGACGATTATATCGGCAAGCCGTTCAGCCAGCGCCTGCTGATCGAGCGTATCCGTGCGGTGCTCAGGCGGGTCGCAAGCCGCCGGGGTGATGCCCCCGCCGAGGGCGAGGCCGTGCCCGGCCCGGCGATCACCCGCGGCAGGCTGACGATGGACCCGGCGCGCCACCGGGTCGCGTGGAACGGGCACGACGTAGCGCTGACGGTGACCGAGTTCCTGATTCTCGAGGCGCTCGCCCAGCGCCCAGGCTTCGTCAAGTCGCGGGACCAGCTGATGGACACCGCCTATCAGGACGACGTCTACGTCGACGACCGCACGATCGACAGCCACATCAAGCGCCTCCGCAAGAAATTCCGGGCGGTCGATAACGAGTTCAAGGGGATCGAGACGCTGTATGGCGTCGGATATCGCTTCAACGAGGCCTGAGGCTTCGACAAGGCCGGAACGGGGCGTGCCGCCGGCGCGCTGGCGCTTCAGCCTCGCGCCGCGCATCGTCGCGGTCAACGGGTTCGCCGTGCTCGCGCTGATGATCAGCGTGATCTATCTCGACAGCTTCCGCGAGCGGTTGGTCGACCAGCGCGTTGCCGAACTGACGATGCAGGCGCGGCTGATCGCGGACTTCATGTCGGCTTCGCCGCCTGCGCGCTGGCCCGCATTGGCGGCGCGTTACGGCCGGGCCGGGGGCACGCGGCTGCGGGTCTATGATTCGTCGGGCAACCTGGCTGCCGACAGCTGGACCTCGACCGGCGCGACCTTCGAGCTTCGAGACCCCCGCACCGAGCCGTTCAAACGCAACGCCGCGCGCACCCTCGACATCATCATCGAGGGCTTCGGCACCAACGAGGCGCTGCCCGACTATATCGTCCCAGTACGCGACACCGCGGCGGCGTGGGACGAGGTGCAGAGCGCACGGCAGGGCCGCATTGCGACGGCGCTGCGCCGCGCCCCCGACCGCACCATCGTCATAGGCATCGGCGTGCCGATCATGCGCGGCACGGCGAGCCCGGTGCCGCATCCGGTGCTTCAGCTCACCCTCGATACCCGCGACATCACGCGGCTGGTGCGCAGCGAGCGCGGCACACTCGGGTTCGTCTTCCTCGGCGTGCTCGGGGTGAGCGTACTGTTCTCGAACTTCCTCGCCTCGACGATCGTGCGCCCGCTGCGGCGGCTGGCGGCGTCGGCGCAGCGGGTTCGGCTCGGGCGCTCGCGCGAAGTCACGGTGCCGCGCTTTGCCCGGCGGCGCGACGAGATCGGGCAATTGGCGCGCGCGCTCAGCGACATGACCGGGGCGCTGAGGGAGCGCATCGACGCCACCGAGGCGTTTGCTGCCGATGTCGCCCACGAGCTCAAGAACCCGCTCGCGTCATTGCGCAGCGCGGTCGACTCGCTGGAGCTGGTGCGGACGCCGGAGCTCAAAACACAGTTGCTCGAGGTGATCCGCGACGATGTCGGGCGCATCGACCGACTGATCACCGACATCGCCGACGCCAGCCGCCTCGACGCGGAATTGTCGCGGACACGCTTCGAGGCGATCGACCTGGGCGAACTGACCGGTGGCCTGATCCGCGCCTACGAGACCCGCGGCATACCGCGCGGCATCCAGATCGCTTATGCGAGGCCAGAGGCCGCCACGACGCTGGTGATGGGCGAGGGCGACCGCCTCGCGCAGGTGGTCCGTAACCTCGTCGACAACGCGGTATCGTTCTCTCCCGACGGGTCACTGGTGGTGGTCGTCGTGGTCCATGCCGGCGACCGCGTGCTGCTCAGGATCGACGACGCCGGTCCCGGCATCCCGCCGGAGAACCGCGAGGACATCTTCCGCCGCTTCTACACCGAACGCCCCCATGCCGAGGAATTCGGTCGCCACTCCGGCCTCGGCCTCGCCATCGTCCGCACCATCGTCGAGGCGCACGACGGACACATCGACGTCACCGACCGCGAGGACGGCCCCGGCGCGCGCTTCATCGTCAGCCTGCCGGCGGCATAGGGGCAGGCTGGGTGATCCGCGTCCACGCCACGGCGGTCGCGCGGGCAGGGCGGGCGGTGTTGCTGTTCGGGCCATCCGGAAGCGGCAAGTCCGACCTCGCGCTGCGCCTGATCGACCGCGGCTGGACGCTCGTCGCCGACGACCAGGTCGAGCTGGTGCACGACGGCGACCGCCTGCTCGCCTCGCCGCCCGCGACGATCGCGGGCCAGATCGAGGTTCGCGGCGTCGGTATCGTCGCCCGCGCGTATGTATCGGGACTGCCCGTCGTCCTCGCCTTCGACCTCGCCGAGCCACCCGAGCGCCTCCCCGGACCGGGGCGCAGATTCGTTGGTGGCGTGCTCCTGCCCTGCCTTGGGCTGGCACCGTTCGACGCGTCCGCGCCCCTCAAGGTCGAAGTCGCGTTGACCCTCCATGGGAACCGCGTAGAAACCGCGACCGTGCCCGACGACCATACCGAGCCCAGTGCGTCCGCCGCCGCCCCGCCGGCGCGGGTCCTTGTCGTCTCGGGAATGTCCGGCGCCGGAAAGTCGACTGCGCTCAAGGCATTGGAAGATTTGGGCTATGAGGCCGTCGACAACCTGCCGCTGGCGTTGTTCGACCGGCTGCTCGACCGTGAGGAGCTGAACGACGAGCGGCCGCTGGCCTTCGGGATCGATTCGCGCACCCGCGGCTTCGACGGCGAGGCGATCTCGGCGCGGCTGCAGGCGCTGCGCGCGGGTGGGTTGGACGTCCGGCTGATCTTCCTCGACTGCAACGGTGGCGAGCTGATCCGTCGCTTCTCCGAAACTCGCCGCCGCCACCCGCTGGCGCTCGACCGCCCCGCCGCCGATGGCATTGCCGCCGAGCGCGAGATGCTCGCGCCGCTGCGCCGCTGGGCGGACGCGGTCATCGATACCACCGACTACCGCGCCGCCGACCTGCGCACCGCGATCGGCGAGCGCTTCGGGGCCGAAGGCGGCACGCCGCTCACCCTGACCCTTATGTCGTTCGGCTTCGCCCGCGGCCTGCCGCGCGACGCCGACCTGGTCTTCGACATGCGCTTCCTTGCGAACCCGCACTGGGACCTCGCGCTGCGCCCGCTGACCGGCGAGGACGACGCGGTCGCCGCCTATATCGCCGCCGACCCGGCCTTCACGCCCGCTTTCGAGCGCATCGCCGACCTGCTGCTGACGCTGCTCCCGGGCTACGGCCGCGAGGGCAAGGCTTATCTCACCGTGGCGTTCGGCTGCACCGGCGGCCGGCACCGCTCGGTGTTTGTCGCGCGGCTTATCGCCGAACGACTGGCGGCGGCGGGCTACGCACCCCATCTCGTCCATCGTGACAAGGCCGGACGGAGCGCCGACGGCGCTGCGGGCCCCGCCGTCCCGGAGCAGTTGCAGGCATGATCGGTTTGGTACTCGTAACCCACGGACGGCTCGCGATCGAGTTCGTCGCCGCGATGGAGCACGTCGTCGGCAAGCAGGAGGGGGTTGTCGCGATCTGCATCGAGGCGGACGACGACATGGAGGTTCGCCGCGGCGATATCGCCAATGCGATCAAGGCCGTCGACACCGGCGAGGGCGTTATCGTACTGACCGACATGTTCGGCGGCACACCGTCCAACCTCGCGATCTCGCTGATGGGCGCGCGCGGACTGGTCGAGGTCATTGCGGGCGTCAACCTGCCGATGCTGATCCGGCTCGCCAGCGTTCGCAAGACCTGCGACGTCGCCAGCGCGGTGATCGCGGCGCAGGAGGCGGGCAAGAAGTACATCTCCGTCGCGTCCAAGATCCTCGGCGAGGCCGCCTGAGTTGGCCGGGCCCGTCGTCGTTCTGATCACCAACCGCAGGGGGCTCCACGCCCGTGCCAGCGCGCGCTTCGTGACGCTGGCGAGCGGCTTCGACGCGGTCGCCACGGTGACCAAGGATGGGTCCTCGGTGACCGGCACCTCGATAATGGGGCTGATGATGCTCGCGGCGGCGCCCGGAGACAGTATCGAGATCGCTGCCGAGGGCGCTCAGGCGGATGCCGCACTGGCGGCTCTGGTGGCGCTGGTGGAGTCGAAGTTCGGCGAGGATTGAGGGCGGCTTTTTCCGCCGTCGGTGCGCGGCGGTGCGCGGGCGCCCCTAAGCCGCCACCGCGAACCGCAGCAGCCGCTCCGCCGTCGGCACCAGCGCGGTCAGCGGCCCGCCCACCGCCCGCCCGATCGCGGGGTCGCTAACGTCCAGCCCGCCGGTCAGCGCGCCGAACGCGGGAAGGACGATCTTGCTCGGTGTCACCGCGAAGCACCGCCGGACGATGCCGCGCCCTTTGACGCGCAGGCGCAGCCGTGGGTGGTAGTGGCCCGATACCTCCGGACGCGCGTCACTTCGGTCGGCCTCATGGCGCAGGACGATGCCATGGGCGACGCATTCCGCCATGACGCGGCCACCGAGCGCGCGGGCGACCTCGTGATCGTGGTTGCCGGTAATCCACACCCAATCGAGGCCACGGGTCAGCTGCATCAGCGCGGCGCGCGGGCCGTCCGCCAGCCGCGCCGGGCCGCCGGCATCGTGGAAGCTGTCGCCGAGGCACCAGATCTTTGCCGCACCCGTCGCCTCGATGGTGTCGATCAGGCAGTTCAGCGTGTCGGCGCTGTCGTAGGGCGGCAGAAACTGCTGGCGGGTGCCGTAATAGCTCGCCTTCTCGAAGTGCAGGTCGGCGACCAGCAACGCGTTCTGCGCCGGCCAGTACAGCCCGCCGCACGCCATCGGGCGCAGCGTTTCGCCGGCGAACGAAAAGGAAACATCGGGCATCGCTGCGGTATAGCGCAGGCGCGGACGGGGGCAAGCGCGGCGTGCTATTTCAAGCGGATGCCGGCGGCTGTCCGAGCGCACTCCAGTCGCGCTTGCCGCCGTCGGCCGCGATGATGCGGTCCATCCGCTCGGCAAGCAGCCGGGCGAAGGGCAGCTCGACGTTGTCGCCCGCGGCGGCAAGCCCGAGCCCGACATCCTTGCGGCCGAGGCGCAGCGGGAAACCCGCGGGCTCGAACGCGGCCTCGGCGATCATGCGGCCGTAGTTGCCGAACATGCGGTTGCCGAACCCGGTCTCGGTGAACAGGTCGTACATCGCCTGCGGGGTCACCCCCCGCGCGCCCGCGATGGCATAGGCCTCGGTGACGGTCTCGATGACCGATGCGATGGAGAAATTGGAGGCAAGCTTGGCCGCGACCGCCATGCCGGGCTCGTCGCCGATGCGGATGACGCGCTGCCCGACCGCGTCGAATATCGGTTGGGCGCGCGCCAGATCGGCGTCGCTGCCCGCCGCAAGGATCGACAGCTGCCCCGCCGCCGCGACGTCTGGCCGCCCGAGCACCGGGGCCGCGACGAACGTCTGTCCTGCCTCGCGATGCGCTGCGGCGAGCCGGTCGGTGAGGGCGACGCTGACCGTGCTCGACGAAATGTGGAGGATGCCCGGCCCTGCCGACAGGATGCCGTTCGCGCCGAATGTCACTGCTTCGAGCGCCGCATCGTCGGCGAGCATCGAGACGACGATCCCCGCGGCCGCCGCAGCTGCCGGCGCGTCTTGTAGCGTCGCACCCGCGGCGACCAGTGGGTCAGCCTTGCGCGGGTCGCGGTTCCACACCTTCACCGCATGGCCAGCGGCGACCAGTTGCCCCGCCATCGCTGCACCCATCTGCCCGAGTCCGACGAAGCCGATGTCCATGTCCGTGTTCTCCATTCCTGCTCGGCGATAACGATGCGCGCCGTTGATGGTCCCGTTCAGCCGATCGCGGCGACCGGTTCCGGGGGCGTCTCGTCGGGTAGAGGCATCGCCTCCGCCGCCAGCGCACCGGCCTCGAGGAGGAGCGCCTCGTCGGCGCGCCCGAAAACCCGTTCCTTGCCGGCCTCGAGCAGCACTGGCACGGCGAGCGGCGAAACCCGGTCGAGGACCATGTGGACCATGCTGGTCTGGGCGCGTTCGAGCAGCCCCGCCAGCCGGTCGATCTCGGTGAGCTTGGAGCGCGCGTCGGTCCACGCCGCGGTCAGCAGCAAATGGTCGGGCTCGTGCCGGCGCAGCACGTCGTAGATCAGGTCACTGCTGAAGCTGACCTGACGCCCGGTCTTGTGTTGGCCCGGCTGCTGGCGGTCGATCAGCCCGCCGATGATCGCGACCTCGCGAAAAGCGCGCCTGAGGAACGGCGAGGCGGCGATCCACTCGGCCAGCTCCTCCTCGAAGATGTCGGGGGAGAACAACGGCTTGGGATCGGTGACCGGCTTCAGGCTCCACACCGCGACCATGTAGTCGCTGCCGACGAAGCCGAGCGGCTCAAGCCCGGCCGCCTCCATGCGTTGGGTCAGCAGCATCCCGAGCGTCTGGTGCGCGTTGCGGCCCTCGAAGCCGTAGGCGACCATGTACCAGCGGCCCTCGCGCTCGAAGGTCTCGACCAGCAGGTCGTCGAGGCCAGGGAGCGCCGAGCGGATGCGCTGCCAGTCGAGCCATTCGTGGACGTCGTCCGGCATCGCCCCCCAGCGTTCTGGGGCGTTGAACAGTTCGCGCACGCGACGCGCAAGATTGGTCGACAGCGGCATGCGGCCACCCACGTAGGTCGGCACGCGCGGCTCCTTGCGCGACATGCGGACAAACAGGTCCGGCCCCTCGAAGCCGGTGACCTCGATGACCTGGCCGGCGAACATGAAGCTGTCGCCAATCCTGAGTTGGGCCGCGAACCACTCCTCGACCTTGCCCAGACTCCGGCCGTTGCGCCCGAACTTCACGTTGAGCGCGGCGGCCTCGACGATGGTGCCGGAGTTCAGCCGGTGCTGCGCGACCATGCGCGGGTGGGTGACGCGGTACAGGCCGTCGGGGCCGCGGGTCAGGCGCTTGTAGCGGTCGTAGGCCTTGAGGCTGTAGCCGCCCTGCTCGACGAAGGCGACGGTGCGGTCGAACTCGGCGCGCGGCAGGCCGGCGTAGGGGGCGCTTGAACGGACCTCGGCGAACAGGTCGTCGGCGGCGAACGGCGCGGCGCTGGCGCAGGCCATGATGTGCTGGGCGAGGACGTCGAGCCCGCCGGGGCGGAAGGTATCGTGGTCGAGCTCGTGCGCCTCGACCGCATCGCGCGCGGCGAGGCTCTCCAGATACTCGAAGCGGTTGCCGGGCACGACGACGGCGCGCGAAGCCTCGTCCATCCTGTGGTTGGCGCGGCCGATGCGCTGGAGCAGCCGCGAGCTGCCCTTCGGCGCCCCCATCTGGACGACGAGGTCGACGTCGCCCCAGTCGATGCCGAGGTCGAGGCTAGCGGTGGCGACGATCGCCTTCAGCCGCCCGGTCGACATCGCCGCCTCGACCTTGCGCCGCGCCTCCGGACTCAGCGAGCCGTGGTGGATGCCGATCGGGAAGGCATCGTCGTTCTCCGCCCACAGGTCGCGGAAGACCAGCTCGGCCACGGCCCGCGTATTGACGAAGACGATGGTCATGCGCGCGCCGCCGATCAGCTTGATGACCTCGCGCGCCGCGTAGCGCCCGTTGTGCCCCGACCACGGGATGCGCCCGTCGGGGACGAGGATGTCGACGTGCGGCTCCGCCCCGGGATCCCCGACCACCAGCCGCACCGAGTCAGCATCGGCGTCGGGCGCGAGCCAGCCCTGGTAGGCCTCCGGGTCGGCGATGGTGGCGCTCAGCCCGACGCGGCGCAGGCCGGGCGCCAGGGCCTGCAGCCGGGACATCGCGAGGTTGAGCTGGTCGCCGCGCTTGGTGATCGCGAAGGCGTGGATCTCGTCGACGATGATCGTCTTGACGTTGCCCAGCATCCGCGCCGCGTCGGGGTAGGAAATCAACAGCGACAGGCTTTCGGGCGTCGTCAGCAGCATCTGCGGCGGCCGCTCGCGCTGGCGCAGCTTGCGGTCGGACGGGGTGTCCCCGGTCCGTGTCTCGACCTTGATATCAAGCCCCATCTCGGCGATCGGCCCGAGCAGGTTGCGCTGCACGTCGACTGCCAGCGCCTTTAGCGGCGACACGTAGATCGTGTGCAGCCCGTCGACCGGGTTCGCGACGAGGTCCGCAAGGCTCGGCAGGAAGCCGGCCAGCGTCTTGCCCGCCCCGGTCGGCGCGACCAGTAGCGCGTGCGAACCCGCGGCGGCAGCGTCGAGCATCTCGGTCTGATGGCGCCGCACGTCCCAGCCGCGCGTCGCGAACCAGTCGAGGATGACGGGGGGGAGTGAGGGAGTCACGGCTGGAATATAGGGAGACCGTGGCCGGATGCGCCACGGTCTCCTTACATGCGACGATTGGAGAGCGGCCCTCGCCGGGCGGCTCGACTAGGCAGCGGCGACGCGCGACCGGCGGCGCATGGTGGTGCCCACCAGGCCGAAGCCGGTGAGCATCAAGGCCCAGGCGGCGGGTTCCGGAACGCTCGCGGTTGTGCCCTCGACAGTGATGCGGACGCCTGCATCGCTGAACGCGGCCCAGCCGTCCGAGAAGAACGAGCGGAACAGCGTCGGCGTGCCGAGCGGCGTGTTGCTGTCGCCGAGGCTCGCAAAGCCGGTCGCGCCGAACTGGCCGGAGCCGAAGATCACACCGTAGGTGCCCGCCTCAAGGGTCAGCGACAGCGGCACGACGAGGTCCTGCGTGCCCTGCGATACGGCAAATACGACATGGCCGAGGCTGATGTCGGCGAGCGCGGTCGAGGCACCGGCAGGGAATGCGGCACGCGAAGACAGCGGAACGACCGCGCCGAAGATGCTGCCACCTGGAAAGCCGCCGAACTGCGCGCCGATGCCGGTGATCGTGGTGGTCCTGGTGAGCGTGAACGCTGCGCCCATGAAATTGTCTGCGGACAGGATATACTCGCCGCTGTCGTCGCCGGAGTAGGCGGCACTCTGGTAGATCACCGCGGCATTCGCGGGAACCGAGACGGCGAGCAGGGCGATCGCGACGGCGAGGCCACTGGCAAATCGGGGGGTCATGAGATCGCTCCGGACAGGGTTAACGGTTCGTTCCGCTAAGCCCGTGACGTTACCGTTGTGCGATAGCGTCGCCTGTGTCGCGCTGGATCGATGCGGGGTGGGGCGGTCGCACGTGGCCGATATAGCGCAACCGCCAGGAATCCTCGGATGACGGGCCATCGCGGCCTTGCCTAGCCTTGGCTGGCACCGGGTGCAGGTATAGCCTCCGCTTCGCATAGTGGGGGCTTGCCAGTGTCGGTTTGCGTTGGTGCTCGGGCGTTCCTGGCGGTGCCGCTGCTGATGCTCGCCGCGTGCGGCGGCGGTGGGGGAGGCGGGGTTGTTTCCACGCCGACGCCGACCCCGACGCCCACACCAGCTCCGACCCCGACCCCAACCCCAACACCGACGAACTACGACACCGCCGAGTACCGCCGCTCGAATGGCGCGAGCCAGGCGCAGGCGATCGTCGCTTACCAGTCTGGAGTGACTGGTGCGGGGGTCGTCGCCGGGGTCGTCGACAGCGGGGTCGATCCATCGAACTCGGAATTCGCCGGGAAGATCAGCCCGATGTCCGCCGATCTGGCGGGTAGTCGCGGGATCGCTGACGAAGGTGGCCACGGCAGCGCGGTCGCCGACGTCCTGCTCGGCGCCAGGAACGATGTCGGCATCCACGGCGTCGCCTTCGACGCGACCTTGCTGGTGCTCAAGACCGACACCCCGGGCAGTTGTGCGGGGACGCCGCCGGCCGCCGGCGAGAGCGCGTGCAGTTACTCGGATAGCGCGATCGCAAGGGGCGTCGATCTGGCGGTGACTGCGCATGCCCGCGTCGTCAATATCTCGCTCGGCGGCGTGCCGGCCAACGCGGCGCTGCATGCCGCTATCGACCGGGCCACCGCCGCCGGGGTGATCATCGTAATTTCCGCCGGCAACGATTACGATGCCGCGAAAGGCACGGGCGCCAACCCGGACCCGCTCGCCCAGATCGCGATCGACCCCGCCGCTCACGGCCTCGTGCTGATCGCCGGAGCGACCGACGCCACGAAGACCACCGCAAGCTTTTCCAACAAGGCCGGCAACAGCGCAAATTTCTACCTGACCGCGCTCGGTGTCGGGGTTCGTTCGATCGACCAGACCGGCGCGTCGTTCCTGTACGATGGCACCTCGCTGTCGGCCCCGGTGGTGTCGGGCGCGATCGCGTTGCTGGCGCAAGCGTTCCCGTCGCTGACCCCGGCGCAGATCGTCGACCTGCTGCTGCGGACCGCGACCGACCTCGGCGCGCCCGGCGTCGATGCGGTCTATGGCCACGGCGAGCTCAACCTCGCGGCCGCCTTCCAGCCGCAGGGCGCGACCTCGCTGACGAAGTCGGCGGTGTCGGTGTCGCTGACCAACAATGCGACCCTCAGCCCGGCGATGGGCGATGCTGGGCAGGCGGCCGGCCAGACGGGCCTCTCGGCATCGATCCGCGACGGGTACGGGCGCGGCTACAGCGTCGACCTCGCGCCGACGATCCGCACCGCGCCACATGCGCTGCGCCTCGTGCCGGCGCTGTCGCAGGATATCCGCAGCCTCGGCGCGGTCGCGGGCGGCACCAGCTTCGCGCTCGCCGTGATGAACGACGCCCCGCTGCGCCTGCAGATGACCTCGGCACAGCCGGTTACGACGCGCGCCGTCGCGGGCTCGATCGCCAGCAAGATCAGTGCGACGACCTCTTTCGCGGTCGGTTATTCGCAGGCGAGCGAAGGCCTGGGCCGTGGCCTTGCCGGGACAGAAGACCCCGGCTTCCTTGTCGCCGAGCGGGCCGACGGCGCGCGTGGCCTCGGTCGCACCCCGCAATCGTCGATCGCCGTGCGGCAGCAGTTCGGCGGCCTCGGGATCACCGCGACGGCGGAAAACGGCGAATTGCGGTTCTACGGCCAGCCGGACAACAGCGAGCTCGATTATGGCAACCGCCGCCCGATCTACCAGCTCGCCGGGTTCAGCCTCGACGGCCACCGCGGCATCTTCGCGCTCACCGGCGGCCTGAGCCGGCTAACCGAGCGCGACACGGTGCTCGGTGCCCGCTTCGCTCCGGCACTGGGTGGCGGCGGCGCATCGAGCTGGTTCGCGGATATCGGCGCAACCCTGTCGCCGGGACAATGGCGGCTCGTGGCCGCGCTGCGGCGCGGCTGGACACGGGTCGACGCGGCGGCGGTGCGTAGCAGCTCGACCCTCGCCACCGGCGCGATCTCGTTCGACATCGAGCGACACGGCATCTTCCGCCCCGGCGACGCGTGGGTCGTGCGCTGGTCGCAGCCGCTGCGGGTTACCGGGGGTGCACTGGTGCTGACCGACTTCGACACCGCGACCCGCCTCGACCTCGCCCCGGCGGGTCACGAGCGCACCGTCGAGACGGGTTATTCTCGTGCCGTCGGACGCGGCTGGATCAGCGGCAATGCTTACTGGCGGACCCAGCCCGACAATTTTGCCGCCAGCCCCGCCGATGTCGGTGCCGCGCTCCGCTATGGAGTGGCGTTCTAGCGATTGTGCGTCGCGCCGCCGCCAATCTCTGCGCCCTCGCGTTAAGGACGCCGACAACGACATCGGGAGTTCGAACATGAGCGGCACGGCATTGGTAGTGGGCGCGAGTGGAATTGTCGGGAGCGCGACCGCGGCGCTTCTGCTGGGGGAAGGCTGGACGGTCCATGGCCTGGCGCGGCGACCGGGTGCCCAGCCCGGCGTACTGCCGGTCGTGGCGGACCTGCAGGATGCAGGATCAACGGCAGCGGCGCTGGCGAACGTGCGGCCCGATGCGGTGTTCATCACGACGTGGCTGCGGCAGGACAGCGAGGCGGAGAACATCCGCGTCAACTCGGCGATGGTGCGTAACCTGCTGGACGGCCTGCGCGGGCACGGCAGCACGCGCCACGTCGCGCTGGTCACCGGCCTCAAGCACTATCTCGGGCCGTTCGAGGCGTACGGGAAGGGCGTGCTGCCGCAGACGCCGTTCCGCGAGGAGCAGGGCCGGCTCGACGTCGAGAACTTCTACTACGCGCAGGAGGACGAAGTCTTCGCCGCCGCCGCGCGTGACGGCTTCGGCTGGAGCGTCCACCGCCCACACACCGTGATCGGCAAGGCCGTCGGCAATGCGATGAACATGGGGACGACGCTGGCGGTTTACGCGACGCTCTGCCGCGAGACCGGGCGTCCATTCCGCTTCCCCGGGTCGGCGGCGCAGTGGAATGGTCTGACCGACATGACCGATGCGCGCCTGCTGGCGAAGCAGTTGCTGTGGGCGGCAACCACTCCCGCGGCGTGCAACGAGGCGTTCAACGTCGTGAATGGCGACGTCTTTCGCTGGAGCTGGATGTGGGGGCGGATCGCCGAATGGTTTGGCCTGACGCCCGCGCCGTTCGATGGGGCGGTCCAGCCGCTCGAGCAGCAGATGGCGGGCGACGCGCCGGTGTGGCGAACGATTGCGGACCGCGAGGGCCTCGCCGAGCCCGACCTCGCGCGCCTCGCTTCGCCGTGGCACACCGACGCCGACCTCGGCCGTCCGATCGAGGTCGTCACCGACATGTCGAAAAGCCGCCGCCTCGGCTTCACCGCTTACCAGCCGACCGACGATGCGTTCTTCGACCTGTTCGCGGAACTGCGGGCGGAGCGCCTCATTCCGTAGCGAGATACTCCGGGGCGGCTGGCGCCGCGCAGCAGGACCGCTAAAGGTCCCGGTGTGCGAATTCTCCTGACAGGCTCGTCCGGTTGGCTCGGCCGATTTCTCGCGCCGCGGCTGCGCGCCGTAGGCCACGACGTCGTCGGTCTCGACGTGGCACCGGGAGCAGACACTGCGATCGTAGGCTCGGTGGCGGACCGGGCGGTCGTCGACGGCGCCTTCGAGCACGGCATCGAGGCGGTGATCCACGCCGGAGGGCTCCACAAGCCAGACATCGCGCGCTATCCGGCGCAGGCTTTCGTCGACGTCAACGTCACCGGCACGCTGAACCTGCTCGAGGCCGCCAAGGCAGCGCGGCTCGACCGGTTCGTGTTTACCTCGACGACCTCGCTGATGATCAGCCAGGCCGTCCGCGACGAAGCCGGCGACGCGGCGATCTGGCTCGACGAGACCAGCGGGCCATTGGCCCCGCGCAACATCTACGGCGTGACCAAGCTCGCCGCCGAGCGCCTGTGCCGGCTATACGCGGCGGAGCACGGCCTGCCCTGCGTCGTCCTGCGCACCGGGCGGTTCTTTCCCGAGGACGACGACACCCACCACACGCCGTCCGGCGAGAATCTCAAGGCCAACGAATTGCTCAACCGCCGGCTTACCGTGGAGGACGCCGCGGATGCGCACATCGCGGCGCTGGACCGCGCGCCCGAAATTGGCTTTGACCTGTTCGTGGTGTCGTCAGCGACACCGTTCGTTCGTAGCGACGCAGCGGCCCTCAAACGCGACGCCGCGGCGGTGATCGCGCGCTACTTCCCCGATGCGGCCGAGCTCTATGCCCGGCGTGGCTGGACCCTGCCGACCAGCATCGGCCGCGTCTACGATGCCGGTCACGCCGAGCGCCGCCTCGGTTTCCGCTGCCGCACCGGATTCCCCGAGGTGCTCGCCGCCCTGCGCGCAGGCCGCACCCTGCCGTTCGCGCACGACCCCTCGTACGTCTCCCCCAAGGAACCGCAGCCCGTCGCTTGAGCCGTTGCCGCAGCGACTGCGTCGGCCGTGGCAACATACGCCGCGCCGCTTATATTCCACTGATGCCCTCCCCCGGTTCCTGGCTCCAGCCCCACCCCGAGGGCATCTACGTCGCTCCCGGCGACTTCTGGATCGATCCGTCGAGCCCCAAGGACCGCGCCCTCATCACCCACGGCCATGCCGATCACGCGCGTTCCGGCCACGGCAAGGTCATGGCGACGGTCGAGACGCTGGCGATCATGAACGTCCGCTACGGCGAGCAGGTCGGCGGGCAGGGCGTCGCGTACGGCGAGACGGTCAAGGTCGGCGACGTCACCGCGCGCTTCGTGCCGGCGGGGCACGTGCTCGGCTCCGCGCAGATCGTGCTCGAGCACAAGGGTGAGCGCATCGTCGTGTCGGGCGACTACAAGCGCCGTGCCGACCCGACCTGCGCGCCGTTCGAGCCGGTGCCGTGCGACATTTTCGTCACCGAGGCGACCTTCGGCCTGCCGGTTTTCCGCCACCCCGATACCACCGGCGAGGCGAACAAGGCACTGACCGCGCTCGCTGCCAACCCGGAGCGCTGCGTGCTGATCGGGGCGTATGCGCTCGGCAAGGCGCAGCGGGTGATCGGCGAGTTACGCCAGCTCGGCCATGACGCGCCGATCTACATCCACGGCGCGCTGCAGCGGCTGTGCGACCTGTACGTCGAACTCGGCGTGCCGCTCGGCGATATCCGCCCGGCGGCGGGACTGAAGCCGGCCGAGCTGCGCGGCAGCATCGTCCTGTGCCCGCCGTCGGCGCTCAACGATCGCTGGAGCCGCCGGCTGCCCGACCCGATCACCGCGATGGCCTCCGGCTGGATGCGGGTCCGGCAGCGCGCTGTACAGAAGATGGTCGAGCTGCCGCTGATCATCTCCGACCACGCCGACTGGACCGAGCTGACCGACACCTGCGTCGAGCTCGCGCCGTCGGAGGTGTGGGTCACCCACGGCCGCGAGGAGGCGCTGGTGCACTGGTGCCAGACGCGCCAGATGAAGGCGCGGGCTCTCGACCTGGTCGGACTCGACGACGAGGACGACTGAAGCGGTCGCGAGGGTTACGCGAACCGGTCACCCCCGCTATCGTCCCCATCGTGAACATCTACCTCCCCATCGCCGAGATGTCGGTCAACTGGCTGGTCATCGTCGGGTTGGGCGCGGCAGTGGGTTTCCTGTCGGGAATGTTCGGGGTCGGTGGCGGCTTCCTGACGACGCCGCTGCTGATCTTCTACGGCATTCCGCCCGCCATCGCGGTGGCGTCGTCGGCCACCCAGATAACGGGCGCGAGCGTCTCGGGGGCCCTCGCTTACTGGAAGCGAGGCGGCGTCGACCTGAAGATGGGTCTGGTGCTGACCGCGGGCGGCATCATCGGGGCGGGGCTCGGCGCGGTCGTGCTGACACTTCTCAAGGCCTTGGGCCAGATCGACGTCGTGATCAACGTCACCTATGTCGTGCTGCTCGGCACGGTCGGCGGTTTGATGCTGAAGGAGGCGATCGGTGCCGTGCGGAAGGCCGCATCCGGCACCGCGGGCCGTGGGCGGCTCCATCCGCATCATCCGTGGATAGCGGCGTTGCCGTGGAAGACGCGGTTCTACAAATCCGGCCTGTATATCTCACCGCTCGCACCACTCGGACTCGGTATCTTCGTCGGTATCCTGACCGTCGGTCTCGGCATCGGTGGCGGCTTCATCCTCGTGCCGGCGATGATCTTCCTGCTCGGCATGTCGACCAACATGGTCATCGGCACGAGCCTGTTCAACATCATCTTCGTCACGGCGGCGGCGACCTTGCTCAATTCGGTCGAGGCTGAGACGGTCGATATCGTGCTGGCCATGCTGCTGCTGGTCGGCGGTGTCGTTGGCGCGCAGTTCGGGGTGCGTGCCGCGCAAAAGCTGCCGCCGGAGCGCCTCCGGCTGTTCCTGGCGCTGATCGTCCTGGGGGTCGCGATCCGCCTCGCCATCGGCCTGACGTGGCGGCCTGCAGAGCTGTTCACTGTCTATGGGGCATCGTGAAGCGCATCCTGGCGCTTTTGGTCGTGTGGACCGTGCTCGGCGGAGCCGCGCCGATCCGGCTGATCACCGACATCAGCCAGCGCCGCATCGACATCATCTACACCTTCCGAGGCGCCGAACTGCTGGTGTTTGGTGCGATCCAGTATCCGCGCGGCTCGGTGCCCGACGAGCCCCCGGGCCTCGCGATCATCGTCCGCGGGCCGCCTGTGCCGATCACCGTCCGCAAGAAGGCGCGGGTCGCCGGCATCTGGATCAACACCGATTCGGTGCGCTTCGAAACCGCGCCGGGATTCTACGCCGTCGCTACGTCCGCGCCGATCGCCAAGCTCGTCGATGAGCGCACTGCGGCGATCTACGAGATCGGCGTTTCCAACCTCCAGCTCTCGCCCGCGAGCGGCGACAGCCCCCAGCAGACCAGCGCGTTCGAACAGGGGCTTATTGCGCTGCGCCGGAACAGCGGGCTGTACGCTGAGCACGAGGGCGACGTCGGCGTCACCCAGAACGTTCTCTACCGCGCCCGCATCGCGATCCCGAGCGCCGTACCGGTTGGCGACTATACCGCCGAGATCTTCCTGATCCGTCGCGGCAAGGTGATCGCCCACTCCACGACGCCGATCAGCATCGACAAGTCGGGATTCGAGCGCTGGGTCTTCCTGTTCTCGCGGTCGTACAGCCTGTTGTACGGGCTCGTCGCGGTCGGCGCGGCGCTGCTGCTCGGCTGGTTGTCGGGGCTGGTTGTGCGGACGCGGCGGTAGCTGAATTTTGTCATTCCGGCGAAGGCCGGAACCCAGTTGCCCCCAGAACTCGGTCGGTTGAGCTTGCGACGCAACTAGGTTCCGGCCTTCGCCGGAATGACAAATCGCGCGTGGCTTCCGCCGCGCTAGATCTCGACCTGAGACCCCAGCTCGACGACCCGATTGGTCGGCAGCTTGAAGAACTCCATCGCGGTTTCCGCATTTCGCAGCATCCACGCGAACAGCTTCTCGCGCCAGATCGCCATCCCCGGCCGGTCGCTGGCGAGCAGCGTCTGGCGTGCCAGGAAGAAGCTGGTGTCCATCATCTTGAGCTTGGGGCCGCAGTTCTCGACGGTCTTGAGCACCGCGGGCACGTCGAGCTCCTGCATGAAGCCGTAGCGGATGATGATGCGATAGAAGTCCGACCCCAGGTCGCGGACCTCGAGCCGGTCCTCGTCGTCGACATAAGGCACCTCGTCGATCAGCACGGTCAGGATCATGATGCGCTCGTGCAGCACCTTGTTGTGCTTGAGGTTGTGCAGCAGCGCGTGCGGCACGCCGACCGCCGAGCTGGTCATGAATACCGCGGTGCCCGGTACGCGGGTCGCAGCGGTGGCGGCGGACTTGATGAACACCTCGATCGGCATGGCGCTCTCGCGTAGCCTGAGCATCATCAGGTGGCGGCCCTTGGCCCAGGTCGTCAGGAAGGTGAAGACGATCGCCCCGACCAGCAGCGGGAACCACCCGCCATCGGGGATCTTCGTCAGGTTCGAGCTGAAATACGCGAGGTCGATGATCAGGAAGATGCCGATCGTCACGAACGTCAGCGGCCGGCTCCACTTCCAGACACGGTAGACGAGCACCGACATCATGCAGGTGGTGATGAACATCGTGCCGGTCACCGCGATGCCGTAGGCGGAGGCGAGGTTGCCCGAGTTCTTGAAGGTCACCACGATCAGGATGACCATGCCGAGCAGCACCCAGTTGACCAGCGGGATATAGATCTGCCCGGCGGCGCTGGCGGAGGTGTGGTTGATCTTGAGGCGCGGCAGGAAGCCGAGCTGGACCGCCTGCTGGGTCACCGAATAGGCACCCGAGATGACCGCCTGGCTGGCGATGACGGTGGCCATCGTCGCGAGGATAACCAGCGGCAGCCGGGCCCAGTCGGGGGCCATCAGGAAGAACGGGTTCTGCACGGTCTCGGGGTTGGCGAGGAGTAGCGCGCTCTGGCCGAAATAGTTGAGCAGCAGCGCCGGCAGCACGAAGAACAGCCAGCTCCGCTGGATCGGCTTGCGACCAAAATGGCCCATGTCGGCGTAGAGCGCCTCGGCGCCGGTCACCGACAGCACCACCGAACCCAGCGCCAGGAAGCCGAGCCTCGGGTCGTTCTCGAAGAAGCGGAACGCCCAATAGGGGTTCAGCGCCGCCAGGATCTCGGGGCGGCTGGCGAGCGTGATGGCGCCCATTACCGCGATGACGATGAAATAGACGACCATGATCGGCGCGAACAACGCCCCGACCTTGGCCGAGCCGCGGGCCTGCAGCAGGAACAGCCCGATCAGGATGGCGATCGAGATCGGCAGCACCAGCGGCGCGAGGCTGGCCTGCACGACGATAAGCCCCTCGACCGCCGACAGCACCGAGATCGCGGGCGTGATGATGCAGTCGCCGTAGAACAGGGCCGTCGCGAGCACGCCGAGCAGCACCAGGCCGCGCGACCAGCTCGACCCCGGCGTCATCCGATTGATCAGCGCCAGCAGCGCGAGCGAGCCGCCCTCGCCGCGGTTGTCGGCGCGCAGGATCAGCAGGATGTACTTGATCGTGACGATGATGGTCATCGTCCAGAAGATCAGCGACATGACCCCGAAGATGTGCAGCCGGTCGACGGTCAGCGGGTGATGCCCGACGAAGGTCTCCTTCAGCGCGTACAGCGGGCTGGTGCCGATATCGCCGAAGACCACGCCAATCGCCCCGAGCGCGAGCTTCTGCATGCTCTGCGGGGCGTGATGCCCGGCGCTCTCGCGTGCGGCGGGCGGGGTCGCGGGTAAAGCTGTCGCTGAGGTCATCGTCGCAGCAACGAACGCGGCGTGCGCGCGGGTGCGCTGGGTACGTCGACGATCACGATAACATGGTCCATGGCCCCGGACGCGAAGGCGCGAGCGGTTAGCACCAGCCCGGGAGCATGGCAACGACCGGGGCGTCGCAGCCTGATCGGTGGCGCGACCTTAGCAACGACGCGACAGCGCCGCAGCCCGACGCTATAGCCGCCCCATCCTGAAACGCGGAGCCTAGCCATGCACGTCGGTGTCCCAAAAGAGATCAAGATTCACGAGTACCGGGTCGGTCTGACGCCGTCGTCGGTCGCCGAGCTGACCCACGCCGGCAATCCGGTCACGGTCGAGACCGGCGCCGGCCTCGGCATCGACTTCACCGATGCGGACTACATCGCCGCAGGTGCGCAAATCGCCGGCACCGCCGCCGAGGTGTTCAAGACCGCCGACCTGATCATCAAGGTCAAGGAGCCGCAGCTCCACGAATGCGCGATGCTGCGCGCCGAGCAGACCCTGTTCACCTACCTGCACCTCGCTGCCGACAAGCCGCAGGCGGAAGCGCTGATGCACAGCCACGCGACCTGCATCGCCTACGAAACCGTCACCGAGCGCGCCGGCGGCCTGCCGCTGCTGCGCCCGATGTCGGAGGTTGCCGGCCGGATGTCGGTGCAGGTCGGTGCGCATTATCTCGAGAAGGAGCAGGGCGGCCGCGGCATCCTCCTCGGCGGCGTGCCGGGAGTGGCCCCGGCGCGAGTCGCGATCCTCGGTGGCGGCGTCTCGGGCATCAACGCCGCGCAGATGGCGGTCGGGCTCCGCGCCGACGTGACCATCTACGACATCTCGACCAGCCGCCTCGCCGAGATCGACGAGATGTTCGAGGGCCGGGTCAAGACCGTCTATTCGTCGAAGGCCGCGATCACCGCGATGCTCGAGGGCGCGCATGTCGTCATCGGCGCGGTGCTGATCCCGGGCGCGGCCGCCCCCAAGCTGATCACCCGCGACATGCTCAAGCTGATGAAGCGCGGCAGCGTCCTCGTCGACATCGCCATCGACCAGGGCGGCTGCTTCGAGACCTCGCGCCCGACCACCCATCAGGACCCGGTCTACGTCGTCGACGGCATCATCCATTATTGCGTCGCCAACATGCCGGGCGCGGTGGCGCGGACGTCGGCGTTTGCGCTCAACAACGCGACGCTGCCGTTCGTGCTGCGGCTGGCCAAGCTCGGGCCGCAGGCGGCGATGGCGGCGGACCCGCACCTTGCGGCCGGGCTCAACGTCGCGGGCGGCAAGATCCGTCATGCGGCGGTGGCGGAGGCGCTTGGACTGGAGTTCGTGGCCTAGCGCACTCTCCAAGCCGCGTCATGCTGGCGTTCGCCAGCATGACGCCCCGACGTTTCGCGCTCAGATCAACCGGTCCCACTTGAACAGCAGCACGAACGTCGTCGCGGCGATGGCAGCAAACAGGTGGAGGCCGAACACCACGATCGACATCGCGGCCGTGAAGCGCCAGCCGCGATAAGCCGCCGCCGCCAGACCGAGGGCCGTTAGCTCGGCGGCGGCGAAGGCCAACATCTGCCAGTCGGGGCCGACGAAGATGTAGCGCAAGCGCGTCGCTAGGTAGGCGAGCGACACGGCGGCGACGAGCACGTTGAGGATCAGTAGCGGCGTGATTCGTCGGGTGGCGACGAGGACGACGAGCACGGCGATGTGCGCTACAAGGGTGAGCACCACAAGGATGATGAATTCGCGATTGGTCACCGCAACGACTTAGCATATCGAGCCGTGAACACCGGCGGCCGAAAGTCGGCAGCACCAGGGGACGCTTCATGGCCTACCGCATCGGCTTCCTGCTTTATCCCGACCTCACCCAGCTCGACATGACCGGCCCGGCGCAGGTGCTCCACCGGATGCCCGGCGCCGAGCTGCACTATGTCTGGAAGGACCTTGCGCCGGTGCCGAGCGATTGCGGTCTGGCGCTGGTGCCGACGAGGACGCTCGCCGACTGCCCGCCGCTCGACATGATCTGCGTGCCCGGCGGCTTCGGCTGCTATGCGGTGATGGCGGACGCGGTGGTGCTCGACTGGCTGCGCGCGCAGGCGGCGACGGCGAAGCTTGTCACCAGCGTCTGCACCGGCTCGCTGATCCTTGCTGCGGCGGGCCTGCTCGATAGCTACCGCGCCGGATGCCACTGGTCGTCGGGCGACCTGCTGGCAAGCTACGGCGCGACCTACGTGGCCGAGCGCACCGTCATCGACCGCAACCGCATAACCTCGGGCGGGGTTACGTCAGGCATCGACTTCGCCTTTCGGATCATCGAGCAGCTCCACGGCCGCGACGTTGCGGAAGCTATCCAGCTCGCGCTCGAGTACGATCCGGAACCGCTCGGCGGCGGCACTCCCGCCACCGCGCGGCCCGAGATTTTGGCGCGAGTGCAGGCGGTCTACGCCAAGCGCCGCGCGGCTCAGGCAGCCGCCTGAAACGCAAAAGGCCCGAACCCGATCGCTCGGGGTCGGGCCTCCGACGGATAGGCTAGATCAGAGGATCTTCTTCGGGCGGCCGCGGTGGCCGTTTGCCTTCATGCGGTCGATCTTGTGCGCCAGACGGTCCTGCCGAGCATGGATGATGTTCTTGTCGCGCTGCGAGTAACGACCGTCGCGGGTCAGGGAAGCCTTCTGGGCAGCGATCGCGCGGACTTCGGCACGCAGGCTGCGGGCCTCGCGATGGGTCAGCTTGCCGCTGCGGACACCGGCGTCGATGTTGCGCTCCTGGTTGAGCTGGCGAGCGTTCACCAGCGCGGCGGCGGGCATGGCCGTCGCGACGGTGGCGACTGCGGCGATGGCGATCAGAATTCGATTCATTGTTACGTCTCCGTTGGGGTACCGGCCCTCCCAACACCCCACTGCGACAAAGGGTCCGTCACGCGAGCGCGGCGACCCGTTCCCGGATTGCCTGCAGGTCGGCGACGAAGCGTTCGAATTCGGCTTCGGCCTGGGTTCGGTCCTCGATCCGCAGCAGGAAGCTCGGGTGGACGGTGATCCACAATTCGGACCCATCGGGTAGGGGCAAGGGCCGGCCCCGCTCCTTCGAAATCGTCACGGTCTTGCCCGTCAGCGAGCGCGCCGCGGTCGCCCCGAGCGCCACCGTTACCGCCGGCTTGATCGCTAAGCGCTCGTTGTCGACCCACCAGCGGCAGGCATCGATCTCGGCGGTGCCGGGCTTCGCGTGAATTCGCCGCTTGCCGCGCGGCTCAAACTTGAAGTGCTTGACCGCATTGGTGACATAGGTGCTGCTCCGCTCGATGCCCGCCGCTGCCAGCGCCCGGTCGAAGACCTGCCCCGCCGGGCCGATGAAGGGCCTGCCCGCCAAATCCTCCTGATCACCCGGCTGCTCCCCGACGAACATCAGGCGTGCGTCGGCTGGTCCCTCTCCGAATACCGTCTGGGTGGCCGGGCCGTAGAGCGCGCAGCGGGTACAGACGGCGGCCTCGGCGCGCAGCTCGGCAATCGCACCGGCAGGAGCGGCGTCCCGTGACGGCGTCGCGATCATCCCCCGCGTCCGCTCCGCCGCCCCAGCGATGAGGTCCGGGATCAGCGACGCCTCGGGCAGGTTCTTCCAGTATTTCTTCGGCATTTCCTTGGTCATCGCGTTCACCTTGAGCCGCGCCGGATTGAAGATGTGGGCATAATAGGTCTTCCACGTCGCCTCGATCGGGTCGCCGTCGGGGGCATCCGCCTTGACCGCGCCGGGGGTGAAGCTGAGCTCCTGAGTGTCCCAGTGGACGCACTGCTCGGGTGTCAGGATCGACCAGCGCATCTGGGCGAAGCGGCGGACGAAAAAGCCCGCGTTGAGCCGGACAATGTGGTGCTCGGGCTCGAACCACGCTGCAAAGCGCTCGTCGCCGTAGGGGAGGCCGGGATCCTCGACCTCGCGAAAGCGGACGAACGCGCGCATCTTGTGGACGTCGCGACGGACGCCCTTGTCGAGCAGGTAGAGCCGGTTCACCAGCCGGTCGGCGGTGTCCTCGAGCAGCTTCGGGCGGGTCCGCAGTTGCGCCAGCGCGGCGTGGAGCAAGGCGAAGCGCTCCGGCTCGGCGTTGCACACCACGCGCCGCGCCATGTCGATGAACGCCTTCGGAACGCTGAAGCTCGGCGCCGTGGCGGGGGGCAGCGCGCTGTCGCCTCCGAGCAAATCGCCCGCCTCACCCGCGACGGTCCACGTCACCTGGCTCGGAGGCACGCTGCCAGCAACCAGAGCGCGGGCCGCGTCGCGCCAACCGTCGAAGTCGTCGGGGGCGGCAAGGGTGACGGTCGGCACGAACCCTTCAGTGCTCGGTCAGCCGAACAGTTCCAGCTGCGATCGCTCCGCCTTGACCAGCCGCGGTCGCAGGTCGTCACGCTCGGCCAGCGCCACCGGACGCCAATCGGAGGCGATCAGGAAGGGCCGCAGCTTCTCGATCCCACGCGTCAGCCGACCAATATCGGCGAGGCTCAGCCGCCGCTGCCGCCGCGCCCGCAGCACTGCGTTGACCGCCTTGACGCCGAGGCCCGGCACGCGGAGCAGGTGCTCGCGCGGGGCGAGGTTGACGTCCATCGGAAACTGCTCGCGGTGCTTCAGCGCCCACGCGGTCTTGGGGTCGATGTCGAGCGGCAGCATGCCGTCGTCGGTCGCGCCCTGAACCTCCGCGACCCCGAAGCCGTAGAAGCGCATCAGCCAATCGGCCTGGTACAGCCGATGCTCGCGCATCAATGGTGGCTGGACGAGCGGCAACACCGCGCTCGCGTCAGGGATCGGCGAAAACGCCGAGTAATAGACCCGCCGCAGCCCGAACTTGCCGTAAAGCGACGAGGCACTGGCGACGACCGCGCTGTCGTCGGCGGCATCGGCCCCGACAATCATCTGTGTCGACTGGCCGGCGGGCGCGAACTTCGGCGCGCTGCGGTACTTGGCGCGCGCCTCCTTGTTCTCGGCGATGCCGGCCTTCAGCCCCGACATGGCGGTGCGGATGCGGACCGCGTCCTTTTCGGGGGCGAGCTTGCCGAGTCCCTCGACGGTCGGCAGTTCGACGTTGATCGACAGCCGGTCGGCGTACAGCGCGGCCTGATCGAGCAGCGCCGGGTCGGCGTCGGGGATCGACTTGAGGTGGATGTAGCCGCGGAAATCATGGTCGAGGCGGAGTGTCCGCGCGACCCGGACCATCGCTTCCATCGTGTAGTTCGACGAGCCGATGATCCCCGACGACAGGAACAGGCCCTCGATATAATTACGCTTGTAGAAGCTCAGCGTCAGCCGGACGACCTCGTCGACGGTGAACTTGGCCCGCCGGACGTTCGAGGAGCGGCGGTTGATGCAATAATGGCAGTCGAAGATGCAGCTGTTGGTCAGCAGGATCTTCAGCAGCGAGATGCAGCGCCCGTCGGGCGCATAACTGTGGCAGATGCCAGATCCCTCGGTCGAGCCGAGGCCCTTGCCGCCGACCGAGTTGCGCTTCGCCGTCCCCGACGATGCGCAACTGGCGTCGTATTTCGCTGCATCGGCGAGGATGGCGAGCTTCGCGCGGGTGTCGAGATGAGCCACGCGTTCAGTTTATGTTCCACCACTGGGCGAGGCAAGTGGCGGAGTGTCGCGGTCGATCGTTAGCGCGGTCGGGGTCTAGGCGGCGACCATGAAGGTGCGGCGACGACGGGCTGCGACGCCGACCGCTCCGAAGCCGGCGATCATCATCGCCCAGCTTGCCGGCTCGGGCACGGCACCGTTGATGGAGTCGATCTGGTAACCCTGGCCCCGCGCACCGAGGTAGAGCGTCTCGCCGCCAACCCGCGTCGTGAACAGGTAGCGGGTGTAATAAGTCGTCGGGCTCAACAGGTTCAGGATCACCGTGCCGGAGTTGGCGGCGCTGTAGGTGGCGCTGGCGGCACCGGCGAGGCCGGTCTTGATGATTCCCCCGAAGCCGAGCGCAATCAGCGAGTTGTCGGCATTGACGCCGTACAGCTGCAGGGTGTCGTCACTGTCGATGTAGGACAGCTTCAGGCCACGGATCGAGAAATCCTCGCTGCCGCTGATGAGGATGCCCTCCCGCGCGGTCGGCGTGTTGGTGTCGAGTTGCGGGTCCGAGGCGCCGCCCTTGACGCCGATTCCCGGCACCGCCTGCTGGATCTGTCCCGTGGCACTAGTCTGGCTGAGTGAGGTCAATGTATCCGGCAACGCGGTGAAGCGCAGTGCCGTTGCCGTCAGGGTGACACCGCTGCTGGTCTTGGCGACCGAGGCGACGTTGACGATGCCACTCGGACGACCGAAGTCCCAGGTCAGCAAGGTCGCCGCGGACGCGGGAATCGCCGACGCGAGCGCACAAAGCGCCGTACCCAGATACGCTACACGAACCATTTGCAAACACCCCTACACCCGGTCGTGACACCCCCGTCACGATCACAATCTTCATAACGGCGGCGCGGTTTGAAAGTAAAGACTTCATTAATAAACTTGAACCAAGACGGATGCGATTTCGATCCAGGGCGATAGCAAGCTAGATCGCGCTTGACGACCACAGCTGTAATCGGTAGCGACTACGTGTGTAATCGAGAGGTTGTCGAGTGTCGGAGCGGATCAGCGAAGGCGAGCACGCGATCATGGAAGCCCTGTGGGCCGAGTCGCCACTCGGCGCCGCGGAGGTGGCCGAGCGTGTCGCCGATCGCAACTGGAACGAGCGTACCGTCAAGACGATGCTCGGCCGCCTGCTCACCAAGGGCGTGCTCAGCCACGTCGAGGAGGGGCGGCGCTACCTGTACCGGCCGGCGGTCGAGCGCGACGCCTATGTCGCGCGCGAGTCGGAGCGTTTTGTCGACCGGCTGTTCGGCGGGCGCGCGACGCCTCTGGTCGCTCATCTCGCGGGCCAGAACCGCCTGTCGGACGAGGACATCGCCGGGCTCGAGGCGCTGCTGAAGGAGCTCAAGGCATGAGCGGGACCCTGGCCTGGTTCGGCGGCGCGATGGTCGCGTCGATGCTGCTGATGCTGGTCGTGCTCGCGGTACGGCGGCCGGTGACGCGCGTCTTCGGGCCGACCGTGGCGTACGCGCTTTGGCTGCTGCCGGCGTTGCGGATGCTGTTGCCGTCGCTGCCGGGCGAGTGGATGCCGGGAAACGCGGCGATGGTCTTCGATCCGCCCCGGATGGTCGGGCTGACCAATATGCCGCCACCGCCGCCGGTCGACGCCGGTACCGACTGGGCGGTCGTGCTGCTCGCAACCTGGCTGATCGGCGCGGTCGGCTACTTCGCGTGGCAGCTCGTGTCCCACCACATCTTCATGGAGCGGTCCCTGGAGGGTTCCGCGGCGCTGACCCACGCGGCGGGCATCGAGGTCCGTCAGGGCCCCGGCATCGCCGGCCCGATGGCGGCGGGCGTCCTGCGCCGGCGTATCCTGCTGCCCAACGATTTCGCCGAGCGCTTCACTCCCGAGGAACGCCGCCTCGCACTTGCCCACGAGACTGCGCACCATTGCCGCGGCGACCTCGTGGCGAACCTCGCCGGGCTGGCGCTGCTGTCGCTGCACTGGTTCAACCCGGTTGCGCACTTCGCCTACCGCGCTTTCCGCGACGACCAGGAAGCGGCCTGCGATGCGACCGTGCTCGGGGCCGAGAGCGACGAGCGCCGCTATGCCTACGGCACCGCGATCCTCAAGTCCGCCAGCTGCCGCGTCCCCGGCGCAGCCTGTGCGCTGAACCATGCGGGTACGATGAAACGAAGGATCTTGATCATGATCGACGGTCGGAAAAGTCGCGCCCTGCGCCTCGGCGGGGCGGCACTGGCGGCGGTGCTGGTCGGCGGCGGACTGGTCGCGACGGCATCGACGGTCGCCGCGCCCGCCAAGACGCCGACGCACCACATGACGTTCATCACGGGGACGGGTGACAACATCACCATCACCCATGACGGCCACACCCGCCGCGCCACCCCGGCCGAGCGCCGCCGCATCGAGCACGACGTCGCCCAGGCCGAGGCGGGACGGCGCGTCGCCGAGCGCGGTGCAGAGCGGGCCGAGCGTGAGAGAACGGCCATGCTTGCCGAAATGCCTCGGCCCCCGGCGCGACCCGCTGCACCGCGTGCACCAAACTCGAAGCGTATCGCCGAGGTGCCGCCGGCGCCCGAGGCTCCGCCGGCACCCCCGACACCCCCGGAATATAGGCAGGGTGCCCATGATGTGAGCCTGTCGTGGCAGGCCGAATACCCCATCGATCGGAACGCTATCCGGGCCGAAATCGACGCGGCGATGGCCAGCGCGCGTCAGGCTGTGGCCGACGCCAGTGTCCAGCTCGCTGCGGTCCGCGAGCAGATGACCGCGGCCAGCGAAGCCCAGCGCGAAGCGATGGCGGAGTCGCGTGCCGATCAGCGCGATGCGATGCGCGATGTCGCCCAGGCCCGTCGCGATGCAGCACAAGGCCGCCGCGATGCGGCGCAGGCGGTGCGCGATGCAGAGCAAAATGCAAGACGCGAAGCGGCGACGTCGCTCTGACGCATCGCACTCAGTGGCGCGCTTCGTTGGCGCTGTCCTACAGCTCACCTATCCGGTACAATATGGTCGCGCCGATGTCTCGGGCACGCGGTTTTTCTCATCGCTGAGTGTCAGCCCGGCAGCCGGATTCCTGCAATCCGGCGACGTGACAGCCGAATCGCAGAATACGCGTGGGCATTAACTCTGACAACTCTCGTTCATATTCGACGCTGTCCACACGTCGGTTTGCGCGGTCCTATACGGTAACGACAAGGCTCCTCGACCCTGGAACCCTTAGCGTTCTTCGCGTGAATTCCGGAGCAATCGCCCGGTGGGTCGGCTTAACGAGTTCACGTGAAGGGCGCCAAGTATTGCACGGGCGCGAAGGCGAATGCCGGAGGCTGGTGCGGCCGCGAGTCGGGGCGGTTGACCGGGACGCTCTAGGCGAGTGCCGCCTTCAGCCGCTCGTTGACGACGCCCGGGCTTGCCTTGCCGGCCATTGCCTTCATCGTCTGGCCGACGAAGAAGCCGAACAGCGCCTCCTTGCCGGCCTTGTACTGGGCGACCTTGTCGGTGTTGGCCGCGAGGATCGTGGCGATGGCGGCGTCGATCGCGCCAGTGTCGCTGACCTGGCGCAGGCCGCGCGCCTCGACGATCGCGGCCGGGGCGTCGCCGGTCTCGAGCATGATCTCGAAGACCTGCTTGGCGAGCGGGCCGGACAGCGTGCCGTCGGCGGTCAGGGCGAGGAGCTCGCCCCCGGCGGTGGGGCTGACGGGTGAGTTGGTGATGTCCTTGCCGAGGCGGTTGAGCGCGCCGAACAGGTCGGAGATGACCCAGTTGGCGGCGGCCTTGGCGGGCGCACCGGTGCCCAGCAATGCCTCGAACCAGTCGGCGGTGTCCTTGTCGGCGGTTAGTACGGCGGCGTTGTAGGGGCTGATGCCGAGCCCGTCCTCGAAGCGCGTGCGCTTGGCGGCGGGCAGCTCGGGCAGGCTCGCGGCGCAGTCGGCCATGAAGGCGTCGTCGAGCTCGACCGGGAGCAGGTCGGGGTCGGGGAAGTAGCGGTAGTCGTGCGCGTCCTCCTTCGACCGCATCGAACGGGTGACGCCCTTGTCGGGGTCGAACAGGCGGGTTTCCTGGACGATGGTGCCGCCGGCTTCGATGACCTCGATCTGGCGGCGCGCCTCGAACTCGATCGTCGCCATGACGAAGCGCACCGAGTTGACGTTCTTGGTCTCGGTGCGGGTGCCGAACTCTGCGCCGGGCTTGCGGACGCTGACGTTGACGTCGGCGCGCATGCTGCCCTCGTCCATGTTGCCGTCGCAGCTGCTGACGTAGCGCAGGACCTCGCGCAGGCTCCGCACGTACGCCCCAGCCTGTGCCGGCGAGCGCATGTCGGGCTTGGAGACGATCTCCATCAGGGCGACGCCGGAGCGGTTGAGGTCGACGTAGCTCTCGCCCGGCGACTGGTCGTGGACCGACTTGCCGGCGTCCTGCTCGAGGTGGATGCGCTCGATGCCGATGGTCTTGGGCGCTTCGCCTTCCGGTTCGACGGTGAGGGCACCCTCGCCGACGATGGGGTGGTACAGCTGGCTGATCTGATAGCCCTGGGGCAGGTCGGCGTAGAAGTAGTTCTTTCGGTCGAAGCGCGACCAGCGGTTGATCTGCGCGCCGAGCGCCATGCCGGTGCGGACCGCCTGGCGGACGCACTCGCCGTTGAGGACGGGCAGCATCCCGGGCATCGCCGCGTCGACCAGGCTGACATGCGTGTTGGGCTCGCCGCCATAGGTCGCGGAGGCGCCGGAGAACAGCTTGGAGGCGCTGGTGACCTGGGCGTGCACCTCGAGGCCGACGACGATCTCCCAGTCGCCGTCGCGGCCGGGCAGGGTGTAGGTTTCGCTCATGCGAGGCTTCTACTCCGGCGCGTGACGGAAGACCAAGAGCGCGTTGACCGCGAAGTTGAAGATGAAGGTGACCGCGATGCTGGCGACCTTCGCGGCGACCGGCGGCAGCGGCGTGTGCGCGGCGAGGAACGCGGTCAGCGCGACGTTGAGCACGAGGCCGAGGCTCGCGGCCGCGAGGAACATCAGGTAGCGCCGCAGCGTCGGCTCGCGGTGGAAGACGAAGCGCGAGGTCAGCAGGTAGTTGACCACGGTGGCGACGAGGAAGCTCAGCGTCGCGGCGGGGATCAGCGGCACGCCCGCCGCCAGTTCGAGCGCAAAAATCCCGGTGTCGACGACCGCTGCCGAGCCTCCGGTCAGCAGGTAGCGGCTGCCCTGGCGGCGGAGCTTGACCATGTCCATCAGGCGGTTCCGGCAAGCAGCGGCGCGAACACCGGGTCGGTGAAGTCGGCGAAGGTGACCCGGCCGGCGACCGGCGGGCTGGAGCGCAGCAGGACGCGGACCCCGGCGGCATCGGCGGCGGCCCCGTCGCGCTCGTCGCGGTCGCCGATCATTACTGTGGCGGCGGGCGAGGCACCGGCAGCGGCGATCACGGCGAGCAGGCCACGCGCGCTTGGCTTCATCAGGCCAACGTCGCGGGCGGCGACGATGTGGTTGGCCTCAAGACCCAGCGCGGCGATCTTGGCGACGGCGGGATAGTCCGAGAGCACGCCGATTGTGCGGCCGCTACGGCGCAGGGCTTCGAATAGCGCGGGCGCCCCGGTGACCATGGCGCGACGCAGGTGGGGCAGGGGGCGAGTCTCGATCCAGTCCGCGACGATGCCCTCGACGACCGCAGGGGCAAGGCGGGTGCGGGCAGCGACACCAGCGATAAGCTTGGCGTCGAAGTCCTCGACCCCGTCGTCGGCCAGCGCCTCGCGCTCGCGGCGGTAGTCGGCGAGGACCTTGAGCGTGCGGGGGCTGCGACTGGCAAGAGCATCGCGCGCCAGCATCCTCAGCATCGTCCAGCGCAATGGCTTCTGGCGGTAGAGGGTACCGTCGACGTCGAACACGACGAGCTGCGTGTTGCCTCACGAGAAGATGTTCCCGAGCGGTGATGCCGTTGCCTCACCAGAGTGTTCCCCTACGCCGATCACCAGGCGAGGTCGATTCCCGGTTGATGGGACGCTGTGGAGCGGAGCCGTAGGCGAAGCGGAGCAGCGTCCCATCAACCTTCGACTAGCACCGACACCGGCATCGCCGTATCCGTAGGAGATTCCGCCGCCAGCCCGGAATGAGTGAACACCAGTGCGTGAGCGTATTCGGACCGCCAGACCTTAAGGCGGCGCTGGACGGTACGGATCAGGCCATCGGGATAGTTGTCGGGCCGCTCGACCTGAAGTTTTTCCAGCAGCTCCCTGCCGGTGCGCCACGGCTCGTCCTCGAACCAGCGCTTCAACTGCTCGCTCACCTCGATCAGCGGATCGGGACGGCGACGACCGCGCTTGATGACCGGTTTATTGGATGCAGTCGGTCGCGCTTCACCGCCCTGCCATATCGTTTGCAAGCTGGAGAGGAACGCGTCCAATGGTGGGGCCGCGGGCTGCTCGCTCACCGGTACTGGGCTGACCATGTCGGCAAGGGCGACCAGCCGCTGTTGGGCCGCCCTGATATCGCGCAGCAAGCGGACGGGATCGAGGTCGGCAAAGATCGCACGCACGCGTGTCCGGGTCTTATCAGATACCCGCGGATCGTCGAGCAACCGCTGATAGGGCGTCGCTGGTGCATGATAGCGCTTGCGAACCCGCGCACCGTCGCGGTGCTTCTCGGCCAGCTTGAACGAGGGCTGGAAGAAGTTCACGAACAGGCGCGACGCCGCGTACAGCTCAGCCAGCGCAACGGTCGCCTCCAGCCCCTCGAAGCGACGATAGCCAGCCAGGCGGCGCACGACTGATCCGTTCTTTTGCTCCACCCATGCCTGGTCGTTCTTGCGATAGGGTCGGCAGCGCGTGAACGCGATGTCGGAGGCAGCGCAGTAATCGCGCACCGTCTCGTTGATGAAGACGCTATCGTTGTCAGTGTCGAACCCCAGCAGCGGGAACGGCATCAGCCTGCGCACCTCGCTAAGCACCGCGACGAGCACCGTCTGCTCGCGAACCAGTAGCGGCGCGCACTCAGTCCAGCCGGTCGCGATGTCAGTCAACGTGAACGTCCACGCAAAGCTTCCCTTCGCGACCGGACCGCTGTGCGATACGAGATCGGCTTCGACATACCCCGGTGCCGGATTGTCCCAGTCGTCAAACGTCCTGATCGGTACGCTTTGCCGGAGCGCCGTTCCCGCGACACCACGTCGCCGCGGTTTGCGATTACCGGCCTTTGCGGCGCGAAGCACGCGATCGATCGTTGCCGCGCTCATCTTCGTCAGCTGCGACCTCACCGCCGGCGCCAAGTCCAGATGGCCATGGCGCTCCATCGCCTCCAGCAGGATCGGAATGAGCGGTCGCAATCGCTTGCCGCACAGCCGATCCGCCGCCTCCCAGAGCACGATAAGCGCGGTCCGGGCCGCCTCGTCGTAGATCCGACGCTCGATGCGGACGTTCGCCGTCGTGACCGCGGGGCCCGCCCGCATCAGCCGCATCGCATGCTTGCGGTGAAATCCCGTCACCGCAACGAACTCGTCCAGCACCCGGCCCTTGCTTGCTCGATCAGCCGATCGGTACCGTTCGCTGATCGCAGCGACCAGCTCCGTACGCGTTGCCATGCTCACCGTCCTCATAGCTCGCTCCCGAACAATCTCGAGAGCATTTTAAATGAGGCAACGACCCCCGCCGCGGGAGCAAATCAGGCGAGGCAATGCGGCTGGACCGACGACCAGTCGAAACCGGCCAAGCTACTTGACCAGGATGAAGCTCTGCGTGGTCAGCGCAGCGAGCCAGGGCATGTCGACGAAGGTGCACACCGCCAGTAGCGCGACAAGGATGACGACGACCCCGATCAGGCGCTTCTCGGAGAACAGCCGCTCGGGCTTCTGCGCGACCGATCCGGTCTGCAGCGACAGCGCCATGTACTGCGCGAACAGCGCCGCGAAGGCCGGCAGCGCGAGGACATACTCGATACGGTACTTGACCAGAAAGACCGCGATGAAGAAGCCGCTGAGCAGGGCGTAGGTCAGGCACGCCACGATCAGGCTGGCCTCCGAATAGCCGGCGAAGCTGGCGCGGTAGCGGGTCAGCAGGTCACGACCGTGCGAGGCGGTGATGTCGCGGTACTCGGACAGGCGCTTGGCGGTCATCAGGAAGCCGCCGCCGGTCCAATACGCCAGCAGCACCGATGACGGCGCCAGCGTGTACGGGTCGATCATCGCCCAGCCGATCATCATCCGCAGCGGGTTGTTGATCGCCTCGCTGACGACGTCGAAATAGGGCACGTCCTTCGACCGCAGCGGCCGGACGTTGTAGACGATGCCCTGGCCGGCGAAGACCACCGCGACCCAGAACATGGTCATGCTGGCAAACGCGGCTGCGGTCAGCCCGAGCCCGACGAAGATCACCCATTCGAGGCCGACGAGGCGCGGGTCGAGGGTGACCTGGACCGCGGTCCGTGCCGACTTGGTCGGGTGGAGCGCGTCGAAGTCGCGGTCGAGGTACTCGTTGATGGTGTAGTTCGCCGACGCGATGCAGACCGCGCAGATGAAGCCCAGCACGATGTCGAGCAGCGGGTCGGGCGACTGCACGCCGCGCATCAGGTAGGCGAGCACCATGCCCGGCACGACGAAGACGTGCTTGGTCGCGTGGTCGAAGCGGGCGATCGCGAGATAGTCGCTGAGCCGCGTCGCGCGGGGTGGGGCGAGGGTCGTGTCGGTGCCGGACATGGATGCGGTCCTTATCACGGTTCGCGGGTGGTGGTGGCGGGCGCGGGAAAAATAAGTGCGGCGATTGCGATGATCGCCAGCAGCGGGATCAGCCAGACGACGCGCGCCTGGAACCGGTCGTAAGGCGAGGCCAGGCCGCCGCAGATGAAGGCGTTGGCAACGACGCCGGCAATGATCAGTCCGCCAAGTACCGCAACGCCGCGGCCATCCGCGCGGCCGCGGCGGCGCAGGACGTACAACGCCAACACGAACGCCGGCAGCGCGACGACCACACCGACCTGCTCGACGACCGACAGGAACGACAGCGGGCGGCTGTCCTGCCACAGTCGGCTCGCGTGCACGGCGGAGCGGACGCTGGGCGGAAAGTTGTGGTCGATGTAGTTGGCCTTCTCGCGCGGGGCGAGGTCATCGTACGAAAACGACGCGAGCTGGAGCGCGGCGTCGTCGAGCATCATCATGATGGTCTCGGCAGGTCTCGCGCGCAGCACGGCGAGCATCAGCGGCATGTCCTGCTCGCTGATCGCGAGCTTGTGGTGGGAGCCGGAGGTGGCGAAGGTGCCGATGCCAGGGCGGCTTTCGAATAGGAACGAGGTCCAGACCAGCGGCAATCGTGCCCGATAAGCGCAAACCGCCCAGGCCGGCGACGCTCCCTCGCAGTTGGTTGCCAGAAACTCGGCAAGCACCGGCTTGCCGACGAGATGCGCGGTCAGGTGCGGTAGTCGCGCGGGCGGCTGCCCGGTCACCGACTTGACCGCGACGCCGAAGGCTACACTCGCGACGACACCGATAACGACGACCAGCGCGCCGGTGCCGAGGGCAGGACCGCTGATGCCTTCGCGCCAGCGCGCCGGGATCAGGCGCGCGACCAATGCTGCTCCCGCAACGACCGCGACGCCGAGCGCGAGGTGGCTATCGTGCGCGACGACCGCCAGGGTGGCGGCAGCGGCGAGGAAGATCCGGTCACTGCGCCCGAGGCGGCCCCAGAATGCCAGCAGCATCGACAGGCTGAGGATCAGCAGGCCGCCAAGCAAGTCGGGCATCACCAGGTTGACGAACAGCCCCGCCGATGTGGCGACGGCCATCGCCCCGATCAGCACTGCGAAGCCGCCGTTCGAGGTCAGTCCCAGGCAGCGGTACCAAAGCAGCGCCAGCACGATGCTGAGCAGCACGGCCTGCGCTGCGACGACCGCCCAAAGACCGCCGACGAGGCTAAGCAGATAGGCGGGGATGCCGTAATAGATCGAGCGGCCCGACTTGAAGGTCGAGTCGTAGCCCTTTGCCGCCGGCGGAGTGGCGGGTCCGGCATGCGACGCCGTTGCGACGGTTATGCCGACGCGGCTGAGCTTGGCATGATTGGCCCACTCGCTGTCGATGCCCGCCGTTGCTGCCGCGGCGGTTGCCGGGCGTTCGAGGTAGCTCAGCGTATCCTCGTAGACGAGCGGATAGCCGTTCCAGATCGATATCCAGCAGAACGCCAGCGCCGCCAACAGTCCGGTCAGGTAGGGCCGGGCGCTGTGGCTCACACCGCCCGCGCCCGTTTGTCAGCCTGGACCGCACGGCGCGAGAAGCAGGCCCCGGGCATCACCACCAGCGATCGGGCCGCGCCGCAAACCCTGCGGCGCGCTCGATCGCATGGCCAGCATTTAGCACCGCTGCTTCCGCGAACGCCGGTCCGATGATCTGCAGGCCAAGCGGCAGGCCGCTCGCGGACAGTCCCGCCGGCACGCTCATCGCCGGCAGCCCGGCCATTGAGGCGGGCACGGTGAAGACGTCGTTCAGGTACATCTCGAGCGGGTCGGCCTTGTCGCCCGCAGCAAACGCCGCCGAGGGCGCGGTCGGGGTCAGGAGCAGGTCGCAGGCCTCGAACGCGGTCGCGAAGTCGCGCGCGATCAGCGTCCGGACGCGCTGTGCCTGCTGGTAATAAGCGTCGTAGAAGCCCGCCGACAGCACGTAGGTACCAACCATGATGCGGCGCTTGACCTCGGGGCCGAAGCCCGCCGCGCGGGTCGCTTCGTACATGTCCGCGAGGTTGCCGCCCTCCGGCTGGACGCGCAGCCCGTAGCGGACGCCGTCGTAGCGTGCGAGGTTTGACGACGCCTCGGCAGGCGCGACGATATAATAAGCCGGCAGGGCGTATTTGGTGTGGGGCAGCGACACGTCGACGGTCGTCGCGCCGGCGTCACGGAGCCAGGCCAGGCCCTGCTCCCACAAGGCCGATATGGTCGGGTCGAGGCTGTCGATGCGGTATTCGGTCGGCACGCCGATGCGGACGCCGCGCAGGTCCCCGGTCAGCATCGCCTCGAAGTTGGGCACCGCCATGTCGAGCGAGGTTGAGTCCTTGGGGTCGTAGCCGCACATCGACTTCAGCAGGATCGCGCAGTCGCGGACGTCGCGCGCCATCGGCCCGGCCTGGTCGAGCGACGACGCGAACGCCACCACGCCCCAGCGCGAGCAGCGCCCGTAGGTCGGCTTGATGCCAGCGATGCCAACGAACGCCGCGGGCTGGCGGATCGAGCCGCCGGTGTCGGTGCCGGTCGCGCCCGCGCACAGACGTGCCGCCACCGCCGCCGCCGACCCGCCGCTGCTGCCGCCCGGCACCAGCGGGCGGTTCGAGCCGCGCGCGCGCCAGGGCGACACGACGTTGCCATAGGCGCTGGTCTCGTTCGAGGAGCCCATCGCGAACTGGTCCATGTTGAGCTTGCCGAGCATGCCCGCGCCGTCGGCGAACAGCTTGGCTGTGACGGTCGATTCGTACTCGGGGATGAAGCCCTCGAGGATCTTCGACGCCGCCGTGGTCTGCACACCCTTGGTGCAGAACAGGTCCTTGATGCCGAGCGGAATGCCGCTCAGTGGGCCAGCCGTGCCGGACGCCAATGCGGCGTCGGCGGTATCGGCCGCGGCAAGCGCCAGTTCCGGCGTCTCGACGATGAAGGCGTTGAGCGAGCGCGCCGCGGTAACCGCATCGTTGTGCTCGGTCGCCAGCTCGCGCGCCGAGAACTCCTTGGCGCGCAGGCCCTTCTGCATCGCCGCGATGCTGAGGTCGGTCAGGCCACTCACTATTCGATCACCTTGGGGACCGCGAAGAAGCCGTAGCCCTTCGCCGGCGCATTGCTCAGCACCGCGTCGCGGACGTTGCCGCCGGTGTCCTGGCCGTCGGTGACCACATCCTCGCGCCATTTGAGTTTGATCGGGATCACCGCAGTCATCGGCTCGACCCCGGTGGTATCGACCTCCGACAGTTGCTCGATCCAGCCGACGAGGTTGCTGAGCTCGGCCGCGAGCGGCGCGCATTCGGCGTCGGCAAGCTTGATCCGCGCAAGATGCGCGATACGCTTAACGGTAGCACTATCGACAGACATAGGTCGCGGTTAGCAGGGGCTGGCAGGGCGAACAAGGTGCCCGCGCACGTCATGCTGCACTGCACCCAAATTAGTCGCTGGTTGACGTGTTTTTCGTCGACTAACCAGATAATGCCAATCTTATCAGCCAATCAGGGTTAACTCCCGACTGCTAGGCTTAGGAGCACTTGCCCGCGCCGGGTCCCTTTACGAACCGACCCGCCGCGGCACCGGTCGGCGCGCCGTCCTTCAGCACCTGCACGCCGTTGACGAAGACTTGGGCGACCCCGGTCGCGAACTGCATCGGCTTGTCGTAGGTGGCATGGTCGGCGATCGTCGCCGGGTCGAAGATCACGACGTCGGCGAAGGCTCCCGCCGCCAGCCGCCCGCGGTCCTTGATGCCGAGGTTGCCGACGGGGAAACTAGTCAGGCGGCGGATCGCGTCCTGCAGCGTCGTCGTCTTCTCGTCGCGGACATAGTGGCCGAGCAGCTTGGCAACGTTGCCGTAGGCGCGGGGATGGGTGCTGGACTGGAGGAACACGCCCTCCGGTGCCGAGCCCTCCGCGTCGGAGCCGAAGCCGACCCACGGCAGCGCGGTCTGGCGGCGGACATTGGCCTCGTCCATCAGAAAATAGGCGGTGCCGACGCGGCTGCCGTCCTCGATCACCAGGTCGATGACGGTGTCCTCGGGCGAGGTGCCGCGCAGCTTGGCGACCTCGGTCAGAGTCTTGCCGGTCAGCGGCTTCAGCTTCGGGTTCTTGAAGCCGAGCAGCAGCACCCGGTCAGGGGAACCGGTGGCGAGGAGCAGGTTCTCCCAATCCTTGCCCGGCTGCTTCATCTCGGCGATCACCCGCGCCCGGATCGCGGGATCGCGTAACCGCTCGGCCCATTTGTCGTAGCCGCCGGCCTGAACCCATGTCGGCATTGCGGCGTCCAGCCCGGTCGCTCCGGCGGTGTAGTTGTACATGTCCGCCGTGATCCGGATGCCCGCCGCCCGCGCCGCCTCGACCCGCGCGATGACGGTGTCGATCTTGCCCCAGTTGGCGCGGCCCGCCTGCTTCATGTGGTACATCTCGGCCGGCCCGCCGGACTTGCGCGCGATCTCGATGAGCTCGTCGACCGCCTCGACCAGCCGGTCGCCCTCGGAGCGCATGTGGCTGATGTACATGCCGCCGCACTTGGCGCTCTCGGTCGCCAGCGCGATCAGCTCCGGGGTCTTGGCGTAACTGGCGGGTGCGTAGATCAGCGATGAACCGACCCCGACCGCACCTTCCTTCATCGCCTGCCGAACCAGCGCACGCATCTGGTCGAGCTGGGCCGGTGTCGGGTCGATGTCATCGAAGCCGACGATGTCTTCGCGCACCGTCGTCGCCCCGACGAAGCTCGCGACGTTGGGCGCGATGCCGCGCTTCTCGAGGAAGGCCAGGTATTCGCCGAGCGTCGTCCAGGTGATCGGGTACTTGATGTCCGACTGCTGCTTGAGCGCATAGGCCTTCAGCGCCGGGCTCAGCGGCCCCATCGAATCGCCCTCGCCCATGACTTCGAGGGTGACGCCCTGCTTGAGGTCACTGAGCGCCCGACCATCGGCGATCAGGCTCTCGGTCGACCAGCTCAGCATGTTGACGAAGCCCGGCGCGACCGCGAGGCCGTGCGCGTCGAGGGTGCGCTTCGCGGCGGGCGCCTTGCCGGTGCCGGTCGCCGTGATCCGGTCGCCACTGACCGCGACCCAGCCCTTGTAGGGCACGCCGCCGAGGCCGTCGTAGATCAGGCCGTTGGTGATGACCGTGTCGGGGGAGGCGGCCAGCGCGGAGGTCGCGAGCAGGGTCGCTACTGCCGCCAGCATCATCTTCATCGCGCCGCCCCTTGATTTAGCGGCCGCAGCTTAGAGGGCAAACGCCATGGCGCAAATCGCGCAGAAATTGCCGATCAAGGTGGCGGTCAGATCACTTGATTGCCGACCCTCGGCTCGGCTGTCACCATGCAGCGATGATACAGATCCTCACGATGGCTGCAGCAATTGCTGGCCTTCATGGCACAGATGATCTTCGTGGAGCGGCGGGGGTTTGCATTCGCTGGGACGGGCCTCCCGGTGCCTCGTCCGGCGCGCCGTTGCCCAGCTGCGACCGGCTATGCCGACAGTAGAATTGCGATGGCAACTACCGCCAATCTTGGACCTTCAGCGCGGTCGGCGGCAATCCAAAAGCGGCCATTCGTTCACCTCGCCGGGATGACAGTTTCTGCCCATACTTCGCCATCTTTATGATCCGCCTACCCTGTTAGCGGTTTATCAATCAGGGAGAGAGCGAGATGGACGCATCAAAGTCGGTCGAGATATTTGATCGGAGGGTCGGCTCCACTGGCGTTGAGTTATCCGTCAAGGAGCTATTCGCGGCGGTGATGTCTTTCTATGTCAATTGTCCGGTCGATGGGTTGGTTGAAGAGCGGGGCGACGGGTTGCTATTCGAATTTGGTGCTTACGATTGGGGAGCGGGGCTACGCTTCGAAATTGGCCTGACCAGGCAGTTCATCGAGATCGAACGGGATGATGACGATAACGTGTTTAGCCAATTCCACCTGACAAGCTTCTACAGTCCTTCGAAGGCACTAATTTCTATCGGATCGGGAGAACGTTGGTGCTGGAGCAAGGCCGATCTTCCGGCTTTCTCCGAATGGCTCCTGACTCATCCCGTCCTTGCGGCTGTTGAGCGGCTAACGCCTCTGAAATCAGAAACATGGTGGGAGCTTGTCTAAAGCTGGTGCCGAAAGGCACATTTTGGCATCTTGGCTCGAAGACCAGACAGTCGCCTAACCACCACTAACGGTCACTCGATATGATACTGACTGAAGCCGATCGAGAACATTGTGTCCTACAGATGTGCCGATATGGTACATAGAAGACATGAAACACCAAACGACATTCTCGCGGCTCGCCTGCCTCTTCAACGAGTTGGCGGGTACGGAGCAATTGCTCCGCTCCTGCCGCCGTGTCGCGGCAGGGCGCGCGAAGGCGCTCGCAGCCACCAACCCCTTGAAGAAGGGAGAGGGCAAGCGGTGGTCGCGCAATAAAACTCTCGCTGGGCGTGAACTTGTGTCAACTTTGGACCGCTCTTCGACGAGGAGCGCGCCGCTCGCCGGTTCCTGCAGGTCGCTTTCGGCCTCCTCGCGGCGCTCGCTACCGGGCCGTCGACGATGGCCGGGTTCGGAGCTGTGGCTCAAGACCCTGTCACGACATTGGGCGCGGCCGTTGACCCTCCCGCCGATCCCGCTAGCCTCGCCTCATGCTCATCAGCCTGATTGCCGCCGTCGTCGCCGCTGCCGCGCCAGCCACCACCGCCCCCGCTTCACCCGGTCCGGCACCCGCCGCAACCTCGAAATGGCCGATCACGGAGGCCGACTTCACCGTCCGCAACTTCGCCTTCGCCAGCGGCGAGACGCTGCCCGAGCTGCGCCTCCACTACACCACGCTGGGCAAGCCGCACCGCGATGCCAAGGGCCGGATCGACAACGCCGTCATGGTCCTCCACGGCACCGGCGGGACCGGCAAGCAGTTCCTGCAGCCGCAGTTCGCCGACCGGCTGTATGGACCCGGCCAGCCGCTCGATATCACCCGCACCTACGTCATCCTCCCGGACGGCATCGGCCACGGCAAGTCGTCGAAGCCGAGCGACGGGCTGCACGCGCGCTTCCCGCACTACGACTACACCGACATGGTCGCCGCCAACCACGCGCTGGTCGTCGATGGGCTGAAGATCCCGCAGCTGCGCCTTGTCATGGGCACCTCGATGGGCTGCATGCACGCCTTCGTGATGGGCGAGGCCTACCCCGGTTTCGCCCGCGCGCTGATGCCGCTGGCGTGCCTGCCGGTCGAGATCGCCGGGCGCAACCGCATGTGGCGCAAGCTGTCGATCGACGCGATCAAGGCCGACCCGGCCTATGCGAATGGCGACTACATCCGCCAGCCGGTCGAGGGCATGCGCACCGCGACCGCGCTGACGCTGGTGGCGGGCGGCGCGCCGGTGCGGATGCAGGCCGACATGCCGACCCGCGCGGCCGTCGAGACGTGGCTCGACGGCCGGGTCGAGACGCGGCTGGCGGACGGTGATGCCAACGACACGATCTACCAGCTCGACGCCTCGCGGACCTACGACCCGTCGGCAAAGCTTGCTAGCATCACGGTGCCGGTGGCGTGGATCAACTCCGGCGACGACTTCATCAACCCGCCCGGCCTGCACATCGCCGAGGCCATGGTCGGCAAGATGCCGAACGCGACGTTCCGCCTGATTCCCGAATCTGCCGCGACCCATGGTCACGGCACCCACACCTGGGCACAGTTCTGGAGCGACGACCTAGTGGCGCTGCTGAGACGGAGCGAGTAGGGGCGCGGGCCAACCTGAAAGGTCGAGCTTGTACGCACGCCGCTTCCTGTGGATCATCGCGGTCCTGGTCTTCGTCGGGATTGCCGCCGCGTTCTTCTACGCGCTGAACCCGGTCGCGGTGTACCGCACGGCCTTCACGCCGACGATGAAATTCGAGGCGACGCACCAGGCGAACGGCCCCGACTATTCGACGCCCGCCGGCTGGGACGCGCACCCGGGCCTGCCGCACGGCCCGGCGCAGTGGACACCGCCGGGCTATGCGGTCGCGCCCAAGCCGCGGGTCGCGGTATTCTTCGTGACCCCGACCGCCTACCTCGGCCGCGACCGCTGGAACATGCCGTTCGGCGACAGCGCCACCGACACCCGCATCGCGATCTACCTCAAGGGCGAGGCCTCCGCGTTCAACGGCATCGGCGAAGTCTGGGCGCCGCGCTACCGGCAGGCGGCGTTCGGGGCGTTCTTCACCGCCAAGCCCGACGCGACCCGCGCCATCGACCTCGCCTACCACGACGTGTCGCGCGCCTGGGATGTGTTCCTCGCCGCGCAGCCTAAGGACCGGCCGATCATCCTGGCAGCGCACAGCCAGGGCTCGCTGCACCTGCTGCGGCTGCTGCGCGAGCGGCTCAAGGGCACGCCGGTGATGCAGCGCATCGTCGCCGCGTACATCGTCGGCTGGCCGATCTCGGTCGCTGCCGACCTGCCGGCGCTCGGCCTGCCGGCGTGCAACTCCCCAATCGCAATCGGGTGCATCCTCGCCTGGCAAAGCTTCGCCGAGCCTGCTGACGCCAAAACGCTGCGGGTGATCTTCGACTCGACCCCCGGCTACACCGGCATACCGCGCGACGGCACGCCCGTACTGTGTACCAATCCGATGACGGGCATGTCGGGGGCCGAGCAGGTGCCGGCCTCGCGCAACCTCGGTGCCCTGATCCCCGACGCCGGCCTCGGCAGCGCGACCCTGGTCGTCGGCCGGGTGCCGGCGCGCTGCTCGCCCGAGGGGCTGCTGCTGGTCGGGCCGCCGCCGGTCGGGTTCGGCGATTATGTGCTGCCAGGCAACAACTACCATGTCTACGACTACGCCTTGTTCTGGGCGAACGTCCGCGCCGATGCGGAGGCTCGCGCCGGCGCGATGCCGGCGCCGGCCCCCCAGCGCGTCCGCGCCCGCCACCGCCGGTGATCCTGGACGTCGCTGCCTTTGCGTTGGCGTTGCCGGATGGCGGCCGGCTGGCCGGGCTCGACGTCGGCACCAAGACCATCGGCATCGCCACCTGCGATGCGCAATGGAGCTTCGCCACGCCGCATAGCGTCATCCGCCGGGTCAAGTTCACCCCTGACCTCGCGGTGCTGCTGGCGCTGCTCGACAAGGAGCGCATCATGGGCGTCGTCTGCGGCCTGCCGCTCAGCATGGACGGCAGCGACAGCCCGCGGACCCAGTCGGTGCGCGCCTTCGCCCGCGCCATCGACGGTCCGCTTTGTCGCCCGCTATTGCTGTGGGACGAGCGCTGGTCGACGCAGGCGGTCGAGCGCCAGATGATCGCCGAGGACTGGAGCCGTGCCCGCCGGGCCGCCGCTATCGATGCCCACGCGGCGGCGCATATCCTGCAAGGTGCCCTCGACGCACTGACGCGAGCGCCGCTCTAATACGCGCCTATCCAATGGGTGTAGTTGCGGCCTTTGCTGCGACCGCGTAAAGCCCCCGGACCTTTACCCCCCAAAAGCGAGACTCGTCGAACATCTATGGGCTTCAAGCTACCCGACCATAAAGACCGCCAGGGCGATGCCCTGAAGGCGCGCCAGGAGGCGCTCGCCAAGTTCAAGGCCAAGACCGCCGAGATCGATCCGGCAGCCGTTGCCGAGCGCGCCGCCAGCCGTGCCGCTGCCGAGTCGCGCCGCGTCGCTGCTGCCGCCGAGAAGAAGGCCGCGCAGGAGGCCGCCAAGCTCGCGACTATCGCCGCCAAGGAAGCTGCCAAGCTCAAGGCGGAGGAAGACGCGAAGATCACCGAGGAAATGCGCGAGGCCGAGCGCAAGCGCCTGCGCGACGAACGCTACGCCGCCCGCAAGGCCGCCAAGAAGCGCTGACGGGGTGTATCCCCGGCCGCTCTCGTTCCAAAACCTGATCCTGACGCTCCAGGACTACTGGGGCTCGCGCGGCTGCGTGGTGCTGCAGCCCTACGACGTCGAGGTCGGGGCCGGCACCTTCCACCCCGCGACGGTGCTGCGCGCGCTCGGCCCGAAGCCGTGGAAGGCCTGCTACGTCCAGCCGAGCCGCCGACCTTCCGATGGCCGCTACGGCGAGAACCCAAACCGACTCGGCGCCTATTACCAGTTCCAGGTCATCCTGAAGCCGTCGCCCGCCGACATCGTCGAGCTCTACCTCGGCAGCCTCGAAGCGATCGGCATCGACACGAAACTGCACGACGTCCGCCTCGTCGAGGACGATTGGGAGAGTCCGACACTCGGGGCCTGGGGGCTGGGCTGGGAGGTCTGGTGCGACGGCATGGAAGTCAGCCAGTTCACCTATTTCCAGCAGGTCGGCGGCCACGACTGCGCGCCGGTGTCGGGCGAGCTCACCTACGGGCTGGAGCGCCTCGCGACCTATATCCAGGGCAAGGATTCGGTCTTCGACCTCGCCTACAACGATGCCGGCACGACCTACGGCGACGTCTTCCGCGAGAACGAGCGCGAGTTCTCGGCCTACAGCTTCGAGGCGGCGAACACCGACCTCCTGTTCCAACAGTTCAAAGACGTCAGCGCCGAGTGCCGCGCGCTGGTCGAGCGCGGCCTGCCGCTGCCGGCCTACGACCAGGCGATCAAGGCGAGCCACATCTTCAACTTGCTCAATGCGCGCGGCGTCATCTCGGTCGCCGAGCGCGCCGCCTACATCGGGCGGGTCCGTGACCTGACCAAGGCGGTCTGCGACGCGTACGTCGCCAAGCTGGCGGCCTGATGCCCGACTTCCTCCTCGAGCTCCTCACCGAGGAGATCCCCGCCCGCATGCAGGCCAAGGCCGCCGAGCAGCTCGGCGTCCGCTTCGGCGACGGCATCAAGGGCAAGCTGCCCGGCGGCGACATCGAGACCTTCGTCACCCCGCGCCGCCTGATCCTGATCGCGCGCGGCCTCGGCGCGGCGGGCAACGACACCGAGGAGGAGCGCCGCGGGCCTCGTGCGGACGCACCGGCGCAGGCGCTCGAGGGCTTTCTACGCTCCACCGGCCTGACCCGCGGCCAGCTCGAGGAGCGCGACACCCCCAAGGGCAAGTTCCTCTACGCCACCATCCGCGCCCCCGGGCGCAGCGCCGCCGCGGTCATCGCCGACCTGATCCCGCAGATCGTGCGCGACTTCGACTGGCCCAAGTCGATGCGCTGGGGTGATGCCTCCACCAGCACCGCGAGCCCGCGCTGGGTCCGCCCGCTGTCGTCGATCGTCGCGCTGCTCGACGGCGAGGTCGTGCCGTTCGCGGCCGCGGGCATCCCCAGCGGGCGCACGACGCGCGGCCACCGCTTCATGGCGCGCCAGGCGATCGAGGTCGGCAGCGCAGCAACCTACGCCGACCAGCTCCGCGCCGCGTATGTCCTGATCGACCCCGCCGAGCGCCAGCGGATCATCGTCGACGGTGCCCGCGCCGCTGCCACCGCGCGCGGCCTGACCCTGATCGAGGACGCCGGGCTGGTCGCCGAGAACGCCGGCCTGACCGAGTGGCCGGTGCCGCTGCTCGGCGACTTCGACCCCGCGTTCCTCGACGTGCCGCGCGAGGTGATCCAGCTCACCATGCGCACCAACCAGAAGTATTTCGCCTGCGTGGACGCCGCCGGAGCCCTCGCCCCGGTGTTCGTCTGCGTCGCCAACCTCGATGCGCCCGACGGCGGCGCGACCATCGTCGCGGGTAATCGCAAGGTGCTCGCGGCCCGGCTGTCGGACGCCAAGTTCTTCTGGGACCAGGATCGGGCGACGACGCTGGAAGCGCGCCTGCCGAAGCTGGCGGACATCGTGTTCCACGAGAAGCTCGGGACCGTCGCGGACAAGGTCGAGAGGGTGGCGAAGCTGGCGCGTTGGCTGGTCGAGAGCGGGGCTGTGAAGTCGATCGCGCAGCGTGAGGCCGCTTCTTCTGCCGTCATCCCGGCGAACGCCGGGACCCAATCGGCGCCGGACCGCGATGCACTCGGAATGGGTCCCGGCGTCCGCCGGGATGACGATCTTGAGCAAGCGAGTGTCACCCGCCTCGCCGACCTCGCAGAACAGGCTGCCCGCCTGTGCAAGGCCGACCTCGTCTCCGCCACCGTCGGCGAGTTCCCGGAAGTCCAGGGCATCGCCGGCCGCTACCTCGCGCTCGCCGAGGACCTCGGCCCGCAAGTCGCCGACGCCATCCGCGACCACTACAAGCCAGTCGGGCAGGGCGACGACGTGCCGACCGCCCCGGTCAGCGTTGCGGTGGCACTAGCAGACAAAATCGACACGCTTTACGCGTTCTTCTCGATGAAAGAGTTTCCAACGGGTTCGCGGGACCCGTTTGCGCTTCGCCGCGCTGCTCTTGGCATTGGACGTCTGCTCGCCGAGAACGACATCCGGCTCGCCGTTACGGATGCGATGACGGAGGTCCTCTTGGACCCGCTGTACTCCGACACCTATGAACTGTTTGCCAAAAGCGGCGCTGAAGCACTCGCCTCGACGTTGGTTACCGATCCAAACTCACGGATCGAGTATGTCGATGGTACGCCCCATCTGCTGCTTGGCAACGAGGATATGGGACGATCCAGCGCCGCTCAGATGCAAGCAATTGCGGATCGTGACGAATATCTCGATGGCCTCTGGGACGCACCTTCAAAGGTCGTGGAATTCCTGATCGACCGCCTCAAAGTCCAGCAGCGCGAAGCCGGCATCCGCCCCGACATCATCGACGCGGTCTTCGCCCTCGGCGGCGAGGACGACCTCGTGCGCTTGCTCGCCCGCGTCCGCGCGCTGCAGGCCTTCATCGCCACCGACGACGGCACCAATCTTCTCGCCGGCTACCGTCGCGCCGCCAACATCCTGCGCATCGAGGAGGCCAAGGGTGAGGCCTTCACCGGCGACTACGACCCGTCGCTCCTGTCCGAACCCGCCGAGCAGGCGCTCGCCGCCGCGCTCACGACCACCCTCGCCGATGCCGCCGACGCCGTGGCGCGCGAGGACTTCGAAGCTGCGATGACCGCGCTGAGCCGACTACGGCCGCCTGTCGACGCGTTCTTCGAAGCGGTCATGGTGAACGTTCCGGAACCGGAAGTGCGTTCGAACCGTCTCAATCTACTCGCCAGCTTCCGCGCTGCAGTGCACAACGTCGCGGACTTCTCGAAGATCGTCTGAAAGTAGCCGCGCCATGAGTGCCCCGATCGCCGCCGCTGCTTCAGTCCTGCCCGCCACGCCACTGGTCTGGCGGCTGACGTTGCTGATGGCCCTGGCACTGACGGCCCTCACCGCCGCCGATATCGCGACGACGCTGGTGGCGCTCAGGAACGGTGGTATCGAACTCAACAACCATGTCTCGGACGGCAAGGGCGGCCTCGACATCGGCAAATTGGTGCTGGTCAATCTGGCAGTGCTGAGCCCGCTTGTGATCGGCTATTTCATCGCCATGCGAAAAGCGCACCATGTCCCCGGTCCGGTCCTCGACCATTGGTGGCGGCACGTCTTCGACATCTTCACGGTGTCCCCGCGTAGTGATGCCGGGCGCTCGCGTGCACCGCTTCGCTTGGCGACCGCGGCGATGGTGATGATCGTGCTCAAGGCGCTGATCGTCGGCAGCAATGTCCTCGTCGCACTCCGTATCCAGAACCCGACATCGCTGATCGCCGATATGTTCTCGGCCGCCGGATTGTCCGGCCCGGGCCTGTGGAAGGCCGCTTACGCTGTCCTCATCATCCCCTGCTACATCGCCGCCGTCGGGCTGGCGGCGCTGACCCTGACCGCGGTCCAGCGCGAGCGTACTGTAAAGGCTGTTGCATGAGTCACGTCTACCGGTTCGGCGGCGGCGTTGCCGACGGCGATGCATCGCTGAAGGAAGCGCTCGGCGGCAAGGGTGCGAACCTTGCGGAGATGTCCTCGATCGGCCTGCCGGTGCCGCCGGGCTTCACCATCGGCACCGCGGTCTGCCAGGTCTATTACGACAACGGCCAGGCGTTTCCCGACAGCCTCAAGACCGAGGTCGCCGCCGCGCTCGACCATATCGCGAGCCATGCCGGGATGCGCTTCGGCGATCCCGCCAATCCGCTGCTCGTCTCGGTGCGCTCCGGCGCGCGGGTGTCGATGCCGGGGATGATGGACACCGTGCTCAACCTCGGCTTGAACGACGCGACCGTCGAGGGGCTGGCCGCCGCCTCGGGCGACGCGCGGTTCGCGTGGGACAGCTACCGCCGCTTCATCCAGATGTACGCCGACGTCGTGCTCGGGCTGGACCATTATCTGTTCGAGGACGCTCTCGAGATCGCCAAGGAGGACCGCGGTGTTACCCTCGATACGGAGCTCAGCGCCGACGACCTGCAGCGGCTCGTGGCGCGCTACAAGGCGCTCGTCCTGACCAGCTGGGGCGACGACTTCCCGCAGGACGTCCACGACCAGTTGTGGGGCGCGATTGGCGCGGTGTTCGGCTCGTGGCGGTCGGAGCGTGCGCGCGTCTATCGCCGCCTCAACGACATCCCCGAAAGCTGGGGCACCGCGGTCACCGTGCAGGCGATGGTGTTCGGCAACATGGGCGAGACCTCGGCCACCGGGGTCGCGTTCACCCGCGACCCGTCGACCGGCGAGCACGCACACTACGGCGAGTTCCTGATCAACGCGCAGGGCGAGGACGTCGTCGCAGGCATCCGCACGCCGCAATATCTGACACTTGCTGCGAGGGAGCGCGCCGGTGCGTCGAAGGCCTCGATGCAGGAGGCGATGCCGGATGTGTTCGCCGAGCTGGCGCACGTCTTCGAACTGCTCGAACGCCACTACCGCGACATGCAGGACATCGAGTTCACGGTACAGCAGGGCAAGCTCTGGATGCTCCAGACTCGCTCGGGCAAGCGCACTGCCAAGGCCGCGCTCAAGATCGCGGTCGACATGGCCGACGAGGGGCTGATCACCAGCGAGGAAGCCGTGCTGCGTGTCGATCCTGCGGCGCTCGACCAGCTGCTCCACCCGACGCTCGACCCGAAGGCCCCGCGCGACGTGCTGACCAAGGGGCTGCCGGCCTCGCCGGGTGCGGCGAGCGGTGCTGCGGTGTTCGACAGCGACACCGCGGAGATGCGCGCCGCAGCGGGCGAATCGGTGATTCTGGTGCGCACCGAGACCAGCCCCGAGGACATTCACGGCATGCACGCCGCCAAGGGCATCCTGACCGCGCGCGGCGGCATGACTAGCCACGCGGCGGTTGTCGCGCGGGGCATGGGGCGGCCGTGCGTGTCAGGAGCGGGAACGCTGTCGATTGACCTCAAGGCGCGGACGCTGCGGGTCGGCGGGCGCACCATCAACGAAGGCGACATGCTGACCATCGACGGGTCGACCGGCGAGGTCATGGTCGGGCTTGTCGCGACCGTCGAGCCGGAGATGGCGGGCGATTTCGGGCGGCTGATGGAGTGGGCCGACGTCCACCGCCGGATGCAGGTCCGCACCAACGCCGAGACGCCGCTCGACTGCCGCACCGCGCGCGGCTTCGGGGCAGAGGGCATCGGATTGTGCCGCACGGAGCACATGTTCTTCGACGCGGCGCGCATCACCGCGGTGCGCCGCATGATTTTGGCCGAGGATACCGCCGGGCGGGCCGCGGCGCTCGAGGAACTGCTCCCCGAACAGCGCGCCGACTTTGCGCAAATCTTTGAAATCATGGCAGGATTGCCGGTTACCATCCGCCTCCTCGACCCCCCGCTGCACGAGTTCCTGCCCAGCCACGAGGCCGAGTTCGAAGAGGTAGCAACCGCGATAGGCATAACAATCGATACACTTCGGCGGCGGGTCGGCGAGCTCCACGAGTTCAACCCGATGCTCGGCCACCGCGGCTGCCGCCTCGGCATTACCTACCCCGAGATCTACGCGATGCAGGCCCGCGCCATCTTCGAGGCCGCGGTCGACGTCGCCAAGCGCACCGGCGCGACGGTGGTCCCCGAGGTTATGGTGCCGCTGGTCGCGACGGCGCGCGAGCTCGAGATCACCAAGACGCTGATCGACGCTACGGCTCGCGACGTGTTCGCCGAGCAGGGCCACACGCTCGACTACCTGGTCGGCACGATGATCGAACTGCCCCGCGCCGCGCTGCGGGCCGGCGACATCGCCGCGCAAGCCGAGTTCTTCAGCTTCGGCACCAACGACCTTACCCAGACCGCGCTCGGCATCAGCCGCGATGATGCCGGACGCTTTCTGACCGCCTATGTCGAGCAGGGCATCTACACCCGCGATCCGTTCGTCTCTATCGACGTCGAGGGTGTCGGCGAGTTGATCCGTCTCGCCGCCGAGCGCGGGCGCGAGGCCCGGCCCGGCATCAAGCTCGGCATCTGCGGCGAACATGGCGGCGATCCGTCGAGCATCGCCTTCTGCGAGGAGCTCGGACTCGATTACGTCAGCTGCTCACCGTATCGTGTGCCCATCGCGCGGCTCGCGGCGGCGCAGGCGGCGTTGCGGGGGCGCTAGGCTAGAGCGCCCCGAACCGAGTCTCGTATTCCGTCGTCCGCCCCTCGTGGAGGAGGCGTGCCTGCTCGACCAGCCGGTCGGTGCGGATACGGCCGGCGAACGGCCCGAGCTGCGAGTCGATGACGTCGGCGTCGGCGCTCGACCAGCCCGCGACCTGGTCGATGCGGGTGACGCCGAGCTTGGCCAGGCTGGCGGCGAACTTGTCGCCGACGCCCTTCAGCTGGCGCAGGTCGCCGCCCTCGACGGGGGTATCAGGCATGGGGTCGCTCACGACGCCGTCAACGACGCCCGGCGTGATGACGCCGCGCTTGGCCTCGACGCGCTTCAGGCGGTCGACCTCGGCAGCCAGCGGGCGCAGCCGCTCGTCGAGCGAGTCGCGCTCGAGACGAAGCGCGTTGCGGTCGGCGATCAGCGCCTCGCGCTCGCGGGCCAATATATTGACCTGCTCGTCGAGCCGGACCGCGCGGCGTGCCGTGCCCGAGCGCGCGACGAAGCCGAGCCACAGGCCGATAATCAGCGCGACGATCGCTGCGCCGATGGTGATTGGGTCGATAGTAAAGTGCATGGGTGCTCTCCGGCAGGTCTTGCGGCACTAACGCCACTCCGCGCGAAATGACGCAAGTCCCGGCGGGCGGTTGACGCGATCATTGCCCCGCCGGGCGCGCTCCCCTATCCGCATGCCGATGACCGCGCACGTCTATACAAGCGCCGAGCGCCGCCTTGCGCTGGCGGCGGTATTGATCGTGCTGCTGTTGTCGGCGCTTGACCAGACCATCGTCTCGACCGCGATGCCGCGTATCATCGCGGAACTGGAGGGGCTCGAGCGTATCGCCTGGGTCGGCACCGCGTACCTGCTGACTTCGACCGTCACCGTGCCGATCTACGGCAAGCTCGGCGACCTGTATGGCCGGCGGCCAATCCTGGTGTTCGGGGTCGTCGTCTTCCTGCTTGGCTCAATGTTGTGCGGACTGGCGGGCGAGTTCGGCGCATTGCCACTGGTCGGCGACGGCATGAACCAGTTGATCGTCTGCCGGGCGCTGCAGGGAATCGGTGCCGGGGCGCTGACCACCGGGGCCTTTGCCACCGTCGCCGACATCGTGCCGCCCGCCGAGCGCGGTCGCTACACCGGGCTGTTCGGGGCGATGTTCGGGTTCGCCAGCGTCGCCGGGCCGGTCATCGGCGGCTTCCTGACCGAGCACGCGACGAGCCACGTCTTCGGGCAGGTGATCAGCGGCTGGCGCTTCGTCTTCTACGTCAACCTGCCGCTCGGCGCGCTGGCCTTGTGGGTGCTGGTCAACCACCTGCCGGTCCGCGGCGGTGCCGCACTCGCAGAGCGCCGGGTCGACTGGATTGGCAGCGGGCTGATTATCGCCGCCTTCGTGCCGCTGCTGCTGGCGCTGTCGTGGGGCGGGCACAGTGTGCCGTGGGGCAGCCCACGCATCGTCGCCAGCGTCGCGATCGGCCTCGCGGCGCTGGTCGCGCTGATCCTCGTGTCGCGGGGCAAATCCTATGCGGTCGTGCCGCTCGGGCTGTTCGCCGGCCCGGTGTTCCGGCGCGGCAACGTCGCGCTGTTCCTGATCAACGTCGCCTTCATGGGCGTCGTGATGTTCTTCCCGCTGTACCTTCAGGTGGCGCGTGGTGCTGGCGCGACGGACAGCGGCTTCGCACTGCTACCGTTCATGGGCGGGGTGCTGTCCGGCAGCATCATCGCCGGCGGCGTTGCGCGCCGGACCCAGCAGTACAAGCCGGTGTTGATCGCTGGCGGTGTCGTCATGCTGGTCGGTGTTGTCCTGCTGATGCAGGTTGGGCCAGCGACCAGCCACGGCTTTCTGCTGTTCGGGCTGGCGGTGACCGGTCTCGGCCTCGGCCCGGCGCAGGGCATGTTCACGCTCGCGATCCAGTCGCCGGTCGAGCACAAGGACACCGGGGTCGCAACGAGCTCGGCGCAGTTCTTCCGCCAGATCGGGTCGACCATCGGGGTCGCGGTCTTTGGCGCGCTGCTGACCAACCACCTCGCGGCGGAGCTGCCGCGGCGGGTGCCGGACCTGACGCGCGGCACTGTCGTCGATATCAGCCAGGCGCAGCGGCTGGCGATGGACCGGCCGGCGTTGCAAGCGACACTGGCGGCGCGCGGCGACTATGATCCAGCCTCGGTCGAGCGCACGTCTGCCGGCCTCAAGGACAGTTTCTCGGCGGCGATCCTCGGGCTGTTCCCGATCAGCGCCTTGATCATGCTCGTGGGCTTCGGAGTGACGCTGTTTATGCCCGGCATCCGGCTGCGTGGGCGCGAGGACGTCGCCGCTGCGGACGCGGTCCCGGCTTGAGCGACGCGTTGGACCTGCGCCGCAGCCTGCCCGAGGGCGCGGTGGTCGAGACGCGCACGATGGCCGACGGCTGGCTGCTGCGGACGATGTGCTGGAGTGGCGGTACCCGCGGCTCGATCCTGTTCCTCAACGGCCGTGGCGACTTCATCGAGAAGTACGCCGAGAGCTACCATGACTGGCGGGCGCGGGGCTTCGGGCTGGCGACCTTCGACTGGCGCGGGCAGGGCGGCTCAGGGCGCGTCCTCGCCGACTCGCAGAAGGGCCACGCCGCTGACTTCGGGCCGTGGCTGAGCGACCTTGCCGAGCAGGTCGCGTGGTTCAGGGCGACCCTGCCAGCGCCGCACTTCGCCATCGCGCACTCGATGGGCGGGCACCTGCTGCTGCGTCACCTGGAGACCAACCCGGAGAGCTTCGACCGCGCCGTGCTGCTGTCGCCGATGACCGGGCTGCGCGCACAGCCACTCGGGCCGCTGCTGGCGTGGCTGCTCGCCGGCCTGATGTGCGGGCTCGGCAGGGCGGAGCAGTATGCGCCGGGCGCGGGCCCGCTGGTGCGCGGCTTGGCAGGTTCGATACGGCAGCGACGGCTGACCAGCGACGTCGAGCGCTACGTCGACGAGGCCTGGTGGCTCGACAAGCACCCCGAGCTCGCGGTCGGCGGCGTCACCAACGGCTGGCTCCGCGCCGCCTTCCGCTCGGTCGACGCGCTGCGGGCTCCGGGGGCCTACGAGCGCGTGACGACCCCGCTGATGATCCTCGTCGCCGAGCATGAGGCGCTGGTCGACAACGCCGCGACCGTGCGGGCGGCGGCACGGATGCCCAAGGCGTGGCTGCAGACCGTGCCGGGCGCGGCTCACGAGCTAGTGCGCGAGGCCGATGCGATCCGGTTGCCGCTGCTCGACGGCATCGCGGGGTTCCTCGAATGAAGGTCGTTCCCAAGGTCGTCATCGTCGGGGCCGGCATGGCGGGGGCGAGCCTCGCCTACTTCCTCGGGCAGGACGCGGACGTCGTGCTGCTCGAGGCCGAGGACACGCCGGGCTACCACACCACCGGGCGCTCTGCGGCGTTTTGGGTGCCGAGCTACGGCGGCCCGACGGTGCTGCCGCTGACCGCAGCGTCGCGCGACTTCTTCGTCGACCCGCCCGAGGGCTTTGCCCGGCCGTTGCTGAGGCCGCGCCCGGGCCTCCATCTTGCGCCACCGGGCGATGAGACCGGACTCGCGGCGCAAGCGGCAGAGCTGGTCGCAGTGGGCATCGTGCCCGAGCTGCTCGACCCGGCGGCGCTGGCGGCGCGCTTCCCGATGCTGCGGCCCGAATGGGCGCGTGCGGGCATGCTCGAGGCCGACTGCTGGGACATCGATGTCGCCTCGCTGCATGCCGGCTTCCTCTCGGGGGCACGGCGGGCAGGCACCCGGCTGGTGACCAGCGCACGGGTCGAGGGCCTGCGCCGTGACGGTGGCGGTTGGCACGTCACGACCACCGCGGGTGACTTCGAGGCCGACGTGGTCGTCGACGCGGCGGGCGCCTGGGCGGACGGGCTCGCCGAACTGGCCGGAGCCGCTCCGCTCGGCCTTATCCCACTCCGCCGCACGATCGTCGTGCTCGCCGTCGACCCGGTTCCCGACCCAGAGCTGCCGGTGACCTTCGACGGTGCGGGCAGCTTCTATTTCAAGCCCGATGCGGGCCGCATGTGGGTCAGCCCGCACGACGAAACCCCCGACGTGGCCCGCGATGCGGCCGCCGAAGAGCTCGACATCGCCGTCGCCGTCGACCGCTTCCAGTCCGCCACCCGCTACCGCGTCGAGCGGGTCGAACGCCACTGGGCGGGCCTGCGCACCTTCGCTCCCGACCGCGCGCCGGTATTCGGCTTCGACGCCCACGTGCCGGGCCTGTTCTGGTGCGCCGGGCAGGGCGGCATCGGCATCCAGACCGCCCCCGCCGCGGGTCGGCTGTGCGCCGACCTGCTGCTCGGGCGGGAGCCCGAGGTCGACCCCGTGCCGTTCTTGCCCGAACGCTTCAAAGCCTGAGGAACGCCGCATGAACCTCCCTATCGTCGCCGCCCCGACCATCGCCATCGCCGGCAGCACCGAGCGCTTCCCGGTCCGGCGGATCTTCTGCGTCGGCCAAAACTACGCCGACCACACCCGCGAGATGGGGGGCGATCCCGACCGGCAGCAGCCGTTCTTCTTCAGTAAGCCTGCCGATGCCGTCGTCGCCAGTGGCAGCGAGTTGCCGTTCCCGTCGCACACCACCGACCTTCACCATGAGGTCGAGCTGGTGATCGCTATTGGCGGTGGGGGCAGCAACATCGGGGCGGGCGATGCGCTCGGCTTGGTCTACGGCCACGCCGTCGGTCTCGACCTGACCCGCCGCGACCTGCAGGTGGAGGCGAAGCAGGCCGGGCGGCCGTGGGACATGGCGAAGGGCTTCGACAACTCCGCACCGGTCGGACCGCTGCGGCTCGGCGCACCGCCGGTATCGGGAGCGATCGCGCTGACCGTCGACGGGGCCGTGCGCCAGTCGGGCGATCTGTCGATGATGATCTGGAACGTCGCCGAGGTCATCGCGGCGCTGTCGACCTATGTCGTGCTCGCGCCGGGCGACCTGATCTTTACCGGCACGCCGGCGGGGGTCGGCCCGATCGAACGGGGGCAGACGGTCCGCGGTACGCTGGTCGGGGTCGACCCGATTGAGGTGAGATTCGCGGCGTAAGGCCAGCAGACTTTCTTCTTCGCGCCTTACCCGCCTGCTTCGCGAACTTCGCGTGAGATTCTGGAGTTCCCATTGCGCGGCGGGGCTTTACAGGTTTCACGCAACGCTCGCGAAGGAGGCAGGCAAGGCGCGAAGGTGCTTGAACCGGGGCCGCGTCGCTCTACGGAGCGCATCGCCGGGCTGTCGAATATGAACGAGAGTTGTCAGAGTTTGTACCCTCGCGACGTTTGCGATTTCGCCAACCGAGCATCTCTCTCCCGCCAATCCCAGCAATTCTAGGCTGTCTATCCCGGCGCACCAGCGATGAGAAAGATCAGGCGCCAGCGAGTCCGCCGCGATCCAATTGTACCGGACCGGTGATCTGTAGGACAGCGGCAATCGCGGCGGGGCTTGGAGTCGCCGGTGTCACATCCGTCCGCGCGCCTTGTCGATTGCGGCGTTCGCCAGTGCGTCGGCGCGCTCGTTGTCGGGATCGCCGGCGTGGCCCTTGACCCACTTCCACGTCACTTGGTGGCGGGCAGTGGCGGCAATAAGCTCCTGCCACAGCTCGACATTCTTGACCGGCTTGCCGTCGGCTGTCCGCCAGCCCTTGCGCTGCCAGCCGTGGACCCACTTCATGATGCCGTCGCGGACGTAGTTGCTGTCGGTGGTCAGCGTCACCTTCGCCGGACGCGTCAGTGCCTCCAGCGCCTTGATCGCGGCGGTCAGCTCCATGCGGTTGTTGGTGGTGTGGGCTTCGTGGCCCATCAACTCCTTCTCGGTCGCGCCCATGCGCAGCACCGCGCCCCAGCCGCCGATGCCCGGGTTGCCCTTGCAGGCGCCGTCGGTAAAGATGATGACGTCGGGTAGCTCAGCCACCGAGCACCTGCGCGGCAGTCGCGGCTGCGTACCATTCCAGCCGGCGGGCAAACGCCATCGGGTCTTTCCGGGTCACCAGTGCATCCTTCGGGGTGTTGAGCCAGTCATAGGCCCGGGTCAGGGTGAAGCGTAGCGCCGAGCCCCGGCACAGCACCGGCAGCGCCGCGATTTCAGCGTCGCTGAGGGGGTGCGCCGAGCGGTAGCCCTCGACCAGCGCAGCGGCGCGCGCAGGGTCGAAGCCGCGCCCGTCGTTGCCGAACGCCCACGCCGTGTGGGTCACCGCAAGGTCGTAGGCGCGGATGTCGGTGCAGGCGAAATAGAAGTCGATGATCCCGGTCACCGCGCCGTCGAGCAGCAGAACGTTGTCGGGGAACAGGTCGGCATGGATGTTGGTCCGCTCGAGGTGGCTCGGCCAGTCGCGGGCAAGGGCGGCAACTTCGCCAGCGACTAGCGCCTCGAGGCCGGGCGCAATGCCGTCGAGCTGGCCGGCACAGGACGCCGCGAGCGGGGCCCAGCTGGTTTGCCCGAGACCGTTCGGGCGTTGCCCGGCGAAGTTCGCGGTGGCGGTGTGGAGGCGACCCAGCGCAACCCCGGCGGCGCGGCATTCGGCGGGACTCGGCTCGGTCACCGACACGCCAAGCACGAATTCGATCAGGCAGGCCGGACGCCCGGCCAGCACCTGCAGCGCCTTGCCCTCACGGTCGGGGACCGGGCGCGGCACCGGTAGCCCGGCGTCGGCGCAGTGCGTCATCAGCGCGAGGAAATACGGCAGTTCGGCTGCGTCGACGCGCTTCTCGTAGAGGGTCAGGATGAACCGCCCGCGTGTCGTCTCGACGAGATAGTTGGAGTTCTCGACCCCCTCGGCGATGCCCTTGCAGCTGACCGCGGTGCCGACATCGTAGCGTGCGAGGAACGCCGCCAGCGCGGCGGCGTCGACCGGCGTATAGACCGCCATCAGGCCGCGATCGGACGGATCGCCGTCAGGCGGTGAGCGATCGGAAGGATCGCCATCAGGCGGTGAGCGATCGGAAGGATCGCCATCAGGCGGTGAGCGAGCGCGGCAGCTTGAAGACGACGTCCTCGACCGCGGTCGTGATTTCGCGTGTCGTCACCGTGAAGCGCGTCGCGAGCTGCGACAGCACTTCCTGGACAAGCAGTTCGGGCGCCGACGCGCCGGCGGTCAGTCCGACCGTCTTGGCGCCCGCGAGCCACGTCCAGTCGATCTCGGCAGCACGCTGGACGAGATAGGCGCGCGCACCCTCGCGCTCGCCGAGTTCGCGCAGGCGCTGCGAGTTCGAGGAGTTCGGCGCGCCGATGACCAGCAGCACGTCGCACTCGCTGGTGATCGCCTTGACCGCCGCCTGGCGGTTCGAGGTCGCGTAGCAGATGTCCTCGCCCTTGGGCCCGACGATGACCGGGAAACGGCGCTTGAGCTCCGCCACCATGTCGGCGGTGTCGTCGACCGACAGCGTCGTCTGGGTCAGGAAACCCACGTTGCCCGGGTCGGCGACGGTGATCGTGCGGGCGTCCTCCATCGTCTCGATCAGGGTGATCGTGCCGGGCGGGACTTGGCCGAAGGTGCCGACGACCTCGGGGTGGCCGGCGTGGCCGATGAACAGGATGTGCTGGCCGAGGTTGACCAGGCGCTCGGCCTGGCGGTGGACCTTCGACACCAGCGGGCAGGTCGCGTCGAGATATTCGAGGCCGCGCGCGGTCGCCTCGGCGGGCACCGACTTGGGCACACCGTGCGCCGAGAACACCACCGGCACGCCGTCCGGAACCTCGTCGAGCTCCTCGACGAAGATCGCGCCCTTGGCCTTAAGCGCCTCGACGACGAAACGGTTGTGGACGATCTCGTGGCGCACATAGACCGGCGCACCGAAGCGCTCGATGGCGCGCTCGACGATGGTGATGGCGCGGTCGACCCCGGCGCAGAAGCCGCGCGGCGCGGCGATCAGCACGTTCAGCGGCGGCAGCGGCAGGGTGGTGATGGACATATCCAACGCTGATAACGGGGTTCGCCGGCGAGCGCTACCGCCTCGCTTGCCGCAAGCCCTGCGGGTTTCTATGGTGCGCGCACTCTCTAGGAAGGTTTCAAGTGTCCCAGTCGCGTCGTTTCGCGCTCCCCGTTCTCGCGCTGGCGGCCGCCGCAGTGATGCTGTCGGGCTGTCAGAAGAACCTGCTGCTGGTCAAGCGCTCGTCGTGCCCGGCCGTAGCGGTGCCCTTCTATGCCGGTGACGTAACGCTGTTCACGCCCGGCGACACGACCGGTGACGCGCGCGCCGTCGATGTCGTGGCGACGATCACCGACCTGCGCGGCGACTGCGTCGAGGGCACCGACATGTTGGCCACCGCGGTCAACTTCAAGGTCATCGCACGGCGCAACAACACGATCGGGGCCCGCGCCGTGACGCTGCCGTTCTTCGCCAGCGTCGTCCAGGGCGGCAACCTGCTGGTCTCGAAGCAGGTCGGCTCGGTGACCATCAATTTCACCGACGGCCAGGCCCGCGCCGAGGCTGCCGGTGCCGCCAACGCCCGCGTCGCGCGCTCGGCGGCGGCGCTGCCCCCCGAGATCCAGCAGCGCATTACCCGCAAGCGCAAGGCCACCGACCTCGACGCCGCGACCGATCCGCTCGCCGACCCCGAGGTCCGCGCCGCCGTCCGTGCCGCCAGCTTCGAGGTCCTCGTCGGCTTCCAGCTTGGTGACGACGCGCTGGCCTACAACGTAACGAAGTAGCGTTGACTCCTTCGCTGCACCGCCGCAAAACCTAGGCGTCGTCGGGTTTCGGCCCGGCGCTCGCGCGGGAGAGTGCGGGGGGGTAACCTCCGCCGCCGAAGGAGCAAGCCACCCCCGGCAATCTCTCAGGCACCAGGGACCGCCGGGTGCATCAGCGACGATCTGGAAAGCGGGCGAGCCCAGCGGGGCACGTCCCACCGAAGGTGTAAGCCGGTCCGCCGGTCAAAGCTCTCAGGTGCAAGTGACAGACGGGGGTGCGGGCGGTGGGTTGCACCGCGCTCTGTCACGGGTTGCACATGGCCGACGCCGATAGCCTCAAACTACCCCTCGATGCGCTGCACCGCGACCTCGGCGCGCGCATGGTGCCGTTCGCGGGCTACAGCATGCCGATCCAGTATAGCGGCGCGTTCGGCGGCATCATCGCCGAGCACAACTGGACTCGGACCTCGGCAGGGCTGTTCGATGTCAGCCACATGGGCCAGCTCGAGTTCGCCAGCTACGACGACACCGCGCTGGAGAAGTTGCTGCCCGGCGACCTCAAGGGCCTCGCCCACAATGCGCTGCGCTATTCGATGCTGCTCAATGAGCGCGGCGGCATCCTCGACGACCTGATGGTGACGCGCCGCCCGGGTGACCTGTACATGGTGGTCAACGGCGCGACCAAGCACGACGACCTCGCGGTCTTCCGCGCCGCCGGGCTGGCGCCGCGCTACCGCGACGACCTCGCGCTGCTGGCATTGCAGGGGCCACAAGCGGTCACTGCGCTGGAGCGGCTGGTACCGGGAGTCAGCGCGCTGACGTTCATGAGGGCGGGAGCATTCGACTGGCTCGGCGTCGACCTGTGGATCAGCCGGTCCGGCTACACGGGCGAGGACGGCTTCGAGATTTCGCTCCCCGCGAGCGCCGCCGAGCCCTTCGCCCGGGCGCTGCTGCTGGAGCCCGAGGTCAGGCCGATCGGGCTGGGCGCGCGCGATTCGCTGCGGCTGGAGGCGGGACTGCCGCTGTACGGCCATGACCTGACGCCCGCGATCACGCCCGTCGAAGCGGGCCTGAGCTTTGCGGTCTCCAAGCGCCGCCGCAGCGAGGGCGGCTTCCCCGGCAGTGATATCATTCTCGATCAACTCGCCAACGGTCCCGCCAAGCGCCGCGTCGGCCTCAAGGTCGAGGGCCGCCTGCCCGCTCGCGAGGGCGCGCACGTCGTCGCCGCAGAGGGGCAGGTCGGCACCGTCACGTCCGGCGGCTTCGGCCCGGCGCTGGGCAGCCCGATCGCGATGGCGATGGTCGACGCCGCCTACGCCGCCGAGGGTACGAGGCTCGGGCTCGATGTCCGCGGCCGCATCCTCGACGCCGCCGTCGTACCGATGCCGTTCTTCCCGAAATCCTATGTCCGCGGAGCCGCCACATGACGCGCTATTTCACCAAGGATCACGAGTGGGTCGAGGTGTCTGACGACACGGCGACCTGCGGCATCACCGATTACGCGCAGGGCCAGCTCGGCGACGTGGTCTTCGTCGACCTGCCCGCCGTCGGCCGGGCGCTGGTCAAGGGCGGCGAAGCGGCGGTGGTCGAATCGGTCAAGGCGGCGTCCGACGTCTTCGCGCCGATCAGCGGCACCGTCACCGAGACCAACGCCGACCTCGAGGCCGACCCCGCGCTGGTCAACACCGGGGCCGAGACGGGCGGCTGGTTCTTCAAGGTATTGCTCAACGACGCGTCGGAGCTCGACACGTTGCTGGACGAGGCGGCGTACAAAACCTTCGTGGCCGGCCTGTGAGCAACGCCAACCAGCCCTGGGTGGCGGCCGATTACGCCAAGCATGCGGCCTTCGTGCCCGCACTCGGCGCGCCGGTCGTGGCATTGCTCGACCCGCAGCCTGGCGAGCGGATCCTCGACCTCGGCTGCGGCGACGGCGTGCTGACTGAAAAGCTCGTCGCGGCCGGAGCCTCGGTGCTCGGCGTCGATGCCGAGTTCGACATGCTCGAGTCCGCGCGTGCCAAGGGCCTCGACGTCCGCCTCCTCGACGGCCAGGCGCTCGACTTCACATCCGAATTCGACGCCGTCTTCACCAACGCCGCACTGCACTGGATGCCGGACCAGGCCGCCGTTGCCGCGGGCGTGTTCCGCGCGCTCAAGCCGGGCGCGCGCTACGTCGGCGAGTGCGGGGGCTTCGGCAACATCGCCAAGCTGCGCGCCGGCATCAAGGCGGTCGCGCTGCAGCGCGGCTACACCGTGCCGCCCGAGACCCAGGTCTACCAAACCGCCGAGGCGTTCACCGCCGTGCTCGAAGCCGCCGGGTTTGCCATGATCAACGCCAAGCTGATCCCGCGCGCGACCCCGCTCGCGACCGGCATCACCGGCTGGCTCAAGACCTTCCGATCGGGCTTCCTCGACACCATCGGCATTGCCCCCGCCGACCAGGATGAGTTCGCCCAAGCCGTCGAGGATCACCTCGCCCCGGTCCTCCGCACCCCCGAGGGCAACTGGATCGCCGACTACGTCCGCCTGCGGTTCAGCGCGAAGAAGCCGGAGTAACTCCATGCGCTACCTCCCCCTCACTCCCGCAGACCGGACCGAGATGCTCGGCGTCATCGGCGCGGCCGACATCGATGCGCTGTTCGCCGACGTACCCGAGGCGGCGCGGCTCGCGGGTCCGATCGCGGGCCTCAGCGCCCACATGGGCGAGCTCGAGGTCGAGCGGGTGCTGTCGAAGATGGCGTCGAAGAACCTGACCGCGGGGACGACGCCGTTCTTCCTCGGCTGCGGGGCGTACAAGCATCACGTCCCGGCGTCGGTCGACCACATCATCCAGCGCGGCGAATTCCTGACCAGCTACACGCCCTACCAGCCCGAGATCGCGCAGGGCACGCTGCAGGTGCTGTTCGAATTCCAGTCGCAGGTCGCGCGCCTCACCGGCATGGAGGTCGCCAACGCCTCGATGTACGACGGCTCGACCGCGATGACCGAGGCGGTGTTCATGGCGCGGCGGATCACCAGGCGCGGCAAGGCGCTGATCTCGTCGGGCGTGCACCCGCATTACGTCGCCGTCCTCCGCACCCTGACGCGCTTCACCGACGACGAGATTGTGACGCGTACTCCGGACCTGACCGCCGACGACTATCTCGTCGAGTTGGCGGAGTTGGTCGACAAGGAGACCAGCTGCGTCGTCGTCCAGAACCCCAGCCTGTTCGGCCATGTCGCCGACCTGACCCCGCTCGCGGACGCCTGCCACGCCGTGGGCGCGCTGCTGATCGTCGTCGTCACCGAGGTCGTGTCGCTGGGCCTCGTCAAGTCGCCGGGCGAGATGGGGGCCGACATCGTCGTCGGCGAGGGCCAGTCGCTCGGCAACGGCCTCAACTTCGGCGGGCCTTATCTCGGCTTGTTAGCGTGCCGCGAGAAGCACGTCCGCCAGGCCCCCGGGCGACTGTGCGGGCAGACCGTCGACGCCGATGGCCGCCGCGGCTTCGTGCTGACGCTGTCGACCCGCGAGCAGCATATCCGCCGCGAGAAGGCGACCTCCAACATCTGCACCAACTCCGGACTGTGCGCGCTGGCGTTCACCGCGCACCTCACGCTGCTCGGTGAGTCCGGACTGCGCAAGCTGGCCGCGCTCAACCACGCCCGCGCCGTGCAGATGGCCGAGCGGCTGTCGCGCATCCCCGGCATCGACCTCGTCAGCGAGGTCTTCTTCAACGAGTTCACCGTGCGCCTGCCGGAGGAAGCGCGGCCCGTCGTCCGCAAGCTGGCGGACAAGGGTGTGCTCGCCGGCGTCTCGCTCGGCCGCCTGTTCCCCGGCGTCCGCGACCTCGAGCGCGGGCTTGTGGTCGCGGTCACCGAGACCGTTACCGACGCCGACATGGACGCCTACGAAGACGCTCTCGACGAGGTACTCGGCTGATGCTCGGTCACGCCCGCACCACGGCTCCCGAAGCCGCGAACGACGCCGCCGCCGGCACGACCTTCACCGGCAATCGCGGCCTGATGCTCGAGGAGCCGCTGATCTTCGAGAAGGGCGCAGTCGACCGCTGCGGCGTCGACCTGCCCGAGCCGCCGGTGGTCGCGTCGCGCCTCGGCGGGCTGGAGCGAACAGCGGAAATCGGACTTCCGGGCCTGTCCGAGCCCGACATGGTCCGCCATTACACGCGCCTCAGCCGCCAGAACTACGCCATCGACATGGGCATCTTCCCGCTCGGTTCGTGCACGATGAAGCACAACCCGCGCCTCAACGAGAAGCTCGCGCGGCTGCCCGGGTTCGCCGACATCCACCCGCTCGCGCCGGTCGACACGGTGCAGGGCGCGCTGGAGCTGATCGATACGCTGGCGCACTGGCTGAAGACCCTGACCGGCATGCCCGCGGTGGCGATGAGCCCGAAGGCCGGTGCCCACGGCGAACTGTGCGGCATGCTCGCGATCCGCGCCGCGCTTGAACAGCGCGGCGATGCGCGCACCGTCGTGCTGGTCCCGGAAAGCGCCCATGGCACCAACCCCGCCACCGCGGCCTTCTGCGGCTATGCGGTCGAGAACATCCCCGCCGACGCGCGGGGTCGGGTCGACCTCGCGGCGCTGAAGGCCCGCCTCGGTCCCGACATCGCCGCGGTGATGATCACCAACCCCAACACCTGCGGGCTGTTCGAGCCCGACATGATCGCGATCTGCGAGGCGGTCCACGCCGCGGGCGGCTTCGTCTACTGCGACGGCGCCAACTTCAACGCCATCGTCGGCCGCGTCCGTCCCGGCGACCTCGGCATCGATGCGATGCACATCAACCTGCACAAGACCTTTTCGACGCCCCACGGCGGCGGCGGGCCGGGGTCGGGGCCGGTGGTGTTCTCGGCCGCGCTGGCGCCTTTCGCGCCATTGCCGTTCGTCCGCAAGACCCGCGACCACTACGAGTTGGTCGAGGAGGAGCAGGCGCTGGCGTCCAAGGATCACGACCGCAGCTTCGGGCGCATGGTCGCCTTCCACGGCCAGATGGGCATGTTCGTGCGGGCGCTCAGCTACATCCTCAGCCATGGCAACGACGGGCTGCGGCAGGTCGCCGAGGACGCGGTGATCAACGCCAACTACATCCTCGCCAGCCTCAAGGACGTGTTCACCGCCCCGTTCGCGAGCACCGGGCCGTGCATGCACGAAGCACTGTTCTCGGACGACTTTCTCGAGGGCACCGGGTTGTCGACGATCGACCTCGCCAAGGCGATGATCGACGAGGGCTTCCACCCGATGACGATGTATTTCCCGCTGGTGGTCCACGGCGCGATGCTGGTCGAGCCGACCGAGACCGAGAGCAAGGCGTCGCTCGACCAGCTGATCGGGGCGCTGCGGTCGGTGGCGGAGCGGATGCTGGCGAACCCGGCGGCGTTCAAGGGCGCGCCGTACCTCAGCCCGCGGCGACGGCTGGACGAGACGGCTGCGGCGCGTAAGCCGGTGCTGGCGTGGGCTGGATAGAGAAAACCTGTTTCACGTGAAACACAAAGCCGTTACGAACCGAAACGGCACATTAAGCTAAGAGGCTTGCTGTTCGTTCCAGCGTCGGCCAAACGCGCACCGTGTGGACCGCTCTAATCCTCGCCGGACAGCGGCCCGGCATCGACGCGCTCGCGGCGGCGTTCGGCGAGACGAAGAAGGCGCTGATCCGGGTTGACGGCGTGCCGATGCTGGCGCGGGTGGCGCGGACGTTGCTCGACAGTCCCGACATCGCGCGCGTCGTGATCCTCGCTCAGGATGCTGTGTCGCTTGCCGAGGCACCGGGCTGCGAGTGGCTGGCGCGCGAACCGCGGATCGGTTTTGCCGCTTCCGGCGGCGGCATCGCGACCTCGGTGCTGGCAATCGGCGGGACTCCCGCTGCCCCGTGGCCCGTGCTCGTCACGACTGCTGACCATCCGCTGCTGACGACGGCGATGATTGCGGCCTTCATCGCCGGATCGGCCGACACCGATGTTGCGGTCGGGGTCGTCGAGCGCCGTGTCGTCCTCGCCGCCTATCCCGCAAACCGGCGGACATGGTTGCGCTTTCGCGGCGGCGCGTGGTCGGGGGCTAATTTATTCGCGCTGCAGGGCGGCCGCGCCCGTCCGGCGCTCGAGATGTGGGCCGGGGTCGAGCGCGACCGCAAGTCGGGGTGGCGGCTGATCGGCCAGCTCGGGCCTTTGCTGCTGGCCGGCGCAGTGCTCCGGCTGCTCACCCTCGACGGCGCGGTCGCGCGGCTGGGAACCCGGCTCGGGCTGCGGGCACGGGCGGTGGCGTTGCGCTTCGCCGAGGCTGCGATCGACGTCGACAAGCCTTCCGACCACCAACTCGCCGAACTGATCCTGCGAGCCCGAGCGTGACCGAGCCGGCGAGCCTGACTCCGCTCAGCATCTTCGACATGGACCGCACGATCACCCGCAAGGGCACCTACACGGGGTGGCTATTGTTCTGGGCGCGGCGCGAGGCCCCGTGGCGGCTGGCGCTGCTACCGGTATCAGTGCTGTACGGGCTCGCCTATCTCCTCCGGCTGGTGACGCGCGAGCGGCTCAAGGAGCTCAACCACGCGCTGCTGATGGGCGGGAGGGCTCGGCGGTCAAAGGTCGAGCGTTGCGCCGCCGACTATGCCGCAAAGGTGCTGGAGGGCAGTGTCTTCCCCAAGGCACTCGCGCGCATTGAGGCGGAGCGCGCCGATGGCCACCGCATCGTGCTGGCGACCGCGAGCTACGCTTTCTACGTCGACGCTATCGCGGCCCGTCTGGGCATAGCGGACGTTATCGCGACAAAATCGGTGTGGGACGGCGATCGGCTCCGGCCGCGACTCGCGGGCGAAAATTGCTACGGCGCGGCGAAGCGCCGGATGGTCGAGGCCTGGCTAGAGGCACACGGACTGAGCGGCGCGCCGATCCGGTTCTTCTCGGACCATGTCTCCGATGTGCCGACCTTCGAGCTTGCCGACGAGCGCATCGCGACGACCCCGTCGCCGGAGCTTCGCGCGGTGGCGCGGGCGCGGGGCTGGCGGATCGTCGACTGGACATGAAAAGGGCCGCCTCTCGCGAGGCGGCCCTGATCATCGACAAGAGCGTCAGGCGGTGGCGAGGCCGGTCCGGCGCTGGCGGCGCAGTGCGGTTCCGGCCATGCCGAAGCCACCGATCATCAGCGCCCAGGTTGCCGGTTCCGGGATCGTGCTCGCCGCGTAGATGTCCCCGGTCAGCGCCGCGTAGGTCGGGTCGAGGAACGCGTCGACCGTCGTGTCCCAGCCGATCGCGTTGAACGCCGCGAGGTCGAGCGCGGTCACCGCGAAGTCGCCGTCGTTGCGACCGACCGCGTCCATGATGCCGAGGTAGGGCTGGCCGGCGATCACCGACGAACGCCAGTGCGATGCCTGGTAGCTGTTGGTGTTGAACTGCCCGCGCGATTCGAGGTTGCCGAACAGCGCCGTGGCGCCGCCGTCGACCGAGAAATACGGGTTGGTGTACGCGGCACCGTCAGTGGGGGAGTTGCGGATCGACCAGTCGAGGGTCGGGCCGGCGGCGTGGATGGTGCCGTCGGAGGACAACATGGCGGTCGGGTTCGACGAGTAGCGATACAGGTCGAGCGTCGAGCCCCACCAGGTGTTGTTGGTGTTGATCCCCGAGTAGGCGGTGCAGGCTGGACCGCTCGGGCAGCCGACATAGTCGTAGTCGTCGACCCCGGAGACAAAGCCGAGGGCGTGGCCGAGTTCGTGGATCGCAACCTGGAGGAAGTTGATCCGATCGGGGCTGCTGATGCCGTTGCTCGGATCGAAGTCGAAGCGGAAGTCGCTGTTGAAGGTCACGCTGGCGTCGGACGAGCCATCGTTCCCGATCAGGCCGAGCGCCTTGGCGTTCGCCGTCGTTGTGCCAAGCGCGTAATTGTTCGCGCTGCCGTCGTTGTCGTAGATGCGGGTGCGGGCGTCGATGCCGGTGCTGGCGACAGGATCGACGTAGCCCGGGGTGATGACCTTCAGCGCGCCGATCGGCCCGGTCAGGGTCGGCAGATTCTGCGCGGCCTTGATCGCCAGCGTCGTCTTGGCATTGGCCTTGATACCGGCCTCGAAGGCGGCGGCGCTGTCGACCCAGTAGCTGCTGCCGGTCTGGCCGAGGACGTCCTGTCCGGCAACGCCGAGCGATTTGAAGCCGACATCGATGTTGACGGTAACGTTGTTCTTCAGCTGCGATTCCCAGTAATTCGCGGCGATCCGGAAGTCATGATAGGCAATCGTGCCTTTGGCGGTACCGCCAGTGTCATTGAGATTGATCGTCAAAGCATATGACGGAACCGTAACGAGCATCGCGGTCGATACGGCAAGCAACAGAGCACAACGCTTCATCATTCAGGACCCACCTTATTGTCAGGACCTTTCGAAAGGTCCGGTTTGGCAATAAAGTCGAGATGATACGGCCCGCACAAGTGCGAAAATGTCACGGTCTGAACAATAACGTAAGATATAGAATTCTTGCCCCGGTGATAACGAGGTACGGCGCAAACAACTCGAACGAAAGGCGGGGTTGCAGGAACCCCGCCTCTGTGTCGTGTGCCGCTTCCGCCGGTTCAGGCGGTGGTATAGCCCGCACTGCGGCGACGTGACACCGCGCCGATGAAGCCAAAGCCGACCAGCATCATCGCCCAGGTGCCCGGCTCTGGAACGGTGGTGCCGATGCTGAGCTGCGACACCCACTCGCTCCAGCGCGAGCCGCCGGTTCCGCCCGGATGGCCACCGGCGGCATCGTTATATTCGCGCGCATATTCCCCGGACACCCAGAAGCTGCGCTCGTCGGTCGGATCGAGCGATACGGCGCTGTAGTCGCCCCAGCGCTGGCGTCCGGCGGCGACGAAGCCGTCGGTGCTGCCGTTGTGGTAGTCGTCGACGGCGCTGACCTTGAGCAGCAGCTCGTTGCCGCGGGCACTCAGCTGGCCATCGACACCGGTACTGAACATCTGGGCGAGTACCGAGACACGACCGTCGGCAGGGTCGGAGCCTGAGCGGTTGTAGCCGATAACGACCTGGCCGAAGTCGTTCACCGCAAGCGAGCCTTGATAGTAATCGTGCTTGCCGTCGCCGATCACGCCTTCGTCGAGGATCTGATTGGTTGCAGCATCGACGACGTCATAGCGCACGTACGTGAAGTCCGAACCGATCGGCGTGACGGTATACACCGCATAAATGCGGCCATTAACCTCGTAGACGCTCGAGCTGATGCGCTGGTCGAGGGTGTCGATGACGCGGTCGTTGCTGGTGAACTCGCTGCCGACGGTCGGCAGGTCCGCGACGGTGTTGGGCTGCCGGCCGGGGTTATTCGGTGCGTAGTCCGCGGTGCCGATGTAGACCGTCGGGGTCTTGGCCGCGGTGGCAGTACCGGCGTTGGTGACATCGTAGCGGATGACATCGTCGTAGAACAACGACGCGGCGATGACGTGGCCGGTGGTCGAGCCCGAGTGGCTATTGACCCCCTGGATCGCGAAGCCGCCGTCCGCGCCTCCGGTGGTTGCATTGTAAGGCGTTGTGATGACGGTCCGGCCGGCAATCGTCGGCGACGCTGCGCCAAACAGGCTGGCAAGCGGGATGACGTTCAGCCGCGTCCCGGCGAAATTGCCGCTACCGCTGAAATTGTTGGTGCCGATGTAGACCGCGTTGCCGTCCATCGCGAGCGTCGGATAATCGGCGGTGCCGCCAGTGAAGCCGGTAAAGATGGTCGACTTCCAAGGTCCCGAGGCGTCAGCGGTCTTGGAAACCGCGATCTGGATATCGGAGACGCTGTTACCGAACGCAATCGCGATCCAGCGGTTCTCGGCCTTGTTGAACATCACGCGCGAATCGCCGTTGACGCCCGTACGACCGGCGGCTGCCCAGAAGTCGACGTCCGAAACGAACGAGGTGCGTGCCCCGGTCGCCTTGTCGTTGATCGCGACGCCGCCGTTGGCGAAGGACATGTACTGGGTGGTTCCGACCGCGCCCATCGTGTCGGGGGGGATGAAGTTACGCGCCACCGAAGCGACGTCGTACTGGCTGACGCCCTGGAAGCTCTTGACGAGTTGCGCGCCGACGACGCCCGCGGAAGGCGATCCGAAGACGGTCGCCTCTACGGGTGCTCCGGCCGCATCGCTGGGCTGGAAGGGCACGTACTCCATCCGCTCGAAGTCCTGATACTCGTCCTTGACCTCCGCAGCGACGGCACCGGTCGCGAGGGCGAGTGCCGACACCGCGAGGCCGGCGCACAGGATCGAACGAAATACCATCAGAGTTCTCCCTTATCGTCGGTGTTTCGACACCGTTGTTAAGGAAGGCTCTCCCCGAAACGGGGCCACGGCAACTATTGTATCGGTTCCGTCATCCTCACCGACGAAACACGTTCCCGCATGATGTTATTTTATCACATTCCAGTACCGGAACGGTTACGCCGCAAGCTTCCTCAGGACGTAGGGCAGGATGCCGCCAGCGTAGAAATAGTCGAGCTCCTGCTGGGTATCGATGCGACAGCGGGTCTGGAACTCGCCGGTGGTGCCATCGGCGCGGGTAAAGTGCACGGTGACGTCCTGGCGCGGCTTGAGCGAGCCGACGCCGCCGATGTCGAAGGTCTCGGACCCGTCGAAGCCGAGCGACTTGCGGTCTGTGCCCTCGACGAACTGCAGCGGCAGCACGCCCATGCCGACGAGGTTGGAGCGGTGGATGCGCTCGAACGATTCGGCAATGACGGCGCGGACACCCAGGAGCGTGGTGCCCTTGGCGGCCCAGTCGCGTGACGAGCCGGTGCCGTATTCCTTGCCGGCGACGATCACCAGCGGGGTGCCGGCGGCGCGGTATTGCTCGGCGGCATCGAAGATCGCCAGCTGCTCGCCGGTCGGCACGTAGCGGGTGACACCGCCTTCGACGCCGGGGACCATCTCGTTCCGGATGCGAATGTTGGCGAAGGTGCCGCGCATCATGATCTCGTGGTTGCCGCGGCGGGCACCGTAGGAGTTGAACTCCTGCCGGCTGACCTGGCGGTCGTTCAGGTAGCGGCCGGCGGGCGAGGCTTCCTTGATGCTGCCGGCGGGCGAGATGTGGTCGGTGGTGATTGAGTCGCCGAAGATCGCCAGCGGCCGCGCGCCGGTGATGTCATCCACCCCGACCGCGGTCATCGTCATGCCCTCGAAATAGGGCGGGTTCTGGACGTAGGTGCTGGCGGGATTCCAGCGGTAGGTCGCGCCGCCCTCGACCTTGATCCCCTGCCAGCGCTCGTCGCCGGTGAACACGTCGGCGTAGCGGTTGCGGAACATGTCGGCCGTGACCGAGGACAGCACCATGTCGGTGACTTCCTGGTTGGTGGGCCAGATGTCCTTCAGGAAGACGTCCTTGCCCTCCGGCGTCTGGCCGAGCGGGTGGGTGATCATGTCGTTGCGGATGGTTCCAGCCAGCGCGTAGGCGACGACCAGCGGCGGCGACGCGAGGTAATTGGCGCGCACGTCGGGCGACACCCGGCCCTCGAAGTTGCGGTTCCCCGACAGCACCGAGACGGCGACGAGGTCGTTGGTCGCGATCGATTCGCTGATCGCCTCGGGCAACGGCCCGGAGTTGCCGATGCAGGTCGTGCAGCCGTAGCCGACGAGGTTGAAGCCGAGATAGTCGAGGTCGTCCTGCAGCTTCGACACCGCGAAATAGTCGGTGACGACCTTCGACCCCGGCGCGAGGCTGGTCTTGACCCACGGCTTCGACTTCAGGCCGAGCGCCCGGGCCTTGCGCGCCACGAGGCCCGCGGCGACCAGCACGTTCGGGTTGGAGGTGTTGGTGCAGCTGGTGATCGCCGCGATGACGACGTCGCCGTGGCCGAGGTCGAACTCCGAGCCGGCGACCGAGAAGCGCTCGAGGTTGCCGGCGCCACCCTTCTTGTAGCCGCTGGCGAGCTCGGTTTCGAAGGCCTCGTCGGCCTGGCTCAGCAGGACGCGGTCCTGCGGGCGGCGCGGGCCCGCCAGCGACGGCTGCACGGTCGACAGGTCGAGGTGGAGCGTGTCGGTGAACACCGGGTCGACGCTGGTGTTGTCGCGCCACATGCCCTGGGCGCGGGCATAGGCCTCTACCAGCTCGATGCGGTGCTGCTCGCGGCCCGACAGGCGAAGGTAGTTGATCGTCGCCTGGTCAACCGGGAAAAAGCCGCAGGTCGCGCCGTACTCGGGGGCCATGTTGGCGATGGTGGCGCGGTCGGCGAGGCCGAGGCTGTCGAGGCCCGGGCCGTAGAACTCGACGAAACGGCCGACGACGCCCTTGGCGCGGAGCATCTGGGTGACGGTCAGCACGAGGTCGGTGGCGGTTACGCCCTCCGGCAGCGTGCCGTCCATCTTGAAGCCGACGACCTCCGGGATCAGCATGCTGACCGGCTGGCCGAGCATCGCCGCCTCGGCCTCGATGCCGCCGACGCCCCAGCCGAGCACGCCGAGCGCGTTGACCATCGTCGTGTGGCTGTCCGTGCCGACGAGCGTGTCGGGGTAGGCGTGGAGCTTGCCGTCCTTGTCCTCGCTCGTCCACACCGTCTGGGCGAGATACTCAAGGTTGACCTGGTGGCAGATGCCGGTGCCGGGCGGCACGACGCGGAAGCCCTTCAGCGCCGACGAGCCCCAGCGCAGGAATTCGTAGCGCTCGATGTTGCGGGCGTATTCGAGGTCCATGTTGTCCTCGAACGCCTGGGGCGTGCCGAACTCATCGACCATCACCGAGTGATCGATGACGAGGTCGACCGGGATCATCGGGTTGATCTTGGCCGGGTCGCCGCCGAGCTTGGTCATCGCGTCGCGCATCGCGGCAAGGTCGACGACGCAGGGCACGCCGGTGAAGTCCTGCATCAGCACGCGCGCCGGGCGGTAGGCGATCTCGCGGTCGGAGCGGCGGTCGCTCGCCCACTGCACCATCGCCTCGAGGTCGGTGCGGGTAACAGTCTCGCCGTCCTCAAAGCGCAGCAGGTTCTCGAACAGGACCTTCATCGAATAGGGCAGGCGGCTCGCATCGCCGAGCACGTCGGCGGCAGCGGTCAGGCTGTAGTATTCATAGTCCTTGCCATCGACCGTCAGCGTGCGGCGGGTGTTGAGGCTGTCGTGTCCGATGGCGGTCATGGGGCGTCCCGATTCTTGCTGCGGGTGCGTCCTAGCAAAGGGGTGGGGTGGGGGCTAGGGCGCGAGGTGTCATGGCGGCCATGCGCGACAGTGCGATCCTGCGGATCAGCGGGGATTGGAGCCCCGTTGAGCAGGCTGATTACCCGCAGCCACGGTCCCGTTCGACCTCGCCGCCGCGTGCCGCTCGGCGTGATCGAGCAGCGCATCGAGGTCCTCGCGGCTGATGTCGAAGCTCTCGTGCATGTCCGCGAGGGCCGCGTCGATGTCGGCATGCTGGAACGCCGCCACCTGCGGCGAGGCTTCGGAAACTGTGATCTTGTGGGGGTAGCTGTGGGCCCTGAGCCGGTGGAAAAGCATCGCGAGCCCGACGAGCGCGACGGAGTTGATGCCGACCGGGGCGAAGGCGAAGCCGAAGCCTGCCGCGTGGATGCCCTGGCTGCCGATCACGGCGGTCAGCGCGGCGGCACCGCCGGGGGGGTGCAGGCAGCGCAGCAGCGACATGACCAGTATCGCCCCGCCGACCGCGATGCCTGCGGCCAGCGCCAAGTCGGGGATCAACTGGAATGCGGTGACCCCGACCAGAGTCGACAGGACGTTGCCGCCGATGACCGACCAGGGTTGCGCCAGCGGGCTCGACGGCACCGCGAAGACCAGCACCGCCGACGCCCCGAGCGGCGCGACGATGACCGGCAAGTCGGCAGCCGTGAGCGGCAGCGCGGCGCAAATGACGACGGTCAGGGCGATGGCGATCGCCGCGCCGAGGCACGCGATCAGTCGATCCGGCAGGGTCGCGCCGGCCAATATCGGCCTGAAGAAGTTCAAGGAGGTCTCGCTGCTGGCCCGGCGACGGTCGAAACCGCGCCGGACCAGCCGATATCATCGCACCCCGCTGTCGACCAGCGCGATGCCTTCCTCAGCCCTTGAGCGGCTCCAGCTCGGTCAGCTTGCGGATAAACTCGACCTCGGTCGCGTCGTGCGGCACGCCGGCCTTGTCGAAGATGTCGTGGAACCACGGCTCGCCGCGGTCCACGAGACGGGGATCGGCCCAGCTGTCCCACGGCAAATGCGTCTGGGTCTTGCCCTGGACGAGGCCCCAGCAGAACGCGCCGACCTTGGCCTTCTTCGCGAGCGGCAGGATCGCCTCGAAGGTGCTGCCGACGGGCCTCGCCATGAATTCGGTGCACAATAGCGGGCGGCCCATCGCCTTCAGCCACTTGAGACGCTGGCGGAAGTTCTTCGCGGTGCCGTAATTGTGGAACGAGATCACGTCGGAGTAGCCGGTCTGCGCCTGCTGGATCGGGCTGAGCAGGTCGGGGACCGACCAGTCGCCGAGCCAGATGCCGCTGGTCAGGGGCTGCGTCGGGTGCGCGTCGCGCGCCCAGCCGAACGCGGCGACCAGCAGCGGCACGACGAGGTCCGCCTTGGCCTTGAGCTGGAGCGGATCGCACAGCGCGACCTCGGGGCCGTTGTCAGGCTCGTTCCAGATGTCCCACGCCAGCACGCGCGGGTCGTCGGCGAAGCGCTTCACGATGCCGGTGACGTAGTCCTGCAGGCGGGCGTGATGACGATCGTCGCCGAGCACCGCCATGCCGGGCGACTGCACCCAGCCGGAGTTGTGGACGCCCGGCGTCGGCACGGCCTGCGTGCCGAGCTCGGGGTTCGGGCCCCAGCACGAATCGAACAGCACCAGCATCGTGCGGATGCCGTGCCGGTCCGCGACTTCGAGGAAGGCATCGACGCGCGCCTGGAGACCAATGGGGTCGGCCCACCACAACAGATCGTGGAGATAGACCCGAACCGCATTCATGCCGAGGCCAGCCGCCAGCCCCAGTTCGGTGTCGATCAGCGCGAGGTCGAAGCTCTCGGCCTGCCACATCTCGAGCTGGTTGACGGCCGTTGATGGTGTGAAATTGCAGCCGACCAGCCAGGGCAAAGCCTTGTGCCAAGTATGCGCGGCTGCCGGCGACCAGCGCCGTGTCTCGCTATGTTTCACGAACCCCCCGAGGTCCTTGCCGAGCATCAGAGCTCACCCGCTCCATAGTGCATTGTACGCCCGACGTCCTAACGATGATGCAACGAAATGCGGTGAATCGAGTCGGAGCGTCATCCACGCAGAATGAGCCCCCGGTGGTTACCGGGGGCTGAAGGCCGTGTTGTTCGTGGTTCAGGGAAGGTCGGGGTCAGGCCCCGCGTTGCTACCGCGTCGCGCCGCTGAGCAGCACCGTCACCGCGCGGCGGTTCTTGGCGTAGGCCGCCTCGTCCGAACCTTCGGCTTCTGGGCGCTCCTTGCCGTAGCTGATCGTCGCGATGCGGCTGGCGGCGACGCCCTGAGCGGCCAGGAAGTTCTTGGCGGCGTTGGCGCGGCGGTCGCCGAGCGCCAGGTTGTACTCGCGGGTGCCACGCTCGTCGGTGTGGCCCTCGATGGTGATCTTGACCTGGCCGTAGCGCGCCAGCCACTCGGCCTGCTTGCCGAGGACGCCGCGGGCCGCGTCGTCGAGCTCGTAGCTGTCATAGCCGAACAGCACCCGGTCGCTGCCCGACTGGGCGACGAAGTCCGACAGGCTGCCGGGCAGGTTGGAGTTGGCGACGCCGGTATCGGTCGCGCCCTGGGTGCCGGTGCCGGCGCCGCTGGTGTCGGCCGGCGCGGTCGACTGCGGTGGCAGCGGCGGCAGGTCCTTCTTTTTCTTGCCCGTGCAGGCTGCCGTGGCGATCAGCGCGGCGGCGAGACCGATGTGGAGGATGGGATTGCGCATGATCGGAAGCCTTCTGCTGCGTGGAACGACGATACTTGTTACGGCAATAACGGCGACCATGCCGGATCGGACCCATCGAGGGGAGTCCTGATCTTCCGCTCGTTCTGCCCCGACAGGTCGACCGAATACAAGTCAACCGTGCCGGCGCGCCCCGCGAGGGTCCGGAAGAACAGCACGACGCGACCATTGGGGGACCATGTCGGGCCTTCGTCCTGGTACGAATTGGTGAGCAGGCGCTCGCCACCGCCGTCGGGGCGCATGACGCCAATCCGGAACTGGCCGCCGCCGAGCTTGGTGAACGCCACAAGGTCGCCGCGCGGGCTCCACACCGGGGTCGCGTACCGGCCCTCGCCGAACGAGATGCGCTGCTGGCCGGAGCCGTCGGCGTTCATCACATAGACCTGCTGCGTGCCGCCGCGGTCGCTCTCGAAGACGATCTTGCTGCCGTCGGGGGAATAGCTCGGTGCGGTGTCGATGCCGGGTCCGGTAGTCAGGCGGGTCAGCTTGCGGCTGCCAAGGTCCATCCGATAGACGTCGGTGTTGCCGCCAATCGCCATCGAGAACACCAGGTTCGACCCATCGGGCGAGAAGCGCGGGGCGAAGCTCATGTTGGGGAAGTCGCCGACCGCCTCCTGCTTGCCGGTGCCGATCGTGTAGACCCAGACCCGCGGGCGGTTGTTGGCGAAGCTCATGTAGGTGATCGTCTGCTGGTTCGGCGCGAAGCGCGGCGTCAGCACGAGGCTCTGGCCGTTGGTCAGGAAGCGGTGGCCAGCACCGTCCTGGTCCATTACCGCGAGTCGCTTGATGCGCTTGGTCTTGGGACCGGTCTCCGAGACATACACGATGCGGCTGTCGAAATAGCCGCCCTCGCCGGTCAGCCGGGAATAGACGAGGTCGGCGCACTTGTGTGCGGCGCGGCGCCAGTTGGCCGCGGGCGTGACGAAGCCCTGGCGCGCCAGCTCGGTGCCCGCGAACACGTCATAGGCGTAGCAGGCCAGCGTGATGCCGCCATCCGCGTTCGCAGTGACGCTGCCGGTGATCAGCGCCTGCGCCGCGATCGTCCGCCAGGCCGCGTACTGGGGTGCGGTGGTGTCGGGCATGGTCACCGTCGTCGTGTAGGCGGCGGGGTCGAGCGGGCGGAACAGCCCCGAACTGCCGAGGTCGGCGGCGATGACCTGCGCGACCTGTCCGCCGAGCGCCGCGGTGGTGCCGGCAACCGTCGAGGCGGCGTCGGGCGTCGCGAAGCCGGGCACCGCTATCGGCAGCGGCTGGGCAAGGCCGGTGTTGATGTCGACCCGGATCACGGCCGCCGCGGGCGCGGCGGCGAGGAGGAGGACAAGGAGAGAGGGACAAATCAAGCGCATGGTGAACCCTTACTTGCTTTCGTCATCCCCGCGAAGGCGGGGACCCGATCACCACCAGATGCTGGGGTGATGGGTCCCCGCTTTCGCGGGAATGACGGGGAAGTGGCGGCGGCGACCTCACGTCATCTCGCTCGGGTCGAAATTCAGCTCGAACGATTTCCACGCGTCGAACATGTCGGCGGGCAGCTTGAGGGGCGCGCAACGGAGCACGGCGCGGACGGCAGTGTCGGCGAAGGCCTTGGCATAGCCGGCGTTGCCGCTGGTCGCGCCGGTCTGGCCGAGCACGGTCGGGCGCCCGACGACGCTGCCGTCCTGCGCCAGCTGGATGCCGAGCACGACGGTCATCTTGCCGACGCCGCTGCCGCCGATCGGCGGGTTCCAGCACGGCGCGATCTGGGCGCGGATGGCGGCCGCCAGGCTGGCGGTGGCGCGAGCGTCGAGCTTGGCCGACTTCGGGATCGACAGCGCGATCGACTTGGCGAAGGCGCTGGGGTCGCGGACTTTCTTCGGTGCCTTGGGCAGCGCCTTGTCGATAAGGTTGCTGAGCTCGGCGGTGTCGAGCCGCTCGGGCTTGGGCTCGGCCTTCACCGGCTTGGGCTTTTCCGGCTTCGGCTTTTCGACCGGCTTGGGTTTCTCGACCGGCTTCGGCGGGGTCGGCTTCTCGACGGGCTTGGGCTCGGGCGGCGGCACGGCCTCGGGGACCGGGACGGGCGGGGTCGGCTTCGGTTCGGGAATGTCGGGCTGTGGAGCGGGCGCGGCGGTCTCCTGCGGCGCGGCCGCCTTGGACGGCTGCGGCTTCTCCGTGACGTGCGTCTCGGGAGCGACGTCGACGAGCTCGACCGGGATCGCTTCCTCAATCTGTGCCGGCTGCTTCATCATCGACCAGCCGAGCGACAGCGCCGCGAACAGCAGGATGTGCGCGACACCGGCGCCGATCAGCGCCTGACGTTCGGTCATCGGGCCTTCACCGTAGGGTCACGGGCGGCGCTTGGCCGGCTGGCTGACCAGCGCGACCTTCTTGAAGCCCGACGCCGAGACCTCGCCGACGACGGCCATGACCTTGCCGTAGCCGAGGCCCTGGTCGGCGCGGACATAGACCCGCGCCTCGTCGGTGCGGACGCCCTTGATCGCCGCGAGCTTGGCCGAAAGCTGGTCGGGGGCGATCTTCATCTCGTCGACGAAGACCTCCCCCTTGGCGTTGATCGAGACCTGGATCGGGGCCTCGTCGGACTTGAGCGCGCTCGCCTTGCTGTCGGGCAGGTCGACAGGAACCCCGGTGACCAGCAGCGGCGCGGTCACCATGAAGATGATCAGCAACACCAGCATCACGTCGACCATCGGGGTGACGTTGATCTCGGCCATCGGCATGCGGCGGCCGCGGCGACCGGGCGAGATCATCGACACCTAGCGCTCCTCCATGCCGTCGAGCTGGCGCGACAACAGCCCGTGGAATTCCTCAGCGAACGAGCTGAGCCGTGCCTCGAGCCGCCCGGTGCCGTGGAGCAGGCGGTTGTAGCCGATGACCGCGGGGATCGCCGCGAACAACCCGATCGCAGTGGCGAACAGCGCCTCCGCGATGCCCGGCGCGACGACCGCGAGCGTGGTGTTCTGCGATGCCGCAATGCCGGTGAAGCTGCGCATGATGCCCCACACGGTGCCGAACAGGCCGACAAAGGGAGCGACCGCTCCAATGGTGGCGAGCACGTTGAGCCGGTCGCCGAGCTCCTCGATCTCGCGGGCGATGGCGACGCCGAGGATCGAGGTCAGGCGGGCGCGGACGCCCTCGCGGTCGATCTTGCCGCCGGAGCCGGTGCGGCCGACGCTACGCCGCCACTCGTTCATGCCGGCGACGAACATCTTGGCGGACGGGTGGTGGGCCTTGGCGGCAGGTTCATACAGCGCGTCCAGGCTCTCGGCCTTCCAGAACCAGTCCTCGAACGATTTCGCCTGCGCGTTGATGGCGCGCAGCCGCCGCGAGCGCTCGATGATGATCGCCCAGGACCAGATACTGGCCGCCAGCAGCCCGAGCATGACGAGCTTGACGACGACATCGGCCTGCAGGAACAGCGCCCAGGGGCTGAGGTCGGTGGCGAGCTTGGCGACGGGTTGCATCAGGTCTCCGTATCGGCGGGTGCGGAACTATGATCCGCGGTTTCAGCGTCGACGCGCATTTGTTCGAACAGCGCCGCCCGGTCGGCGGGTTGCCGCTGCGGCCGCCCGTTGCGATCGAGCCACGCCGCGGTGACATGACCCTCGGTGAGCATCTCATCGCCGCGCCAGACTTGCTGCAGGCTTAACACCGCGGCCGCGCGGACCCGGAGGACACGGCTGCGGACCTCGAGGCCATCGCCCAATTTCGCCGGGCGCTTGTAGGCGATACGCAGGTCGGCGACGGCGTAATATCCCCGCCCGCCGCTCATCACCTCGAGCTGGTCGATCCCCGCCAGCGCCAGCATGTCGGAGCGAGCACGCTCCATGTAGCGCAGGTAGTTGGCGTGATAGACCACGCCGGTCAGGTCGGTGTCCTCGAAATAGACGCGCACCGGGAAATGGTGGACGCCGTGGCGGAAATCGCCGGAAGCGGGGAGGGACGGCATCGCCGACCGTCTAGGCGACGGCGGAGTCGAGGGGAAGGGTTAGCGGACTCGTGCGGGCTTGGGGGAGGCGCGCCCGGTCTGTTCGTGGTGATCACTTCATTGTCATCCCGGGCGTGACCCGGGACCCAGCTAACCCAGTGCTCGGACTTCGGGGTTAGCTGGGTCCCGGGTCAAGCCCGGGATGACAATGTTGATCCTGCGGGCCACAACTGGAGCCGATGATCGGCAGCACCCATCCGCCATGCGACCGCGGCATCGCGACTTCAGCGGGCGGCACTGGCAGCACCGACAAGCGGATCCGGAAGCTCACGCTGGCCGCGACGATCCTCGGGTCGAGCATGGCGTTTATCGACGGCTCGGTGGTCAACGTCGCGCTGCCGGCGATCAGCCGGGCGCTGACCGCCGACGCGACCGCGACCGGCTGGGTGGTCAACGCCTACCTGCTGCTGCTCGGCAGTCTCGTGCTGGCGGGCGGTTCGCTCGCCGATCGCTACGGGCGGCGGCGCATATTTATGATCGGGGTCGCTGTGTTCACCGCCGCCTCGGTCGCCTGCGGCCTCGCGCCGTCGATGCCGTGGCTGATCCTCGGCCGAGCGGCGCAGGGAGCCGGCGCGGCGCTGCTGACGCCGGCCAGCCTTGCGCTGCTGGGGGCGGCCTATCCCCCGGAAAGCCGCGGCAAGGCGATCGGCCTGTGGGCCGGGTTCGGCGCGCTGACGATGGCGGCGGGGCCAGTGTTCGGCGGCTGGCTGGTCGATACGGTGTCGTGGCGCGCGATCTTCCTGATCAACGTGCCGCTCGCGATTGGCGCGCTGCTGTTGGCACGCGCGGCAAACGAGAGCCGTGACCCGGCGACCCACCCGCTCGACCTGCCCGGCATCGCGACCGTTGTGGCGGGGTTGGCGGTGCTGACTTGGGCGGTCGGCGCCGGGCCGCGGCAGGGCTGGCTCGGGGCACCCGGGCTCGGCGTCGCCGCCGGCCTCGTGCTGCTCGGCCTCTTCGTCTGGATCGAGGCGCGGCGCGGCGACCGGGCGATGATGCCACTCGCGTTGTTCAAGGTCCGTGCCTTCGCTGCGACCAACGCGCTGACCCTGATGCTGTATTTCGCGCTCGGCGGAGCGCTGTACTTCCTACCGTTCGGGCTGATCCGCATCGGCGGCTATTCGGCCACGCAAGCTGGCGCGGCGCTGCTGCCGTTCGCACTGGTGATGGGGTTTGGATCGCCGCTAGCGGGGGCGCTCGCCGACCGCTGGGGGGCGCGGCTGTCGCTCGGAATCGGGCCGCTGGTCGCGGCGGGTGGGCTGGCATGGCTCGGCGCGACCGATCTTGGCGGTGCTTATTGGACCGCGCTGCTGCCGGCGCTGCTGCTGCTCGCGGCGGGCCTGACGATGACCGTCGCTCCGCTGACCGCGACCGTGATGAGCGCGGTCGGCGACGAGCATGCGGGGACGGCGTCTGGGATCAACAACGCGGTGGCGCGGGTGGCGGGGCTGTTCGCGGTGGCGCTGCTCGGCGTCGTGTTCGCGATGACCTTTTCGGGTGCGCTACCGGCGGCCGATGCGAAGACTGCGGGCGCGACACTCGACGCGGTCATGGCCGGGCGCGCATCGGGAGGCGAGGGCTCTGCCGCCTTCGCCCACGCGCTGAGCATCGTCATGTACGCCGCCGCAGGCTGCGCGGCGGTGGGGGGTACCATCGCAGGTGTGATGCTGCGGAATTCGTCGGGGCCGGCGGTCGTTCCGCCAGCCCCGAAGCGAATTTAGGCCTGGACGACCTTCGCCGGGCGCGGATCGCGCTTTTCGACGATACGTGCCGACTTGCCCGAGCGGCCACGCAGATAATACAGCTTGGCGCGACGCACGATGCCGCGGCGCACGACCTCGATGCTGTCGAGGTTCGGCGAGTACAGCGGGAAGACGCGCTCGACGCCCTCGCCGAAGCTGATCTTGCGGACCGTGAAGTTGCTGCCCATGCCGCGGTTAGAGCGCGCGATGCAGACGCCCTCGTAGTTCTGCACGCGGGTGCGCTCGCCCTCGACGACGCGCACGCCGACACGCAGCGTATCGCCGGCGCGGAACTGCGGGATCGTCTTGGTTTCCATGAACTTGGCGATGTTTTCCGCCTCGATCGTCTGGATGAGATTCATCTCATTCGTCCTTCTTCGCGTGCGCACCAGAGGGCGACCGACCCCGAGCGCTGGAGTAGCGCTCCCACAGGTCCGGCCGCCGTAGCCGTGTGTCCGCTTCGGATTGCACCTGTCGCCAGGCCGCGATCTTCGCGTGATCCCCCGATCGCAACACCTCGGGGATCGCCCGGCCTTCCCAAACGGGGGGCCGGGTGTAGTGCGGATGTTCGAGCAGCCCCGTTTCGAAGCTCTCGTCGTCCCCGCTTAAGGGCGCGCCCATTACACCGGGCAGCAGGCGCACGCAAGCATCGAGCAGGACCAGCGCCGCGGGCTCGCCGCCCGACAGCACATAGTCGCCGACGCTGACCGGCTCGATAGTGCGCCCTTCGAACAATCGTTCGTCGAACCCTTCGAAGCGCCCGCACAGGATTGTTACGCCCGGACCGGCGGCCAGCTCGCGGACCCGCGCCTGCGTAAGTGTAGCTCCGCGCGGCGTCATCGCCAGCACCGGGGTGCCGTCTGCAACACCGTCGAGCGCCGCCGCGACGACATCGGCGCGCAGCACCATGCCCGGGCCACCGCCGGCCGGGGTGTCGTCGACCGAGCGATGCCTGTCGGTGGCGAAGTCGCGGATGTTGGCGGCGCGCAGGCTCCAAGCGCCCTCGGTCAGCGCCCGGCCCGCGAGGCTGACGCCGAGCGGACCGGGGAACATCTCGGGGTAAAGGGTCAGGACGGTGGCGGCCCAAGTCAAAGCGGAAGGGTCCAGTTCTCGACGCGGAGGCCGGGTACGTCGACGAAGTCACGTTCGTTTGCCGTGACGATAGTCAGATCGAGCGACAAGGCGTGGGCGGCGATCAAGCGATCAAAGCTGCGGTGCTTAAACGGCAGGCGACCATAGATCTCGGCGGCGTGCTGACCAAACTCGACGACGGCAATATCGGCCAGCATCCTTGCCAATCCAGCCTTGTGATCGGGCGTCGATTTTACCAGCATCTCCGCGAGGCAGATCGAAGAGGTCACGACTTCGCCGAGATCGCACGATGCCAAGCGCGCCTGTGCCGAGGGAGTAACACCGTCGAGAAGATAGATACCAATGTTGGAGTCGAGCAGGAAGCGTGGCTCAACCGCCATTGCTCTCACGCTCCAATCGTTCCGATGGTCGCTCTTCAAACGTTCGATCGGTAATGTGCCCGATGCCTGGGCATGATCCATAGAAACTTGCGACGTCGATCTTGCGCGGTTTCTCAGAAAGGGCTTCGACGATCCACCGGCCCTGCTCCTCACGAACCTCGACAACGGTCCCTGGGACCGCGCCGAAGGAAGCCGGAAAACGTACCGCGGTCGAGTTCCCCGATTTGAATATCTTGGTCGTCACCGACTTCGTCGCGGCCATCGCTGCCTCCGTATATACAGCACGTATATACTAAACGATGAAACTTGGGTCAATCACCACAGCCTCGCCGACCTCGGGCACGACCTCGGGGTTGAACGGGACCATGAAGGTTTTGCCATCGGGCCGCGCGACCTCGATGATGTCGCCCGCGCCGAAGTTCTCGACAGCGACGACGGTACCGAGCGGGGCCCCCGCCAGGTCGACCGCGGGTAGCCCGATCAGGTCGTCGACGTAGAATTCGCCATCGTCGAGTGGCGGCAGTTCGGTGCGCTCAACGGTCAGGGAGATGCCGCGCAGGCCCTCGGCGGCGGTGCGGTCGCCGATCTCGGCAAACTTGGCGACGGCGACGCCGCTCGCCATGCCCGGCTTGTCGGGGCGGACGCGGACCATGGTCAGCGTGCGGCCACCAGCCTCGAACACCTTGTGGCGTTCGAGGCTGGTCAGCGATTCGGCGAACAGCTTCAGGCGAACCTCGCCGCCGATGCCGTGTGCACCGGCGATTGCGGCGAGGGTGACGCGGGCTCCGGCCACCCTCGTTGGTCCGCTTAGACCGCCGGACCGGCGGGGCTGGCGTCGGTCTCGGTCGCGGCTTCGAGGTCCGAAGCCGGCTCAACGGCTTCCGGAGCGGCTTCGGCCTCGACGGCCTCACCGGCAGGAGCGTCGGCCTCGACAGCGGTTTCGGCGACGGCCTCGGGTTCTGCGGCGGCAGGAGCGGCCTCTTCAACGGCAGCGGTCTCGACCTCGGGAGCTGCCTCAGGCTCGACGGCCTCGACTTCCGGCTCGGGAGCCGGAGCGGCGGCGAGGGCGGCAGCGGCCTCCTCACGCTCGGTGGCCTTGGTCGCCTTGACCTCGGTGCGCTCCTTGGCGTTGGCGCCGGGCTCGCCCTTCTTCAGGTTCGACTTCGCGGCGCGGGTTCGGATGCCCATCGCATCGAGGAAGCGGGCGACCCGGTCCGACGGCTGGGCGCCGACCGACAGCCAGTGCGCGGCGCGCTCGCCGTCGAGCTTGACGCGCTCGGCCGAATCCTTGGGCAGCAGCGGGTTGTAGGTGCCGAGCTTCTCGATGAAGCGGCCGTCGCGCGGCTGGCGCGAGTCCGTGACGACGATGCGGTAGTGCGGACGCTTCTTCATGCCGCCACGCGCGAGGCGAATTGCCAGTGCCATTAGTTCGTTCCTTGGTTGATCTTCGTAGATTGGTTGCGTGTAGTTTCTAGCGTTTCGTGAACTTGTTGAAGCCGGCCGGCATGTTGCCCATGCCACCGCTCCCGCCGCCGAGCAGCTTGGTCATGTCGCCGAGGCCACCGGCACCGCCGCCGCCCATCTTGCCGAGCATCGCCGCCATGCCCTTCATGCCGCCCATCTTGCGCAGCTTCTTCATCGCACCGGCCATCTCGAGGTGCATCTTGAGGACCTTGTTGACCTCCTGCACTGTCGTGCCGGCGCCGTTGGCGATGCGGATGCGGCGCTTGGCGGTGATGATCTCCGGCTTGGCGCGCTCCTTGGGGGTCATCGAGCAGATCACCGCTTCCATGCGGCCGAGGACCTTGTCGTCGACGGCGCCGTTCGCCATCGCCTGCTTGGCCTTGGCGAGGCCGGGGATCATGCCCGCGAGCGCGCCGAGGCCGCCCATCTTTTTCATCTGGCCGAGCTGGGTGCGCAGGTCATCGAGGTCGAACTGACCCTTGGCCATCTTGGCGGCCATCTTCTCGGCCGCCTCGGCTTCGAAGGTCTCCGCGGCGCGCTCGACCAGGCCAACGACGTCGCCCATGCCGAGGATGCGCCCGGCGACGCGCTGTGGGTCGAACGCCTCCAGCGCATCGAGCTTCTCGCCGGTGCCGGCGAACTTGATTGGCTTGCCGGTGACGGCGCGCATCGACAAGGCAGCGCCGCCACGGGCATCGCCGTCCATGCGGGTCAGCACGACGCCGGTCAGCGCGACCTGGCTGCCGAACGCGGTCGCGACGTTGACGGCGTCCTGACCGGTCAGAGCGTCGACGACGAGCAGGATTTCGTCCGGCGTACCCTCGCGGGCGACCGCCTGCATCTCACCCATCAGCGCGTCGTCGACGTGAAGACGACCGGCGGTGTCGAGCATCAGGACATCGAAGCCCTGGAGCTTCGCCGCCTGCCGGGCGCGCCTGGCGATATCGACGGGCTGCTGGCCCGCCACGATCGGCAGCGTCGCGACCTTGACCTGTTCGCCGAGGATGCGGAGCTGTTCCTGAGCCGCCGGGCGCGCGACGTCGAGCGACGCCATCAGCACCTTCTTGCCGTGCTTCTCGGTCAGGCGCTTCGCCAGCTTGGCGGTGGTCGTGGTCTTGCCCGAGCCCTGCAGGCCGACGAGCATGATGACCGCGGGCGGCGTGACGTCGAGCTTGAGGTCCACAGCCTCGTCGCCAAGCATCTCGACGAGCGCGTCATGGACGATCTTGACGACCTGCTGGCCCGGCGTGACCGAGCGAATGACCTCGTGGCCGATGGCGCGCTCGGTGATCTGGTCGATGACGGTCTTGACGACGGGCAGGGCGACATCGGCCTCGAGCAGCGCAATCCGCACCTCGCGCATGGCAGCGCGCACGTCGAGCTCGGTCAGCGCGCCACGGCCGCGCAGCTTGTCGAATACGCTCCCGAGGCGGTCGGATAGGCTGTCGAACAGGGTGCCGTCACTCCAGTTGGTCGGGCGATGGCCTGCGCCGCCGCCCCAAATAGTAAAGCGCCGGTGGGCGAATACTCGCTGACCGGCGTGCGCCCTCGGACGCTTCGCTCCCCACCGGGGAACCGGCGGCTAGTAGGTCAGGTGGGTAGGTAAAGCAAGTGAGAACCCTCTCCCCAACCCTCCCCCAGAAGTGGGGGAGGGAGCAGAGGCGCCTCGTGCTGCTCCCTCCCCCACTTCTGGGGGAGGGTTGGGGAGAGGGTTCTATCTTAACCTATCCCGCCAGCGCCTTCGCGAAATCCCCCGCATCGAAACTCCGCAAGTCCCCCATGCCCTCGCCGACCCCGACCGCGTGGATCGGCAGCTTGAACTTCTCCGCTGCCGCGACCAGCACGCCGCCGCGTGCGGTGCCGTCGAGCTTGGTCATCACGAGGCCTGTCACACCGGCGATGTCGCGGAAAACCTCGATCTGGTTGAGCGCGTTCTGGCCGGTGGTCGCGTCGAGGACGAGGACGGTGTCGTGCGGGGCGGTTACCGACAGCTTCTTGAGAACGCGACGGATTTTCGCCAGTTCGTCCATCAGTCCGGCCTTGTTCTGGAGCCGGCCCGCGGTGTCGATGATCAGCACGTCGGTGCCGGCCTTGCGCGCTGCCTCGAAGGCATTGAACGCCAGCCCCGCCGCGTCGCCGCCCTCGGGCCCGGCGATCACCGGCACCCCGGCGCGCTCGCCCCAGATCTTGAGCTGCTCGGTTGCGGCCGCGCGGAAGGTGTCGCCGGCCGCGAGCATCACCGTGTAGTCCTGCTCGGCAAAGCGGTGCGCGAGCTTGGCGATGGTGGTGGTCTTGCCGCTGCCGTTGACGCCGACGACCAGGATCACCTGCGGGCGCGGGAAGGCGGTCACCGCCAGCGGTTTTGCGACCGGGGCGAGTGCCGCCTCGATCTCGGCGGCGACGGCAGCGCGGATGCCCGCGTCGTCGATCGCCTTGTCGAACTTTTCGGCGCGAAGCCGGTCGGCGACCCGCGACGCCACCGCCACGCCGAGGTCGGCCCCGATCAGCGCCTCCTCGATGCGCTCGAGAGCGGCCTCGTCGAGGCGCGTCGTTGCCAGTACGCCGAGGCCGGCCCCGAGCTTCTCGGAGCTGCGCGACAGACCGCTACGCAGTTTGCTCAGCCAGCCAGCCGGTTCGATCATGCGCACTCCAGGATACCGTCGACCACGGCGGTCGCGGTGACGGTGACGATGCTGCCGGGCCGGGCCGGGGGAACGCGGGCGGGCAGATAGGCTTCGGTGCGCCCGCGGGTGCCCGACCGCTCGACGAGGATGCGCTGTGGTTGGCCGACCGCGGCGGTAAGGGCGGCGGCGGTCCGCGATTCGCCGAGCGCGCGCAGCCGTGCGGCACGTTCGCGCGCCACGCCGGGCGCGACCTGCGGCATCCGCGCGGCGGGGGTGCCGGGGCGCCGGCTGTAGGGGAAGACGTGAAGCGCGGTCAGGCCGCAGGCGTCGACGAGGGCGAGCGTGTTCTCGAACATCGCCTCGGTCTCGGTCGGGAAGCCGGTGATCAGGTCGGCGGCGAAGGCGATGCCGGGCCGCCGGGCGCGCAGGTCGGCGCAGAAGCGAATCGCATGGTCGCGCCCATGGCGCCGGCGCATGCGCTTGAGGATAAGGTCGTCGCCCGATTGCAGCGACAGGTGCAGCTGCGGCATGAGGCGGGGTTCGGAGGCGACGGTGTCGAGCAGCGCCGGGTCGGCCTCGATGCTGTCGATCGAGCTGAGGCGCAGGCGGGGCAGGGCGGTGCGCGACAGGATCGCCTGCACCAGCGTGCCGAGCGTCTCGCCGTTCGCGGCGTAGCTGGTCAGGTCGACCCCGGTCAGGATGACCTCGTTGCAGCCGGCGTCGACAAGGCGGGCGATGCCGTCGACCACGTCGGCGAGGGGGGTCGACACCGACGGGCCGCGGGCGCGGGCGATGATGCAGAAGGTGCAGGCGTGGTCGCAGCCGGTCTGGACGGGGACGAAGGCGCGGGTGTGAATTGCTCCCCTCCCTCCTTCAGGGAGGGGTCGGGGGTGGGTGCCGCCGGCTTCGGTGGCTTGCGCTGGACGGTCGGAGGGCTCGCCAAGCGGCTCGCACCCACCCCCAGCCCCTCCCTGAACAGGGAGGGGGGCTAGGTACGACCGCGCCTCGAACTTGCCGAGCCGCCCGACCGTCCTGAACCCCGCAAAGGCTCCAGCCTCGACCTCCGCCGCGCATCCGGTAACCACCACCCGCTTGCCGCTCCGCCCGGCCCGCCGCGCCGCCTGCGCCGACTGGCGCACCGCCTCGCTCGTCACCGCACAACTGTTGACTATCACCAGCTCGGGATCGCTCGACAGCCGCGCCAGCATCGCCGACTCGGCGATATTCAGCCGGCACCCAAAGCTCAGCACGTTCATGCGAAATCGTCCGGATCGACCGTGCCGGTGAACACCGTTACCGCCGGGCCGCTGAGCACCGCATGGCCGTCGGCGCGCCACTCGACGCCGACATCGCCGCCCGGCAGCGACACGGTCACGCTCCGGTCGAGCAGCCCGCGCCGCATCCCGACCAGCGCCGCCGCGACCGCTCCGGTGCCGCACGCCCGCGTCAGGCCCGCGCCGCGCTCCCAGACGCGCAGCTTGACGTGGCCCCGGTCGATGACCTGCGCTACGCCCGCGTTGACCCGCTCCGGGAACAGCGAGTCATGCTCGATCTCGGGGCCGAGGACGTCCAGCGGCACGGCGTCGATATCGCGCGCGAAGAACACGACGTGCGGATTGCCGACGCTGACTGCGCCCGGGCGTTCGAGATCGCCCCAGCCGACCGGCATGTCGAGCGTGTCCATCGCGTAGGCGAGCGGCACCGCGTCCCATTCGAACGCCGGGCGCCCCATGTCGACGCTGGCCGCCGCGTCGCCCGCCTCGGCGCTGAGCAGCCCGGCGACGGTCTCGATAACCGGCGAGCCGCCGAGCAGCGCCGCGACGCAGCGCGCGCCGTTGCCGCACGCCGAGACTTCGCCACCGTCGGCGTTCCAGATCCGCATGAAGACGTCGCCCCGCGTCGACGGCTCGAGCACGAACAACTGGTCGCAGCCGATGCCGGTATTACGGTCGCACAGGCCCCGAACCTGCTGCGCGGTCAGGCTCAGCGGCTCGGCGCGCGCGTCGAACACGACGAAGTCGTTGCCGAGGCCGTGCATCTTGGTGAAGGGGCGTTGCATGAACGCGGCGATGTAGCGGGTCGATAGCGGGATGACGAGGGCGGCCCGCGCGTCTATATCGCGAGCCATGCACACCGGAGCCGTCCAATGAGCGTCCGCCCCTGGCGCGATATCACGCGCCGCACTTCGCGCCAGATCATGGTCGGCAAGGTCCCTGTCGGCGGCGGCGCGCCGATCGCCGTGCAGACCATGACCAACACCCCGACCGAGGACGCCAAGGCGACGATCGAGCAGATCCGCCAGTGCGAGGAGGTCGGCGTCGACATCATCCGGGTATCGTGCCCCGACGTCGAATCAACCGCGGCGATGAAGCAGATCGTCCGCGCCGTGAAGGTGCCTATCGTCGCCGACATCCATTTCCACTACAAGCGCGCCCTCGAAGCCGCCGATGCCGGCGTCGCCTGCCTCCGCATCAACCCGGGCAACATCGGTTCGCAGGAGCGCGTCCGCGAGGTCGTCCGCGCCGCCAAGGCCAACGGCTGCTCGATGCGGATCGGCGTCAACGCCGGCTCGCTGGAGCGCCATCTGCTCGAGAAGTACGGCGAGCCGTGCCCCGAGGCGCTGGTCGAAAGCGCGCTGGAGCACATGAAGATGCTCCAGGACGAGGACTTCCACGAGTTCAAGGTCAGCGTGAAGGCCTCCGACGTGTTCCTCGCGGTTGCCGCCTACAACGGGCTGGCGGAGGTCTGCGACTACCCACTCCACCTCGGCATCACTGAGGCGGGCGGGCTGATCGGCGGCACGGTCAAGTCGTCGATCGGCCTCGGCATGCTGCTGTGGGCGGGCATCGGCGACACTATCCGCGTGTCGTTGAGCGCCGATCCGGTCGAGGAAGTGAAGGTCGGCTACCACATCCTGAAGTCGCTCGGCATCCGGGCGCGCGGCGTGCGGGTGGTGAGTTGCCCGAGCTGCGCGCGGCAGGGCTTCAACGTCGTCAAGACGGTGGAAACGCTGGAGAACGCGCTCGCCCACGTCGTCACGCCGCTGTCGCTGTCGGTCCTCGGCTGCGTCGTCAACGGCCCCGGCGAGGCGCGCGAGACCGACATCGGCATTACCGGCGGCGGCGGCGGCAAGCATATGGTCTACCTGTCCGGCGTCACCAGCCACCACATCGACGAGCCCGCGATGGTCGAGCACATCGTCATGCTCGTCGAGAAGAAGGCCGCCGAGATCGAGGCCGCCAAGGCGCTGGCCGAGAGCGGCGGGATGATGGTCGCGGCGGAGTGAGTCCCGGGTTTGCGATCCGCCCCGCCACCCCCACCGACGTCGGCCAGATCCTGCAATTCATCCGTGACCTCGCCGAGTACGAGAAGTCCCCGAACTCGGTCGTCGCCACCGAGGCGTCGTTGCACGAGGCGCTGTTCGGCGAACGGCCGCCGGTCGAGGCGGTAATCGCCGACGACGGTGGCAAGCCGGTCGGCTTTGCGCTGTTCTTCCACAATTATTCGACGTGGACCGGGTGGCGCGGCATCTACCTCGAGGACCTGTACGTCGCGCCGAAAGCGCGCGGCTCGGGCACCGGCAAGGCGCTGCTCAGCCATGTCGCACGGCTCGCGGTCGAGCGCGGGTGTGCGCGCTTCGAGTGGGCGGTGCTCGACTGGAACACCCCGGCGATCGGGTTCTACAAGAAGCTCGGGGCCAAGCCGATGGACGAGTGGACGGTGATGCGGCTGACCGGCGACGCGCTGGCCAAGGTCGCGGCGGGAGCGTGACCGCCTGGCTCGCGCTCGTCGTCGGCGGGCTGTTCGAGGTCGGGTTCACCACCTCGCTGCGCTACGTCGACGGCTTCCGGAACTGGCCGTGGGTGCTCGCCTTCCTGGTCTCGGTGACGCTGAGCATGGGGCTGCTCGAGTACGCCTCGCGGTCGATTCCGCTTGGCACCGCCTATGCGGTGTGGGCGGGAATCGGTGCGGCGGGAACGGCCGCGGTGGGCATCTTGGCGTACCATGACCCGGCGAGCGTGCCCCGGTTGCTGCTGCTCGGCGGGCTGATCGGCTGCATCGTCGGGTTGAAGCTGCTGCACTAGCGCCGTACACGCCGCGGCTATGGCCGAAAAAGTACAACGGGTGCGGGGGACGCAGGACCTCTTCGGCGAGGACATCGCGCGCTTCGATCATGTCGTCGAGACCTTCAACCGCGTCCGCAAGCTGTACGGCTTCCGCCGCGTCGACGTGCCGGTGTTCGAATTCACCAGCGTCTTCGCGCGCTCGTTGGGCGAAACCACCGACGTCGTGTCGAAGGAAATGTACACGTTCGAGGATCGCGGCGGCGAGTCGCTGACGCTGCGGCCCGAGTTCACCGCCGGCATCGCGCGCGCCTATATCTCCAACGGCTGGCAGCAGCACGGCGTCCTCAAGCTGGCGGCGCACGGCCCGCTCTTCCGCTACGAGCGCCCGCAAAAGGGCCGCTACCGCCAGTTCCACCAGCTCGACGCCGAGATCATCGGCGCCGCCGAGCCTGCCGCCGACGTCGAGGTCATCGCGCTCGGCGCGCAGGTGCTGAGCGAGCTCGGGCTGAGCGACAAGGTCGTGCTGCAGCTTAATACACTTGGCGATGCCGAGACGCGGACGGCGTGGCGCGAGGCGCTGGTCGCGCACTTCACCGCGCACCAGGGCGCGCTGTCGGGCGAGAGCCGCGACCGGCTGGCCAGGAACCCGCTGCGCATCCTCGATTCCAAGGCCGAGTGCGACCGGCCGATCGTCGACGCCGCGCCGGGCATCGACGCACACATGACGAGCGAGGCATGCGCATTCTTCGAGGCGGTGCAGAAGGGTCTGCAGGCGGCTGGAGTGGATTTCGTGCGGTCGGCGTCGCTGGTGCGGGGCTTCGACTATTATCGGCACACGGCGTTCGAGTTCGTGACGGATCACTTGGGCGCGCAGGGCACCGTGATCGGGGGCGGGCGGTATGACGGGCTGATCGGGACTATGGGTGGGCCTGAGACGCCTGCGGTCGGCTGGGCCGGCGGGATCGAGCGGTTGGCTATGTTGGTGGCTGAGTCGAAAGCGGAGCTGACAGATTTCGAGGTGATACCGATCCGACCAGATTATGAATCGTCGGCGCTGGAAATTCTCACAGAGCTAAGGAAAGCTGGGATAAGCTGCGAAATGGCTTTTCGCGGAAATATGAACAAAAGATTTGAGCGCGCCAAACGACTGAACTTTCGTTTCGCGCTGTTTGTGGACTTGGATACTAAGTCGCCAGAGATTGCAGCACTGCTGGAGGTGAAAACTTTTCAGAAGGGCAGCGGTAGCGCGCAAGAGGCTATTCGCCGCGTTGCCTCGGCACTAAGCGACCGCTTCAATACACGCATCGATGAGCCAGACGGCCCGTGGGACGTCATGGTTCTGCGCCCCGAATTACTATGATCGCCATCTCCCCCGACCGCATCGCGCAAATCGAGCGGCGCCACGCCGACCTCGCGTCGCGCATGGGCAACCCGGACCTGGCCTCGGACCAGTTCGTGCAGCTGTCGAAGGACTATGCCGAACTCACGCCCGTCGCCGAGGCCGCGGCCACCGTCCGCAAGCTGCGGGACGAGCATGCCGACCTGACCGCGCTGCTCGCCGATCCCGAGATGAAGGAGATGGCGGAGGCCGAGATCGGCGCGGTCGCCGACGCTATCCCGCTCGCCGAGCGCGCGCTGGCGCTCAAGCTGCTGCCGCGCGACACCGCCGACGACCGGCCGGCGATGCTCGAGATCCGCCCCGGCACCGGCGGCGACGAGGCGGCGTTGTTCGCCGGCGACCTGTTCCGGATGTACTCGCGCTACGCCGAAACCCAGGGTTGGCGGGTCGAGACGATCAGCGCGACCGCGGGCGAAATGGGCGGGCTGAAGGAGATCGTCGCGAGCATCACTGGCGCCCAGGTCTTCGCGCGCCTCAAGTTCGAGGCCGGGGTCCACCGCGTCCAGCGCGTGCCCGCGACCGAAACCCAGGGCCGCATTCACACGTCAGCCGCGACCGTCGCGGTCCTGCCGGAGGCCGAAGAGGTCGACGTGACGATCGACGAGGCCAAGGACCTCCGCATCGACGTGTTCCGCTCGTCGGGGCCGGGCGGCCAGTCGGTCAACACCACCGATTCGGCGGTGCGGATCACCCATATTCCGTCGGGGTTGGTCGTCATCCAGCAGGACGAGAAATCGCAGCACAAGAACAAGGCCAAGGCGCTGAAGGTGCTGCGGACCCGGCTGTACGAGCAGGAGCGCGCCAAGCTTCACGACGCGCGCGCCGCCGACCGCAAGTCGATGGTCGGGTCGGGCGACCGCTCGGAGCGCATCCGCACGTATAATTACCCTCAGGGGCGGGTCACCGACCACCGCATCAACCTGACGCTGCACCGGCTGCCCGAGATCATGGAGGGGCCGGGGCTCGAGGAACTGGTCAGCGCGCTGATCGCCGAGGACGAGGCGGCGCGGCTGGCGGACCTCGATGCCTGACTCCCCTCCCCCCTTGAGGGGGAGAGACAGGTTGCCACTTGGCGACCAGGGAGAGGGTAGTTCTGTCCAGCCGCGGTCGATCGAGCCCCACCCCCTCTCCCTGGCGCACAAGGGTGCGCCGGTCCCTCCCCCCCGAGGGGGGAGGGTAGGGAGTGAGCTTCGTGCCGCCGCCCTGCGGATCGACCGCCTTGATGCCGAGGTGCTGCTCGCCCACCTGCTCGACACCCCGCGCCTTTCGCTCCTCCTCGACCCCGAGCGCGCGATCGACGCCACCGCCTTCGCTGCGCTCGTCGACCGCCGCGCCGCACACGAGCCCGTCGCCTACATCGCCGGTGTCCGCGAATTCTGGTCCCTCGACCTCCACGTCGCCCCCGGCGTCCTGATCCCGCGCCCCGACTCCGAGACGCTGATCGAGGCCGCGATCCGGCATTTCCGCGACCGCTCCCCCGCTACCATCCTCGACCTTGGCACAGGTTCCGGCGCGCTTCTGCTCGCGGCGCTCAGCCAGTGGCCCGCCGCGATCGGGGTCGGCATCGACGCGTCACTCGCCGCGCTCGCGGTCGCCGCCGCGAACACCACGCGTCTCGGCTTCGGTGACCGTGCTCGCATTCTTGCCGGCGGCTGGGAGGGGACCGGGGCGGCGTTCGACATAGTCCTGTGCAACCCGCCTTACGTCGAGAGCGGCGCCGAACTCGCCCCCGACGTCCGGGACTGGGAGCCGGCACAGGCGCTGTTCGCCGGCGCCGACGGGCTCGACGCCTACCGCGTGCTCGCGCCGCTGTTGGGCGCACAGATCGCCGAGGGTGGCGTCGCGTGCATCGAGATCGGCAGCGGGCAGGGCGTGACCGCGGCGGCGCTGTTCGAGGCCGAGGGACTCAGCGTTCGACTCGAACGTGACCTCGCGGGGTTGCCGCGTTGTCTCGTCGTCACCAAATAGAGCTTGGAGCGGGGCAAGAATGCCGCTAGGGCTGGTGCCAAGGCGAGGTGGACCCCACGAAGTCCCTCGCTCGACCGACCTTTCCGGATAAATGCTAACCGTCCGGACTGGCGCGACCATGGGCAACTATGTCCAGCGGCGCGGACGACACGGGTCGGCACCCTCATCGCGAGCAGCGCAGGATCGCCTGCGCCGCCTTACGGGGACAGACACTTGATACGAAACAACAATAACCAGCAGAATGGCCGGCGTCGCGGGCGCGGTGGCGGCGGACAGGGCGGCGGCGGCGGTGGCGGCATGCCGCCGCGCGCCTCCGGTGGCCAGAATTATGGCAATAACAACCGCCTCGATATCCGCCAGCGTGGCAACGCCACCCAGCTGCTCGACAAGTACAAGACGCTGGCGCGCGACGCCGCGCAGCAGGGCGACCGGGTCGCCTCCGAATATTATCTCCAGTACGCCGACCATTATTTTCGCGTCCTGAACGAGATCCGCGAGCGCCAGCCGGAGCATCAGCGCGGGCCGCGTCCCGGCTACGATGCCGACGAGGACGGCGAGGACGTCGGCAACGGCTATAATCCCGGCTACGCCGCCGCGACCGCCGACGCCGCTCCCGCCGAGGACCGCGACGACCAGGCCGGCAACCAGCGCTACGACAACGGCAATAACGGCAACGGCCAGCGCGAGGAGCGCCAACCGCGCCAGTACGACAACCGCATCCAGGAGGGCCGTGCGCCCGAGAGCCGCGACCAACAGGGTCGCGACCAGCAGGATGACCGCCAGCAGGACGGGCGCCAGCAGGATGATCGTGGCCAGCAGCGGGAAAACCGCCAGCAGGACAACCGGGGCCAGCAGGACAATCGCCAGCAGGAGGGGCGGCAGCAGGAAGGCCGCCAGCCGGACAACCGCGGCCAGGATTCGCGCCGCGACGACGGTCGGGAAACCCGCCGCGACCGGGGCGAGCCCCGTGCCGAGCGCAATCCGAACGGCAATGCCCGCTTCGAGAGCGCTCCGCGCCCGGAAGGCAATGCCCGCGCCGACAGCGAGCCGCGTCCCGAGGCTCGGGAAGTTCCGCGTCGCGAGCCGCGCGCTCCCCGCGCGCCGCGCGAGGACTATCGCGACGAGCGGCCCCGCGCCGCCGAGCCGACACGGCGCGAGCCCGCTCCCGAGCTGGCGCTGGCCGATGACGAACCCATGATCTCGGGCCTGCCCGGTCCGGCGACTCTCGCTCCCGCAGCTCGGGCTCCTGCCCCGGTCCAGGTTGCGGCCATCCCCGATGATGTCGCGGTTATTACCGAGGAACCGCCCAAGCGCCGTCGTGGCCGGCCCCGCAAGGTTGTCGAAGAGACTCCAACCGGCACTGTCGACGCCTGACGAAACTGCCGCCGAACGCGGCTTTCTGCACTGAATAGGCCCCGGTCAGTATCTCTGACCGGGGCTTTTTCATGAGAAAGCGCGGATGGCCGGGCGTGGCAGAATGGCAACGCTCGCGAGTTCGCTGCACGCGTTAGCGCCACCGCAACGAGATTGTCATGGATGTGTCACAAACCCCCACTAGGCGCGGCGCAGACGAGAATGGATTTCAGGGGTACCCGATGAAGACGACCAAGATCACCGCGACGCTGCTCGCCGCGACGGCGCTCGCTGCCTTCGCTGCCGCGCCGGCGTCCGCCGCACCTGCAAAGCATCACCGCAAGGCTGTCGCCAAGCACGCTGCACCGAAGTCGCACGAGGCCGAGTTGCGCGCCCTGATCAACGCCCAGCAGGCGAAGATCGACCAGCTTTCCGCGCAGGTTGCCGCGATCAGCACCACCGCTGCCGCTCCGGCCGCTCCGACCGAGGCCGAAATCGCAGCGCGCGACGAGGCCGCCGCCAATTCGGAGTTCCTCAAGGCGCAGGTCGACTCGCTGCAGACCCAGCTCGAGGGCATCAAGACGCAGACTGCCGCGAATGCTCCGACGTGGGGCGGCTCTCCGCAGTGGAAGGGCTCGGGCTTCTCGTTCAAGCCGTCCGGCGAAATTCAGTATGACGCCGGGTATGTTTCGAACCCGGGCAATCATATCAACACGCCGAACCTTGGCTTCAACAACCGCGCGCGCCGCCTGCTGATCGGTGCCGCCGGCGACCTGCCGGGTGACTTCAAGTACTCGTTCCAGTTCAACTTCGCGCAGGGCATCGTCGACTACGAGGATCTCGTCCTCTCCTACGAGCCCAAGGGCAAGCCATGGAACGTCACCATCGGCTATTTCTACCCGTTCAACACCCTCGAGAACATGACGTCCAACAAGTTCACCTCTTTCGTAGAGCGCGCGCAGATGACCGACGCGTTCGGCGAGGGTCGACGCCTCGGCATCGGCTTCGGCTACGTTGCGGGCGATCTGCGCTTTAACGCCGGCGCGTTCGGCAACTCGATCAACGGCGGTACCGGCACCGCCGCGACCTTCGACAACAATGACTACGAGCTGTCGGCCCGCATGCTGTACGCTCCGCAGGCGCTCGGCGGACAGCTGCACTTCGCGGTTGCCGGACAGTACCGTCACTTCAAGACCAGTTCGTTCGGTATCCAGTACCGGGCACGCCCGTTCGTCCAGACGACCGACCAGCGCTTCGTCAACGACGTCGGCGTTGCCGGCAAGTCGGACTACATCCTCGGCGTCGAAGCGCTCGGGATCTTCGGCCCGCTGCACGTCGCGGGCGAAGGCCAGTACGTCAAGATCCAGGGCATCCAGCCCGGTGATAGCCTCGACAACGGCGAGGTCGCTTCGGGCGCCCGCCTCGCGTCCGATCCGAAGTTCTTCAGCGCCTACGGCGAAGTCGGTTACTGGCTGACCGGCGAGACCCGCGGCTACAAGAACGGCAAGGTCGACCGGACCAAGATCCTCAACGGGTTCGACAAGGGCGGTTGGGGCGGCTTCCAGCTCGTCGGCCGCGTCGACTACCTCGACATGCGCGACCGCGTCGGTGGTCCGAATGTCGGCACTCAGGTCGTCAACGGCATCCTGAACGG